>DKJQ01000073.1 GCA_002454845.1 Ignavibacteria bacterium UBA6688
TTGACAAATGAAAATTAACTGGTAAATTGTGGAAGCGCTTCCAAGATCCTCTCGTTGTTTTCCTCTTTTGAAATTTCGGAGTACTCTCGTAGGGCATCTCAAAAAAAACACAGAGAAACTCTCCCCACGAATCTACACAAATCTGCACCAATAACTGCTGTGGGAGAAACCATTCTTAATCCTTCGTGAGGATTCGCGGGAACTCTTCAGCGTAGCGCTCAGAGGCAGAACAAACCACCTTCGATCATGCGAGTCACCATCTACGATATCGCCAAGAAAGCAAAAGTTGGAATAGGCACCGTGTCGCGCGTGTTCAACGATCATCCCAGCGTCTCTGAAACCACCAGGAAACGCGTCACGCAGGTTGCGAAGCGACTCAATTATCATCCACATCCCTATGCGCGCGGACTCGCCCGAAACCGGACAAACTCCATTCTCGCCGTCATCCCCTTCTTCACGACCTTCTTCTTCGTGGAGGTCCTGCGGGGCGTTCAGGCAAGTCTCGGTGAGCGCGATTATGATCTCGTCCTGTACGGCGTCAATGACCCCGAGCAGGTCTCGGCATCCGTAAAGCGTAACGCGCTCCGCGGCCGCGCAGACGGTGTGCTCTTCTTTTCTATGAAGACGCCGAAGGAATTCCTCGGTCCGAACGCGCAACGCACCGCGATGGTGTTGGTGGACGCGCATCACAAGAATTTCGATTCGATCTATGTGGATAACGTTGCCGGTGCGGCGGCAGCCACGCAACATCTGATCAAACTCGGGCATCGGAAGATCGGCATGCTGAGCGCGAACCTGGAGAGTCCCCCGGCACGGCAGCGACTCGACGGGTTCCTGAAGGCGATGCACGAGAACGATCTTGAAGTCAAGCCGGAGTACGTGCGGGCAAGCACCTCCTCGACACTCGACGGATTCACGAAAGAGACCGGCGCCGAGCTGATGAAGGAGTTTCTCGTCATGGGATCCGCCGCCCCGACGGCGCTCTTCGTCTCCAGCGACGTCCAGGCGGCCGGGGCGTTGCAAGCCCTCGCGCAGGCGGGCGTGAGTTGTCCCAAGGACATGGCTCTCGTCGGCTTCGATGATATCGAGCTCGCAAGTTATTTGCAGCTTACCACCATGAGGCAACCCATGTACGAGATGGGCTCCCTCGCGGTTGAGATGCTTTTTGGACGGATGAATGATCCGAACGCGGTTCCGAGGGAGGAACGCTTCATGCCCGAGCTTGTTATCCGGACCTCATGCGGAGCGGCACGTCCCGCTCAATCGGACTAGAAACAGCCTCGAACGCTCTCTCGTTATTTGCCACAAAAATGCACAGAAGGCACAAAATGTTGTAGATCCGGTCTCAGTGTATGGTTGTTCTACTATCATCATGAAGATGAATCATAAAGCTCTCGCACATCTCCTCGCGGCTCTGCTCGTTGCGCTGCCGTGCATGGTCCTTCCGGCTCTGGCGGGACCGGGGGGCAAGATTGTCGGAACGGTGAAGGAGAAGGGGACCGGCGAGGGGCTCATCGGCACCAACATTGTCGTCGAGGGAACGAATCTCGGCGCCTCAACGGATCTGGACGGAAACTACATGATCCTGAACGTTCCCCCCGGGACGTACACACTCGTCGCCTCAATGATCGGCTATGGGACGACAAAAGTTTCCGAGGTGCGTGTGAATATCGATCTGACAACGGAGATCAACATCGTGCTCTCCGAAGCGGTGCTCGAACTCGGCCAGGAAGTCCTGGTGATTGCCGAACGCCCGCTCGTCCGCAAGGACCAAACGGCGAAAACCGCCGTTATCACGAAGGACGATCTCTCTGCGCTTCCAATCACGGAATTCTCCCAGGTCCTTTCCCTCCAGGCAGGCTTCGTGGCGGGAAGTCTCCGCGGCGGAAGAAAAGGGGAAGTAGCGTACTGGATCGACGGCGTTCCGGTGACCGACGTGTATGACGGCAGCCAGGTGGTGGAGGTGAACAAGAACCTAATTCAGGAGGTGCAGCTCGTTTCCGGCGCCTTCAACGCGGAGTTCGGCCAGGCGATGTCGGGGGTCGTGAACATTGCCACGCGGGAGGGGGGGAGATCCTTTACCGGATCGCTCGGCATGTATGGGGGAGACTACTTGAGCAGTGAGACAACGCTATTTCCGGGGATCGACGAGTTCAGGCCCCTGGCGATCAGGAATTTCGAGGGGAATATCAGCGGTCCCATTTTCGGAGAGAACCTTACATTTTTCACCAATGCCCGCTATATCTCCTTCGACGGCTGGTTGAACGGGGTCCGCCGCTTTACGCCGGGTAATATTGCCTATACCGACAGCACCGGTGCATTTCATCTTTATAGAGATCCGTCGGGACGCGGAGACAGCGCCATCGTGCCGATGAGTTCGAGTGAGCGGATTTACGCGCAGGGGAAGCTTACCTGGCGCCCAGCCTCCCTGCTGAAGCTGACGTACAACATCATCCATGACGACAACACCTCGAAAGCATATAACCGGGTTTTCTTTTATAACCCGGACGGTATCGGAAGCAATTATAGCGTCAGCACGACCCAGATTTTGCAGTTCACGCATACCCTCAGCAACTTCACGTTCTACACAGTCGGTGCGTCCCTCTTCCAGAAGGACTACGAGTACTATCTGTACGAGGATCCGTTCGATTCCCGGTACGTGCACCCCAAGGTAAGTCTGCCGCTCGACCAGTACAGCGCCCTGACCGGAGGCACGGACCTCGGACGGTTCCACCGGGCCACGACGACGGGACTGGTCAAACTCGACCTGTCGAGCCAAATGACTCAGTCGCACATGGTAAAACTCGGGCTCGAAGTCCGCTCCCATAAGATTTTCTTTGAGAGCATGACGCTTCAACCGGTGGACGAGCAGTCCGACATCGATCTTACCAGGGACAGCCCTTTCATTCGAACCAGGATCCCGGAGCTTTCCTCCAACTTCCATGATATGTATGAGCGAAAGCCGTTCGAGTTCTCCGGCTATCTTCAGGACAAGATGGAGTTCTCGGACCTGATCATCAACCTGGGAATGCGGTTCGACTATTTTGAACCCGACGGCTTCATCTTGAACGATGAGAGTGACCCGAGCATTTACAACCCGATCAAGCCGGGCAACCGTTTTGAGGATGCCAACGGAAACGGGATTCAGGATCCGGGCGAGCGGACGAAGACGGTCGAGGACAGGCGAGCGTACTGGTACAGCAAAGCCCCCAAAAAATTTCAGATCAGTCCGCGCTTCGGGGCTGCCTTCCCGATCACGGATCGCGGTGTGGTACATTTCTCGTACGGGCATTTCTTCCAGGTCCCCCGCTTCGAGCGCCTGTATGAAAATCCCGATTTCAAAATCGGCTTCGGTACCGGCAATCAGGGAGTGGTCGGGAACGCGAATTTGGAGCCCGAGCAGACCATCAACGCGGAGCTCGGCGTGCAACAGCAGCTCTCGGATGACATGGCGGTCGATGTCACAGCCTACATTCGCGACATCCGGAACCTGACCGGCACCCGCGGTGATGAGATCGTGATCTTCGGAGGTTCGGCCACGTACAGCAAGTATGTAAACAGCGATTTCGGATTTATTCGCGGCCTGGTGCTTTCCTTCAACAAGCGATTTGCGGGAGGGTTGGCTGCGACGGTGGACTACACCTACCAGGTGGCGCGTGGCAGTGCATCGGATCCCCGCGAGGCGCGCAATGCCGTGGCGGGAGGAGCCCTGCCGGAAGTCCAGCTCGTGCCGCTCGGATGGGACCAGCGCCATACTCTCAACAGCACTGTGTCGTATTCCATGCCGTCCTGGAGCCTCAGTTTCATCGGCCAGTTCGGCACGGGAACACCCTACACGCCGAGACGATCGACCGACATCACCGCTCTGCTGACCAACAGCCAGATCAAGCCGCAGTTTTTCAACATCGACGGCAGGGCCCACTATGAATTGAAACTGGACCCATACCGCTTCGTTTTCTTCGTTCGTGTCTTCAACCTGTTCGATGCGCGGAACGAGGTGGGGGTCTTTGACGACACCGGCCGTGCCGGTTTCACGACGGATGAGCAACGGGCGCGGCAGATCAATCCTCCCGAGCTCGTCAATCCGCTCGAAGAAGCGTTCCGGGTACCGCAGTTCTATTCGGAGCCGCGGCGGATCGAATTTGGCATCAATTTGGAACTTTGAGGACGTGCAGGCCGGAAAAGAAATGCCACGGAGGCACGGAGAACTCAGAGGGAAACTTCACGGCAGACCTCACGCCGACAGCAAGGACCATGCAACGTAATCCTTTAAAAACTGGAATAACATTCGTAATCCTGGCCGTGACCATCTGTGGCGTGGTGCGGGCGCAGAGCGGACGGGAGTTCCGCCGCTCTGCCGTCCACAACGGGAATCAGGTCCGGAGTGTCTTCGGGAACTGGGGTGTCATCGGCCAGCCCTCCACGGGAGGTCCGCGGGGCGCATGGAAGAACGACAATAACGGTTTCCTTGGCGATGTGAGTCCCATGGTGGGGGCCGAAGTGAAATTTGGTGCCGGGCTGTTCCATTCCGTCATGACGGTGCCGGTCGAACGCCCGACCGAGTTGCGTGACGAGGATCCGCGCACCGGCAAATCCTGGGCCTTCGAACCGATCGGCGGGTATATCAACGCCAACCAGCAGAAGGTTGCCCTCAGCACCGACCGCAATTCCTGGCCCTTGTTCTGGCCGGATAAGATGGGTGATCCGAGCGACCCGGGATGGCGGGGGTCGTGGAACGGATACTTCGGCAAGCGCATCAGCGCCGACCAGGAGAGCTACTTCGTGATGGATGATAATAACGACGAGCGCTTCAATCTTGCAGACAATAACCCCGCACGGATCGCGTTCAAACCGGACCCCGCAAGGCCTTCCCGGAACGGACTCGGCCTCGAGGTGCGCGTGCGCGGTTTACAGTGGGCTCAATTCCTCGCGAAGGACAACATCTTCTGGCTGTACGAGATCACGAACACGGGGACCGTCACCTACGACAAAGTCGTGTTCGGCATGCTGGTCGGCACCTATATCGGCGTGACGGGTACGGACGATTCCCCCCAGGAATATGACGATGACTGGTCCTTCTATGACGTCCGGAACAACATTACCTATACCGGCGATTTCCCGCGCAACAACAGCCGCAATCCGCTCTGGCGCGGGCAGGTCGGCATGGTGGGATACGCGTTCCTGGAGAGTCCGGGGAATCCGTTCGACGGTCTGGACAACGACGGCGATGCAGACTCGTCCGCCTTTGCCTTCTCGGCTCCGTACTTCCGGGCGGAAAGTTTCGACTCCACGTTGATCCGGCCGGGGGATCAACTGGTTCTCATCCGGGACGATTACAGCCGCATCCTCTACACGGTCCCGAATACCGACACGGTCACGGTGTACACCCGCGGGCGATCGACCCTGATCAGGCCCGGCATCACACGCGTGGCGGAGGGGAATATCGTCCGGGATTTCCAGGGGAACGAATTCGTCAATCCCAACGCGTACGATGGGAGCGACAACGACTTTGACGGCATCATCGATGAAAATTTCTATCTCCACTACCGGCAAATCAAGCGCACCAGGACCGTCCCTCCCCGGACGCTGATCGATGTGCTGAGGCCGGTTCGGTACATCGACCACAGGCTCGGACTCGGGACGAACCCGTTAAGCATGATCGATGAGCGGCGCGACGACCAGGTGGATAACGACCAGGACTGGAACCGTGAGTTTGACGACGTCGGACGGGACGGGATCCCGGGGACGGGCGATTTCGGCGAAGCGGACGGACTGCCGACCTCCGGCTATGACGCCCTGGGAAGAGATACCGGTCTGCCCGGCGAGCCGAACATTGACAAGACCGACGTGAACGAGTCCGATCAGATTGGTTTGACAAGCTTCTATTATTTCACCCCTGCCGGCCGCGTCCGGTTGGGGGATGACGAATCGCTCTGGACCAATCTTGCCCCCGGGTTCTTCGATGTTCCCAATTCCATCGTCAGCAACAGGCCGGAGCGGGGAGAGGATGGCGACTTCATCTACGGGTCGGGTTATTTCCCCATGCTCGGCGGTGCCACGGAGCGGTTCTCCCTCGCGCTGGTCTACGGCGGTGGGCAGGGAGGAAGCATCGAGGAAGACATCACCGATCTGTTGAAGAACAAACAGACCGTCCAGAAAATCTATGACAGCAATTATCAATTTCCCCAGCCTCCCGATAAACCGACATTGGTGGCTGTCCCGGGAGACAAGCAGGTGACCCTGTACTGGGACCGTGCTGCGGAAGCGTCGCTCGATCCGGTTCTGAAGATCCGTGATTTTGAGGGGTACAAGATCTACCGCTCGACCGATCCCGATTTCAGCGACATTTTCACCGTGACCGATGCGAGCGGAACGCCGCAGGGCTACCGCCCCTTTGCCCAGTTCGACCTCCGCAACAGCATCAGCGGTTACTTCCGTGCGAATGCCGAACTGTTCGCAGCGGCCTCCGGGTTTTCGTACTTCCTGGGGGACGACACGGGACTTTTGCATACCTTCGTGGACCGCGATGTGGAGAACGGTCGTCGCTACTATTATGCGATCGTCGCGTATGACCGGGGGGATGAGTTCCTCGGGATCTTCCCGTCGGAGAATACCAAGTTCATTTCGGTGCAGGCCACAGGAGAAGTGCTCACCGACGTCAACACTGCCGTGGTGGTTCCCAACGCCAAGGCTGCCGGGTATGTCTTCCCGCCGGATGCCGTTCCGGTCGCTCCCGTGGTCCGCTACGGCACGGGGGATGTCCGGTACAAGGTCGTCGACAACACGAAGATTACGGGACATACGTACCGGCTGGAATTCTTCGACACGCTGACGGACGAGGAGGACAACTTCAAGAATGGGAAGATCGATGCCGCGGACACATTGGAATGGCCCCGCGTGACGACGGCCTATTCGGTCAGGGATCTCCAGAGTATCACGGAGATGTTCATTGGTCAGGATACCGCGCTGGTCCGGTTGAAGAATAAACATCTCATCCCCTCCACCGTGACGGTCCGGAACGCGCAGGGAGCGGTGATGGTCCCTGCAAGTTATCGCCTGGATCACGAACGGGGAGAAATCCGGGGTGCGGCAAGCGGGAATCTTCCTGCAGGGAGCT
>DKJQ01000156.1 GCA_002454845.1 Ignavibacteria bacterium UBA6688
TCGGTTCTCCGTTCCGCCCGACGACTGAGGATGAGAAGAAATTCTTTGACCAGCTTCTTGCGGATGTCTACGATCAGTTTGTCACTGTTATTGTAACGGAGCGGAAGCTTGAGAGGCAGAAGGTACTCCAGTACGCCGACGGCCGCGTGTTCACAGGGAAGCAGGCTGTCCAGTATGGATTTGTCGATACCCTGGGAACGATGGAGGACGCCGTCTTGATTGCTGCAGCAATGGGTGGGATCGACGGGAAACCAAAAGTTGTGCGTGAGCGAAAGCGGAAGACCCTTTTTGAGAATTTCCTCGGTGATGCAGGAACCGCCGTGACCGACCTCCGTAACGAACTGCTCAGGCAGCCAGTCCTGCAATATCGATATAATGGATTCTGATGTCGATGCATGATACCACACAGGCGGTTCGCGATGCGAACGCTGTCGAAACCATCAAACAATTTGCGGCGGGGAACCCTGCGATTGTGTCGGTCTATATCTTCGGTTCATTCGGAACCACTTTCGTTCACTCTGAAAGCGATATCGACGTCGCAATTCTCTTCCACCAATCCCGGATTCCTGATTCCCTGGCGTTGATGGACATGAAGTTCGGCCTTGAGCAACTGACCGGAGTACCTGTTGATGTTGTTTGTCTCAACAACGCCTCCCCGATTATGTCTATGCAAGTGTTGAAAAAGGGGAAAAAGATTCTTGACAAAGACGGGTTCCTGACAAACGAGTTCTTTGTCCGGACGGTGAATTCTTACGCTGATCTCAAGATTGTGCGCCGTCCGATAGAGGATTGGATCTTTCGTGAGGCGATCCATGGTCGATCTTGATGTCGTTCTGGCGAAAACTGCCATCATTCAGCGTTGCGTCAGCCGAATCAAAGAAGTCACCGGATTGAACCCCGAGCGCCTGGATTCGTTCGACACCCAGGATATTTTTGCCATCAACCTCCAACGCGCAGCCCAGGCTTCTATTGATCTTGCTGCGCATCTTGTCGCGTCTGAGGCAATGGGCGTACCGCAGGATCTGCGGGAGAATTTTGTAATGCTCCAAAATGCCCGGGTCCTTGAGCCTGGCATGAGTGAAAAAATGCAGCGTATGGTGGGATTCCGCAATATCGCTGTTCATGAATATCAAAATCTGAATATCGACATTCTGAAGCACATCTTAGTGGAGCGCTTGGGAGATTTTGAAGAGTATTGTAAGCAGGTACTTCGGTTTGCGCAGCGTCCATCCTGAAGACTACCAACCCCCTGTATCCATACTAACGGAGGATTCATGACGAAAGCAGATATTGTTGATGTTATTGCAGGGGCGACCGGCCTGACCAAGGTCGAGACCGAAGCAGTTGTCGATGGGTTTATCTCCACGGTAATCGATGCCATGAAATCGGGCAAGAACATCGAAATCCGCGGCTTCGGCAGTTTCAAGGTGAAGAAACGCAAAGGGCGCATGGCACGCAATCCGCGCACCGGCGAGCAGGTCATGGTGGATGAACACTATGTGCCGATCTTCAAAGTCTCCAAAGACCTCAAGCATGTCGTCGATCAAAACCTGAAGAAAATTGAGGGTGAAGCGCCAGCCTCATGAAACCAAAGTTCTTTTGTTCAAAATGTTCGACCGAGCTGCAGTGGGGCGACAAGTTTTGTTACTCGTGCGGCCTCGCGATCGATTGGCCGGATCTTTCGATCCAGGCGGGGGAAGGATCTGCGGGCCCTCCCGGGAAAGGTGATGAGAATGCCGGGACTCCTTCCGGGCTTCGCGGGGATACCTGCCCACTGTGCGGGGCAAAGAATCGTCCCGATTCTTCGTTCTGTGAATCGTGCGGAGCGAAACTTGACAGCCCTGCCCGACCCGTTCGAGCGACACAACAAGAAGTGAGCAGGAAAGACCGGTCTTCCAAACCGACCCGTCATGGTGGTCCGGCCAAAGATGAACCCGCTCCGATGGCAACGTGGAAAATGGTTGCCGGGCTTGCCTTGTTCCTGATCGTGGGAGTGCTCGGGCTCGAGCTGCTGACGGCGAAGAGAGTTCCCGTGGAGGAGCATAACCACGATCAGCCTCCAACGAACTCAGCGAATATGCAGGTGCTTCCCCAGATCGAGGCGCTGGAAAAGAAGATCAGCGCAGACCCGAACGACTCGCAGTCGATTCTCGAGTTAGCCAACCTGCTTCAGGATAACCGGTTCTATGACCGGGCAATTGTACAGTACGATTCCTATCTCAGGAAGAAACCGAACGACGCAGACGCGTTGGTCGACCGCGGGATCTGTTATTACGACATGGAACGATATGCCGAAGCGCGGTCCTCGATGTTGCAGGCCCTGAAGATCGATGCGAAGCACGTGTTGGGACATTTCAATCTCGGAATCGTTTCCCTGCGTGAGGGGAACATGAAGGAGTCGAACGAGTGGTTCAGGAAAACGATCGCGCTCGCCCCCGATAGCCCAGCAGGTCAACAGGCAAAACAGTTTATAGAACAACACCCGGCCCAGTAAGTCTCCCGCCGTCCTGAGCGTAGTCGAAGGACGGGACACGACGGTACAGGCCACAATTCACTTCACTTTCAATTTTTCCTATGGAGGACGCAATGCCCAGCGGCAAAAAGCGGAAACGCCACAAAATGGCGACGCACAAGCGGAAGAAACGATTGCGCAAGATGCGTCATAAGAAGAAGATCAGGTAGTCTCCTTCTTCCCTGACTTTTCAACTGCCCTGCCGGTTCTCCGGCGGGGCAGAGTTTTCTCACCCCATCATGTACCGACCTATGAACCGACGAACAATCATTCTCTCGCTGCTCCTCTTTTGCAGCACCCTTTTCTTCCTGACACGGGATTCCCTCGGATGGGGATCACGGGCACACCCGGAAATCCACCGACATGCTGTGCGGGTCCTGCCGGCTGAAATGAAGGCATTTTTTGAACGTCATGCGGACACACTTGCCGCCCGTTCCGTGGAACCCGATCTCCACCGCCGGGCGGACTCTCTTGAAGGCTACTATCACTTCATCGACATCGACCGGTATGGGGCATATCCCTTTCCGGAACTTCCCCGATCCTATGCGGAAGCGGTTAAAAAATTCGGGAAGGCCACGGTAGATACCAACGGCACTCTCCCATGGCGGATTGCCGAGTTTACGCGCAGACTCTCCGATGCCATGAGGCGGAAGGATGAGAGGGAGATTCTGTACTGTGCCTCGTACCTTGGACATTATGTGGCCGATGCTCACGTTCCGCTGCACACGGTCGAGAATTACGACGGGCAATTGACGAACCAAAAAGGACTCCATGCCCGGTGGGAGTCCCGCATCCCGGAGATGTACGGCGAGAACTTCCGGTATGATGTCGGCGCCCCGTACCGCATCGAGGATCCCCTGGCTTCGGCCTTCGGGATCGTGCTGGAGAGCCATCTGCTGGCCGATTCCGTTCTCGCGCTTGACATGGAGGCGCGGGAGGGAATCCCGGAGCATGAGTTGATGAAGATGGTCGAACGTCGCGGGTGGACAGAATTGCGGATGAGTGAGAAATACTATGCTCGGTACTACAAATTGCTGAACGGAATGGTCGAGCGTCAGCTTGCCGCATCGGCACGCAGGGTGGCGAGCTATTGGTACACGGCATGGGTCGACGCCGGGCGGCCCGATCTTTAACCGCGGCTTGCACTAGAAGCGGTCTCAAAAACAAGCAACATCGTCACTGCGAACCCTGCGGCGAGCAAAAAAACCGCGTCATTGCGAGCGC
>DKJQ01000155.1 GCA_002454845.1 Ignavibacteria bacterium UBA6688
TTGAGTATTTTACCGACGATGAGAATATTACTTTACTCATTCGGCCTCCTGACGGTTGGGGTGTTGACCGCCATGTCGCAGCCTACGTCCCATCAACCTTTTGTACCGGATCCGCATCACCATCCCGTGCCAGTCCATCGGCAGCCGTGGCAAAATGAACTCGCTCCCGATGCTCGGTTCATCCGGATCATGAGTCCGGTGGTCGCCCACGATACCGTGCGGTCGCCCGACGGTCGTTGGTGCGCGTTCATCCATGCCCGATCGGATGAAGAGGGGGACCGACTCTATCTTCAGGAGGTGCAATTCGGAAACCAGTATGAAGTGTACGGTATACCCCTGCCCTATCGCCCTCTGTCAGACCTCGTATGGCTGGATGATCATCTCCTGGCGTTTGATAAATGGTCCCAGCCACATCATGGTGTTCATTATGTCGTCGACGTCCAGCGTCTGCGCCTGGTCTTGTCAACCCCTTTTCCCGACGAGTTCATTCTTCGCGAGCAGGGGACAAAAAAGGACACTCTTCGGCAACATCGCTGACGAAATTGGACCGATGGCACCAGGCGTATTCTGAGATCGGCGCGTGACACATTACAGAGTGGCACTGCGGCCGGACCGCCCGACAGGCACGACCGCTTCGGTAGTGGAGCCACGTTCCGGGAGCCTGCGGCTCGCATTCAGTTTTCTTGCTTGGAGGGAATTCATGCCCACTATACTTCAGAACCATTACGTGCTGGCTGTGCACGACCTCCATGCTTCATCGGAGTTTTTTCTAAAACTCGGTTTCACGGTCGTTTCAAAGCCTGATGGTTGGATCTTTGTTGAACGGGATCATTGCATGATTATGCTTGGGGAGTGTCGCGGGGCTCTCCATCCCAGCAAACTCGGCGACCACAGCTACTTTGGCTATCTCCGCGTTGACGATGTGGACGGTTACTACGAAGACTTGAAAAAGAAAGGAATTAAGATTCTTTCTCCCATCGAGACCAAGCCCTGGGAGATGCGGGAATTCTCAGTAGCATCGCCCGAGGGTCACAGGATGATGATTGGCCAATGGGTTGGGAAACGTTGACGGCTGTTTCATTCCATTCCCTTTGTGCCCTGCATCACCAGTACCCTGTTGGGGAAAGTGAACATTTTACCCTAAAACCCAATGGCAACTACGGCCTGCCAATCAGACAATGGATAGGAGGTATACCGTGAAACGATCTCTTGCTGCTGCATGGACGTTTCTTGCAGCATTTTGCTTTACATTCTCCGCCGGGGCTTTTCAGGATGAGGCACCCATGGTGGCCCGGATCGAGAGGGCTGTGAATGATACAGAGTATCGCGTTTCTCCGACGGCTCGTTGGTCCAAAGCACCGTCTGGTTCCGTCCTGACGGCAGGCAGTGAGATTCGTACGAAAGAGACTGGTTTCGTCATGATCAGGTTTGCGGATGGCTCAAAAATGGCAGTGCGTCCGCATACTCACCTCAGAATTCTTGGCGACATCTCGGGCAATACTACGCTGAATCGGGGTGTTTTGATTGAACGCGGCCGGGCAGTTTTGATCATCACAAGGCAAGAAGAACAATTTCGCATTAGCTCCCCCGTCTCTATAGCACTCATTCGCAGCGGAGAGGCCGCAATGAGTTTTGATCCGGTAGCAAACAAGGCAACTTTGTCCATAGCAACGGGGCAAGCGGAAGTCAGGGGCACGCAACAAGACTGCACCGTTGTTGTCGAGGCAGGTCATAGCGCGACAATCGATAACTCGGGTTGCAGGGTCGAATAGAAACCCTGCGGTTGAATTGGATACTCCCTCAACAGGAACTGCTGGGACAGGGGATTGATGACAGAGATTGCGGCCGCGATGATAACCTACCTTTTCGAGGGGGTGGGGAGAACTCTCTCTTTCCTCGATCCCCGGGTGTGCGGCAACCTGCTCCTGACAAGCATCTGATCGAAAGACCAGGGGCGTTCGTCACACCACGCTTGATTCTCTCCCCTCTTTTACCGATCCTTAAGCCATTTCTCACCACAACCTTCAGGATAATACTGTGCGCGTTTCCCTTCGCATCGCGATACTCCTGTTCCTTTTACCCCTCGTTCACGCATTTTCTTTTTCGGGGTCGGATCTCCTGCTTCCCGTACGGACGGACACACCCCCCATCCTGGACGGAAGGTTGGATGACGCCCTCTGGCAGCAGGCCCCTTATGTCACGGGATTCAGAACCTTCATCCCCGACTTCGGCCACATGATGCCGGAGTCGACGGTTGCATACTTCGCGTACGATGCCGAAAACCTGTACTTCGCCTTCCGCTGTTTCGATCCCGACCCGAAGAGCATCAAAGCGGAGATCACGAGTCGCGATAACCTCCGGCCGCACGACTGGGTCTGCATTAACCTCGATTCGTTCAGCGACCAACAGTCATTGTACGCCCTCTATGTCAATCCCCTCGGGATCCAGGCGGACAGCCGATTCGCAGCGGGAATCGAGGACCACAGCTTCGACCTTGTCTGGTACAGCGCGGGACAGATCGACGAAGAGGGGTATGCGATCGAAATCCAGGTACCGCTCAAGAGTATCCGGTATGCCGACAAGAACCCGGTTCAAATGACGGTGTTTTTTGAACGGCGTGTGAGCAGGCGCTCCGAGCAGGCCTCCTTCCCTCCCTTGGACCCGAAAAGGGGCTATCAATTCCTCACCCAAATGCAGCCACTCGTCTACCACGACCTGACCCATTACACGCTCTTCGAAGTTCTCCCGGCTGTAACCTACAACCAGCGGTACCGACAGGAAGCAGGCTCGTTGGTGAGGTCCGAGCAAAAGGGGGAAGTGAGCCTGACAGCCAAGTACGGCTTCACGTCGGACTTGATCCTGGACGGAACGATCAATCCGGATTTCAGTCAGGTGGAGGCGGACGCAGGACAGGTGGATGTCAACTTGCGCTATGGCCTCTTCTTTCCGGAAAAACGCCCCTTCTTTTTGGAGGGAAGTGAGAGTTTCGGAGTCGCTGCAACCGGGGATGCCGTGCAATCCGTTGTCCATACGCGGACCATCGTCAATCCCCTTGTCGGGATGAAATTATCGGGGAAAGTTGCGGGCCAAAGCACGCTTGCCTCCATCTACGCCGTGGATGAGTTGCTCGATCCTTCCTCCAGGCTCACCGGCGAGAAGGCTCATTTCCCCATCGTACGGTACAAGCACGCGCTGACCGACGACAGCTATCTCGGAGCTATTTACACCGGACGCGAACTCCGCGACCAGTTTAACCGGGTCGCCGGGACGGACGGATTGATGCGGATGACCAGTTCCAGCCTCATCGAGTACCACGCCCTTTTCTCGCAAACAAAAGCAGACCCCTCAGCAGCGACGACCACCGGACAGGCATTCGCGGCGGTGTTCCGGTACGGGACGCGTGATCTCGACTTCGATATAGGGAGTTATGGCGTCTCGAAGGAGTTCGCCGCCGACGCGGGATATCTGACCCGCACGGGAATCATTTCTCTCAGCGGATTTGTCAGACCGAAAATCTATCCCGCGTCTCAGATTTTGCGCAGGATCGATCTGCTGCTGATCTCCTCTCAATCCAGGGACGAGTTCAG
>DKJQ01000044.1:0-754 GCA_002454845.1 Ignavibacteria bacterium UBA6688
GAGATAAATCCGAAGCCGACAGGGACATTGAGACTTCGCACTCTCCAGTCCCCTGATGTCACCGTTGTCGCATGTATTTTTATCAGGACTTCATTGTCCTTGGGCGTGGGCTTTTCGACCTCCCTCACTTGAAGAACCTCGGGCGGCCCATATCTTTCATACACAATGGCTTTCATGCGTCGTCCTCCAGGGTGCTCTGATCTGCGAAATGTTTGCGGCGAACTCATCGGAGCGAACGAACCGATGGCCGACCACGGGCTAATCCTTCAACCCACTCAATGTACAATTTTCAATTTGCAATTTTCATTCCAGTATCTTGCCCTGGTTGCATTTTCTTGTGGGCGCCAGACTCTCTCCAGCCTCTTGATAGTGAGCTGATGTTGAATATCCTAAATAGTATACATTTCCTCGTATGGACCATCTGCGTCGGTATCAAAGCCATCATGGCTACAATAATACCCACAACACTTCCAGTGTATCACACTCAATGTTCCACAACTATTACTACTTTTCCCCGGGCATGTCCTTCCCCAAGATACCGGAGAGCTTCAGCAGCCTCACGTAACGGGTAACGCCTGTCGATCACAGGGAAGACTTTGCCCGCTTCCACAAGATCTTTGAGAAGAGCCAAATCTTTTTGGCTTCGTTTCGCCGATACGCCACTCATGGTCTTGCCCCCGGTTTCTGACATCAACGACCCGAGGAGCATAGCCTGGAAGATTTGAGCCATGGAACCGCCGGCCATCACATAAAT
>DKJQ01000044.1:916-2564 GCA_002454845.1 Ignavibacteria bacterium UBA6688
TGGTCCACATTCCTCGTGCTGCACACGGCGGTCACTTCAGCCCCGAACGATTTGGCGATCTGCACCGCAAACGTCCCCACACCACCCGAGGCGCCATGAATCAAAACCTTTTGCCCTGACTGAATCCGTCCTATGTCGCGCAAACCCTGCAGGGCGGTGACCGCCGCCATAGGCACGGCCGCTGCTTCTTCGAAGGATAGATTGACCGGTTTCAACGCCAATGCATCTTCAGGAGCACATGCATACTCGGCAAAACCGCCCCGTACCATCCCGAAGACCTCATCACCCGGCTGAAACTGCCTGACATTTCTGCCAACCGCTTCGATCCGCCCCGCCATGTCAGCACCGAGCCTCGTGTCTTTGGGTTTGAGAAACCCCCCGCCCATCACGCGAATCAAGAATATATCGGCGGTCAGGAAATGCCAGTCATATGCATTGACGGATGCCGCATGAATCTTTATCAAGACCTCATCGTCCTTGGGCGTGGGTTTTTCGACGTCCTTGAGTTGAAGAACATCCGGCGATCCGTATTTTGTGTATATCATCGCTTCCATAAATACTCCTTCAGGAAGTGTTGGGACCAATTGCACCGAAGGTTTGCGGCAACACCGTTGAGCGACCACATCCAAATTCGACTATCCACAATCTACAATCTAAAATCTACAATTCCTGAATTGCCTGCCACCGTTTTTTAGATACTGGTCGGTGGATCATGTCCTTCCGGCACCCAGCACCTTCGCGATCGCGGTGATCGTATTCCAGTTGCGCGTGGTGACCGTTACCCCGAAAAGGCTATCGACCGAGCCGAGATAGCTGATGACCTTCATGTGGCGCCGATACAGGGAAAAACGAATCGATCCTTTCTCCCGAGGATTCTTAGCAGCCACCTGCCGATGGAAGGAAAGCTTACAGGCATCGAGGGCTCCGAGCGGGGTTACGCTCAAGCCTGTGTTTCCGAAAGGGCGGAGTTGAAACGTAGGTGCGATGGGGACCTTCCTTTACGAAACAATCAGCATTGGACATCAGGTACCCGCGAACCGATCAAGGGGAAACGAGAAATCGTTGTTCCGTTTGGGTGGCAGGACCCATACCGTTTCCGGAACAGACCATCGAGCGACCATCATCCTGCTTCTCCAATCCCTGCAGGGGAAGACCCCGTCGGATCACCACGGCAAGGCTACGGAAACCGTTGAACCTGTGTGTCAGTTCGACACCCCCTGAACGAGTATCGCAGCCACAGCGAGTACTGCATCCATCGCCGAAATCGTAGCGCACCGCTGGTACAATGAATCGAGCGGCTTTACTGTCGTTTCATCCCTGAGAGATCATGGGCAGGTTCACGGGTCGTCATTCTCACTACGAAAAAGCTTCATACGTTCCGATGACAAGGAGCTGGCACAGGGTGCTGAGTACGGAGATGTAACCATTCGTCCTGAGATCCAGCTTCAACCTGGAACTGCACCTCATGACTATCAGAACCAGTATCAAGACTACGAAAACTCCAATGGTATAGGTGCCTGCACCAAGAAGTGCTGAGATCCTCGCCTCGTCTTGTTTCCCGAATCCGCCAAACGCGAGAGAGAAGACTCGACTGAACATGGGGAAAAACACAAACGGATACGCATAGACGTTCCGGTATTTCTCGACG
>DKJQ01000338.1 GCA_002454845.1 Ignavibacteria bacterium UBA6688
GTCGTTCGGGCGGGCGCAGGCAGTCGGGCGGGTCTGCGACTACCAGGATTTATTTCTGTTTGGACGGCGTCAAGGAGGTTTCCCACAGCGGCGGCCAGCAGCGGGTGAATACGATGTTGTTGATGATCCCGGAAAAGAAATTTGCTGTCGCCCTCATGTGCAATCTTGAGGGAGCCGGATTACTGGCCCTGGCGAGGGAGATTGCCGAGGCTGTACTACAATCGCAAAAAGAGAATTAGTTTCTCCCGTGCTGTCAATGGGTGGAGAGTGCTACCGGTCGACCTGTGCGGGAGGATTCGTAGATTGCTTGGACGAGCTCGACGCTCCGCCTTCCTTCATGCCCGTCGCACGTCGGTCTTCCGTTTGTGTCGATGGCGCGCAGGAAATCCCTCAGGATGGTCTTATGCCCACGTATATCGGAGACGACCGGAGACGTAGCGCTCGCGTTAGAGTTTTCCTCTCCCGCCACAATCTGCTCGTCAAGCGGGGTTCGGAGGTCGGCCGAGATGATCCGGTCATGTTCAAGAATGATCGTCCCTTCACTTCCGGTTATCTCGACGCGTCTACGGTAGCCTGGATAGAGGGATGTCCCGGCTTCCAGGGTGCCGATGGCGCCGTTCTCAAACTCGAGCGTAGCGACAACCGTGTCCTCCACTTCAATCTCATGAAGAGCCGTAACGGCCTTTGCGTAAACACGGCTGACGTTGCCCATGAGCCACAGCAGCAAATCCACCGTATGCACTCCCTGATTCATCAACGCTCCCCCGCCATCAAGAGCTTGCCTGCCACGCCAGCGTGAATCGCGGTAGTACTCCGGCGGACGAAACCATTTCACACGCCCGGAGACGAGGATCGGTTTTCCCAGTTGCCCTTCGTCCAGCAATTTCTTCAGTCGGCGGATGTCGGCTGCAGCCCTGTCCTGGAAGAAGACTCCCAGCTTGACCCCCGCGCGTTCACATGCGGTGATCAGGGAATCCACCCGATCGGTCGTGACATCCAGAGGCTTCTCGACGAGAACATGAAGACCGTGTCGCGCTGCTTCAATTCCCTGTTCGGCATGCAGTCCCGATGGACTCCCGATGAGCACGAGGTCCATCGGCTTGTGCTTGAAGAATGCCTGCACGTCGTTGTAGACCTGTCCGCCGTACAGTTCTCCCAGGCGCGCAGTCTTTGTCCGGTTCTGTCCACAGAAGGCAACGATGTTAACGCCTTCGATTTCTTGTGCCGCACGCGCATGGGTTTCACTGATCCCGCCACCGCCAAGAATGCCTATGGAGTACATGATGAATACCTCAGGAGAAAATACCTCGTTCTTGATGTCGGGCCGCTTCACCGCAAAGTTCGTGGAGAAAGTTAATCTTTTTCATCCCGGTTTTCAACAATGGTTGGCCGATTTGGCTCTTTCATGAACTTTCCGTATCATAGTACTCATGATGCTCGAATCACTCCCCCTCGCCCTTACCCCGCCTTAACGTTTCCGTTCTCCGGGCTTCCCGGAAGTCCCCTTAAAAGCATGCACCGCAGAGTCGCTGAGAACACGGAGGTAAGAAATGGTCGAAAGACTGGCAATGAAGAATTTCAAGCTTGAACCTCTGCGTCCTCTGTGTCTCTGTGGCAAAGAGACTATTTTGGATAAAATCAGTAGTTACTAATTCTTCATGAAACTCAACGAACTGACAAGACGACGCACCTTCGGTATTATCAGCCACCCCGACGCTGGGAAGACCACCCTCACGGAAAAACTCCTGTTGTTCGGCGGTGCGATCCATACCGCGGGGGCTGTCAAGAGCAATAAAATCCGCAAGACCGCCACGTCCGATTTCATGGAGATCGAAAAGCAACGCGGTGTTTCCGTCGCAACCTCGGTGATGGGGTTCGAGTACAACGGATACAAGGTGAATATCCTCGACACACCCGGGCACAAGGATTTCGCGGAGGATACGTACCGGACGCTGACGGCCGTGGATAGCGTGATCCTCGTGATCGATTGCGTGAAAGGAGTGGAGGAGCAGACGCGGAAGCTGGTGGAGGTCTGCCGGATGCGCAGCACCCCCATCATCGCGTTTATCAACAAACTGGACCGCGAGGGGCGCGACCCGTTCAGCCTGTTGGACGAACTGGAACAAGAGCTCGGCATCCACACACGCCCCCTGACGTGGCCCATCGGCATCGGTGCGCGGTTCCAGGGAGTCTATAACCTGTATAAGAAACAGCTCGAACTCTTCTCACCGAACAAGACCCGTATTTCCGAGGACATCATATCGATCGATGACCTTGCCAGTCCACTTCTCGACGAACACCTTGGTCCGGAGTCCGCTGCCCGGCTTCGGGATGATGTCGGATTGATCGAGGCCTCCTATGAGCCGTTCGACGGAGAACATTATCGCGACGCCTACCTCGCGCCGGTCTTCTTCGGCAGCGCCATCAACAATTTCGGCGTGAAGGAACTTCTGGAGACCTTTGTCACGATCGCCCCTTCGCCGCAGCCAAGAGAAACCACCCTCCGAAAGGTCGATCCAACCGAGAAGGCGTTCACCGGATTCATTTTTAAGATCCATGCCAACCTCGACCCGAACCACCGCGATCGCATCGCCTTCTGCCGGGTCTGCTCCGGCCGGTTTGAGCGGAACAAGTACTACTATCATACGCGTCTCGACAAGGAACTCCGTTTCGGCAATCCGACTAGCTTCATGGCGAACGAGAAAAGTATCATCGAAGAGGCATGGCCCGGGGACGTAGTGGGATTGTATGACACGGGCAATTTCAAAATCGGTGATACGCTCACGGAAGGGGAGCACCTGAATTTCATAGGGATACCAAGATTCTCCCCCGAGATCTTCAAGGAGCTCGTCAACAAGAACCCCTTCAAGTCCAAACAACTGGACAAGGGGATACGGCAGTTGACGGATGAGGGTGTCGCACAGCTCTTCATCCAGCGGGAGGGAAACAGGAAATTCGTCGGCACAGTCGGAAACCTGCAGTTCGAGGTCATCCAGTTCCGGCTTCTGCATGAGTACGGTGCGGAGTGCGCGTTCGAATCGCTCACCATCCACAAGGCGTGCTGGTTCACATGTTCCGATCCGAAGCAACTCGAACGGTTCACCTCCCTCCAGGGGCGCCATATTGCCTACGACAAGGACGATCACCCGGTTTTCATGGCCGAAGGGACATGGTCGCTCAAGTCCGCGCAGGAGATGTTTCCCGAGATGGAGTTTCATTTCACCTCGGAATTCAAGAAAGAGGCGGAAGGTCTGAAACGATGATAGCAGCGGAAGAACGGGGGGAAATCCGGACTGCCCTCTTGGAGAAAATTGAGGAGATGAGAAACGGCATCCATGAACTGGAGGATGTGACGAAACCGATCGCGCCGGACAATGCGATCGGACGCATTTCGAGGATGGATGCGATCGTGAACAAGAGCCTAAACGACGGGATCTTGCAGAATGCGCAGAGCCAGTTGGTCCTGCTGGAGAATGCCCTCGCCCGCATCGAAAAACCGGACTATGGGCTGTGTGTCCGTTGCGGAAAAGAGATCCCGTTCGGGCGGCTGGTCGTGATGCCCGAAAGCACGAAATGCACAACTTGTATCTGATTCCTTCCCCCCAACCTTTTTCTTGATCCTTACATCAAATTTGGCAATCATTACCGGGTCGCGTCGTTTTCCCCATCAGTCCCATTGAAGGAGATTTCCTGATGAAACTTATTCTCTCACTCTTCGTCATCACATCCATCATGGCAGCCCAACCGTCGAAAGTCGAATACACGCTTGGAATGCCGGACCCCAAGTCGCACGTCTTTGAGGTCTCGGCAACCTTCACCAACCTCGCTTCAGCCGATGGCACACTCGATCTGATCATGCCGGTCTGGCGATCCGGTCGATATGTGCTCTTCGACCTCGCGGGAAACGTCATCACCTTTCAAGCCCACGATGCCAATGGCAGAGAGCTGGCATGGGAGAAGATTGATAAGATGACCTGGCGCGTACAGAAGAAAGGGGCCACAAGTGTCATAGCCTCCTACACGCTGTTTGCCAACGACTTCACGACTCGCAAGAATGGGTTGAACGCCGAACACGCATTCGTCAACGGCGCGGCCGTCTTCATGTATACGGAGAAATACCGGAGACTCCCGGTAAGGCTGAGCATCAAGCCGTACGGGGATTGGCACGTGACCTCGGGACTGGAGCACACGAACGGCAATCCCAATATGCTTGTGGCCGATACCTATGATCATTTAGTCGATTGCCCGATCGAGATCGGGAACCAGAAGGAGTACGAGTTCGACGTTGACGGCGTTCCCCACGTCATCAGCATCACCGGCGAGGGAAATTACCAGCCGGATACGCTCAAACGGGATATGGGGAAGATCGTCAAAGCAGCGAAGGATTTCTGGGGAGAGTTTCCCTACAAGCGGTATGTGTTCTTCGTCCATCTTGCGGCCCAGGGGGGTGGGGGGACGGAATACCTGAACTCTACGATCATGGGCGCGCGGGCGCTCGGTTTCAGGAATCCGGGAGCGTACCGGGGATTTCTGGGACTCACCTCTCACGAATTCTTCCACACCTGGAACGTGAAGCAACTCCGGCCAAAGGGTATGCACCCGTACGATTATACGAAGGAAAATTATGCGAAGGAGTACTGGATCGCGGAAGGAACCACCTCGTACTACAGCCCGTTGATCTCGCGGCGTGCAGGCTTCGGCACGGCGCGGCAATATGTGGAAGGGCTGGGAGCACAGATCCTGGAGGAGCGGTCGCGCCCCGGCAACAAGGTGCAGTCGCTGTCGGAATCGAGTTTCGACGCATGGATCAAGCACTGGAAACCGAGCGAGAGCTCCTATAACACGCAGACCGATTATTACGGCAAGGGAGCGCAGGTGAGCCTGTTGCTGGACCTGGAAATTCGTCACCGCTCAAAAGGGAAATCTTCACTCGATGATGCGATGCGCGCGATGTACAAGCGCTTCCCGATAACCGGCAAAGGGTACACGATTGACGATTTCCAGAAAGTGTCCGAGGAGTTTGCAGGAAACAGTCTCAAGAAGTTCTTTGATGAGTATGTTCATGGAACAACGCCCCTGGATTGGGAGAAAGCTCTCGGGTATGCCGGACTCGAGGTGCAGGCTCGTGATTCCGCGCGCAAGGTCTCACTGGGGGCATCCATCAGCGACAGGGGAGGGATGGCACAGGTGACGCGCGTGGTAGCAGGGTCGCCGGCGGCTGAAGCGGGGCTCGATGTCGGGGACGAAGTGGTCGCGTTCAATGGCTACCGGATGCGCGCCAGTGACATCAACGAACGGGTCGGAGAGATGAAGCCGGGGGAGACGGTCACCCTCACGGTGTTTCGCAGCGACCGCCTGCGGGAAATCGAAATTTCCCTTCGCCTCCAGGATGTGCCCCCCTACCGGGTCACAAAAACGAAGGAACCAACCGATCTCCAAAAGAAGATCTATGAAGCATGGTTGCAGGACAAGTGGGAGTGAAAAGAGCCATCACGCTTGATCGGTTCACCCGTTTTGCCATCGCAACATGAACGCCGAGCTTAGGACATCCTATTCATCACCAACGGTCACGGTCACAGAGTTTCTCTGCAAAGAAGAACCGCACGCCGTGTCCGATCCGGAACGGACCGTTGTCGATGCCTTTAGTTTTGTCCGTCATGGCAGCTTCGTCTATGAAAGTGGGGGCGCAACAACCGAATTCCACACGCACCACATCCTGTTGGAGAATGCGGGAGAGTACCATGTCGTGCGCCATCGTCACACGTGTGGAGATGAATGCGTCATTGTGGAGATCCCCCACCGTATCCTCGATGAAGTGCGGAGGGTGCATTGGAAGAAAGAAGCCCGGGGCTTCAAGCATCGCCGGGCGGATGACCGGCTGTTTCCCCTAACCGTCGTGCGTTCGACGCCCGCGCTTGAATACTTGCAGCGCCGGCTTGTCCATCCGACGCATGCCGATGGTAAACCCCTGGAGCGGATCGTTGCGGACGCCATCGCCCTTCGGCTCGTGAGTGAACTGTTCGCTACACTCTACCGTTCCGGAAGTGATACCGTTCTCCCCATCAGCTCACCACAGCCCAGGTCCCATCATCTCGAGATCGTTGAGCGTGCAAGGGAATTCATGTTCGCTTGCCTGGCCCAGGACCTCTCCCTGTCGGAAATAGCGGCCGCGGCTTACGCAAGCGAGTTTCACTTCAGCAGAATCTTCAAGGCAGTAACAAGTCACTCACCACGTCAGTATCTCCTCAGAGTCCGCCTCAGCCATGCCCTTTTCCTCCTCCAGGAAACCAAACGAACTGTTACCGAAATTGCCGGTCTTTCCGGGTTCAACAGTCTCTCCCATTTCGTTGCGACCTTCTCAGGGAAGTACGGTGTAAGTCCAACCAGGGCCCGGACAAGGCGGAATATCCCGGCCGGTCGCTGACAAAAAAAGCAAGATTCCGAAAGCGTTGAACGTTCTTTTTTCGTTTCTTGGAAGAACTTTCTCTGTTCGCATCAACCTCAAAACTTTTCCGAAGGAGTGCGTATGGAACTCACCGTACCGGCTGCCGGCACAGAGCCCCTCTCTGTCCATCCGCGGGCGCGACTCGATTCCGTCGACCTGCTACGGGGGTTGGTCATGGTTCTTATGGCAGTCGACCATGTTCGCTACCCGTACTTCACCAACATCCCCATCTGGGCTGAGGGCACGCAGCAGACCTACCTGGCGCTGTTCCTGACACGCTGGATCACCCACTTCTGTGCGCCTCTCTTCTTCCTTCTCGCGGGTACGGGGGCCTATCTTTCGACGACGCGCGGCAAGACTATAGCGGAACTCTCAAAGTTTCTCTGGACGCGGGGGCTCTGGCTGGTGTTCCTTGAACTGACGGTGATTGGATTTGCATGGTCGTTTATGCCGGGGTGGGGGTTTGGAGGAGTTATCTGGTCGCTCGGCTGGTCGATGGTAATCCTCGCATTCGTGATCCGGTTACCAATTCGCTGGGTGGCAGTGTTCGGTGTCGGGATCATGATGTTTCATCATTTTGCCGAGGGAATTTCAACGCAGTCGTGGGGTAGTCTCGGATTCGTTTGGCAGGCATTGTATGCGGGCGGTGGGGTGGGGGCCGACTGGCTGCCCGGAGGATTTTTTCCGTTCCTCTTTTCGATCTTTCCGTTGGCTGGTGTGATGGCGGCCGGTTACGCTCTTGGCGCACTCTTTGGGAAAGAACCGGAAAAACGGAGGCAGTGGCTGTTCAGGATCGGACTCGGCATGACGGTAGCGTTTATTGTCTTGCGGCTCACTAACGTATACGGACATCCCATACCCCCTGAGGGATATCCGGGACCCGGCCTCTTCGCGCTGCAGGATTCATGGGACCGGACGGCCATTTCCTTCCTCAATGTGCAGAAGTACCCTACCTCGCTCCAGTTTCTCCTGATGACGATCGGTCCATCCCTGATGCTGTTGGCGTGGTTTGATCGAATGAATACCGGTTTGATCAAGGGGGGATGGTTGTGGGACAAGATCATCGTGTTCGGCCGCGTGCCGATGTTCTATTATGTGCTCCATCTCCTCTTCATTCATGTGCTGGCGATCGTGATAGGCTGGGTCGCAGGACAACCGATTGAATGGCTTTGGGGAAAACAGCTCCCGTTTGTCAGAGAAGCTCCGGCGGAGTACGGCTACGGACTTCCGGAAACGTACCTGATAACAATCTTCGTCGTGGTGCTTCTCTATTTCCCGTGCCGGTGGTTTGCCGATCTGAAGAAGCGGAGAAAGGATTGGTGGCTGAGTTACTTGTAGGCGGAGGATTTGCTAAAGAAATAAGTAGCGCGGTTGAAGGTTTCCTTCATCAGAGCACAATCCGGGAAGAAGAAAACCTTCATCCACCACTACCACCACTTCTCCACATCGGGGGCGGGGGACCAATCGGACTGGGGTTCAAAATACTGCCAGAGTAAACGGGAAAGGTTTCGGATGAGGACGTACCCCTCGTTCTCTTGCTTCCAACTCTGGTCCTCCTGGTTTTTCGTGATAATGCAAAAAACATAGTCGCCGGAAGGAGCATTGACCAGGACAACCTCCGACCGTGATCGGTTGACAGCTCCCTGCTTGGATGCAGCCTGGATAAAAGGAGGGACCTGGGAAAGGGCTTCACCATCCCAAAAAATCCGGCTGAGAATCCGGTACATCTCCTCACTCGCATCCGGACTGATTGCTTTTCCTTCCCGGATCATAACCAGTAATTCCGCCAACTCACGCGGGGTCGTTTGTCCCCACCCGTATTGCTCCCAATTCGGTCTGCGCCCCGGCGTCCGCGAGTTGACTCGCGTGCTGTCAAATCCATAGTGCGCCAATAAGGGGTTAATCGTTTCCCCACCCCCCGCCATGGCCTGGCACCACAGGCTCGCCGTGTTGTCGCTCGTGGTGATCATCAGCATGATCACTTTGCTCAACGAGATCTTCGCGCTGTCCTTGAACGCTCCCAGGATGTCCTCCCCCTCGTACAGGAGCGAGTCGTCGTACACCAGATCGCCGTGATAGTCGAGTTCCCCCTTGTTCATTTTGTCGAACATGCCGAGCATGATCGGGACTTTGATCATGCTTGCGGTGGGAAAGAGCTCGTCTGCCCGCACCGACGCCGTCCGTCCCGTCGGCAGATGCCGGACATAGACGCCCACCTCTCCGTGGAAGCCCTTTACCAATCCCTCAAGCTTCTGTTGCAGGACCGGATCTGTTGTTCCGTCGTGGAATGGTGTAGGGGAGAGAGTTGCACAACCTGACTGAATGAAAATGGAGAGGACGAAGAACAGCAGTTGCAGGGTGAGTCGTTTCATTGCGGAGTTCCGGATGTTTGGCCAGAGGGCTCTTCCATAAGGACGCGCCGCTCGCCGATGGCAAGAATATGAATGCGGTCTTGATATCCCTTTTCGTCAATGACCGCCTGCAACAGGTTTTGTGGAATCATCGGGTCTGCGGTCGAACCATACGAGAGGGTCCGGTGATGCATGGGGATCATGATCTTGGCCCCGACATCCTCGAAAATCTGCACCGCGCCCCGCGGTGAGACGTGAATCCGGCCCCCGAGACTGTTGGCGCTTCCCATCCCCGCCGGTCCGATCGGTACGACGGCCACGTCGACTGAGAACCGCCGGCCAATCTCTTTGAAGTATTCCGGGTGGTATCCCGTGTCCCCGGCAACAAAAACAGTCTTCCCTTTGTACTCGATGACCCACCCGGTATATCCTTTTTCGGGATGCCATGGAATGTCCACGCCGTACCGCCCGCTGAAATGCTGCACCGGCACCGCGGTAATGCGGACACCACTCTCCTCGATGCTTTCCCACGTTTGGAGCTCGATGGTCTCCACAAAACCGAACTCGGGGGTGTACGCCGCCGCTCCGGGAGGGATCAGGAGCTTGCCGTTTTTGGGAAGCATCTCCAGGCTCCCAAAACTGAAATGATCGAAATGAAGATGGGAGATCAACGTATAGTCGACCTTCGCCAGGGCGGCAGGATCGATCCCCGGTGCAACAAGGCGGTGGAGAAGCATCCCGACTGTTTTGGTGAAGGCCGGATCGGTCATGAAGACCTTGTCCTCGATCTGAATCATCACGGTTGCATGGCCTCCCCATAAAACTGCAAGTCCGGTGTAGGGGAGGATGGGGGAGATTACCCTGACGTCGGCCGGCAGGATTGGCTCCCCGAAATTCTCGATGCTGTAGGTGACGATCCGCTGAACCCATGAGCTGCACCCTGCCATGGTAATCGCGAGCAGTGGAACGATGAGAAGTCTCAGCCGATTGGTTGTGCGATGGTTCATGTCATGCGACGGTAGTGTTAAAACATCCGGACTTCCAATGACCCCATCCACATCGTGGGGGAGGAACTATGCTTGAGATTGAAATGCGCCATACCGAACAGTGTCGAGACGCCAAGCACCTTGAACAAGGGCCTGGAGTCGGAATAGGAATACTGCGCAAGGCCGAAGTTCAATCCGAGGTGCTCTCCCTTTTCGATCAGCGGGATATGACCCAGGAGCTGCACCGAACCGCCGAAATAGGAGGTCCCGACTTTGGTCGTGAAAACTTGTCCCGACACGACCAGTTCGATGGAGCCGGTGAACCGCGCAGGGGGTTCCACGAGAAACGAGTACCAGGGGGAAACCAGCTTCGTCATGCCGAAGGAATACAGGAGCGGAGCTGCTTCCCATTCGAATCCGAAGGGAGCTTCGGAGGGGGTGGAAAGAAGAACCGGGCTCGGGATCATCTGCACCCCCATCCAGGTCGAAAGCTTGTTGGCACTTCCTCCCGGCTGAGCGAGCAAAATGTGCGTGCAGGAGAACATCACTGTGAGAAGAAGAAGGCGTTTCATCGATTCTTTGGATGGATAGAACTCATGTCAAAAAT
>DKJQ01000339.1 GCA_002454845.1 Ignavibacteria bacterium UBA6688
GTGGGCATCGATGCCGAACTGCGCCAGCGAAGCGGCGACATTCGCCTCCCCGCCGCCATAGTTGATATCGAACTGTCGTGCCTGGTTGAAGCGCTGATAGCCCGGCGTTGAAAGCCGGAGCATGATTTCACCGAATGTTACTACCTTGGGTGTCGCCATTATTTGATCCTTAATGTTTGCTCAGCCTTCCTAGAGAACTTTTCGTTTCACCACAGATGGCACACGGATAGGCACCGATAACGGAAAAATGTGCGATGCTCTATCCGTGTTAATCAGTGTGCCATCCGTGGTTAATAAAGACGGAAGACAAGGCACTTTTTTCAAGATGTTCTTGCCTTTACAAAATTTTCCACCATCCGTCTAGCCCGCTCGGTCAGCACCTCGTAGCGCCCCTCATCGATTGCTTTCTTGTCTAACAGATCGCTCCCGATCCCAACGGCAACAGCACCGGCGGCGATCCAGTCGCCGACATTGTCGACGCTGACACCTCCCGTGGGAAGCAGGCGAAGGTCCGGGAAGGGGCCCCGGATATCCTTGAGGTACTTCGGACCGAGCGAAGTGGCCGGAAATACCTTGATGATATCGGCCCCGGCCTTCCATGCCGTGAAGATCTCGGTCGGTGTATAACAACCAGGCATGATCACAACACCGCGCTGGTTACAGAGCTTGATGATATCCACATTGAGAATCGGGCCCACGACAAATTTGGCTCCGGCGTCGATTACCTTGTTCGCTGTCTCGACGTCGGTCACTGTTCCGGCACCTACAAGAACGTCATCCGGGACGGTCTTGACCAGGTCGGCTATAATGTCCACTGCGCCCGGTACCGTCATGGTAATTTCGATCGATTTCACCCCGCCCAGCCGGATCGCTTCGATAACCTTTTTCAGGCGTTGGGTGTCTTTCATGCGAATCACGGCAACGACGCCGGTGGACAGAATACGGTCAAGGACTTCTTGTTTGGTCATGGTGATGTCCATTTGGATTGCCCATACGGTCGGGTCGGGAGACCCGACCTCCATCTAAATGAAAAACTTGTAGTACGGTTCATTCTTTGCCATGCGGCGAATCAGCAGAGCCAGCTCGCGGGCGTGATAGTCTCCCCACATGCAGGATTCACCCATGGGAATCTTCTTGCCGGGGGGAATGTAATCCCAGCCGTTCGGACGATGATACACCGCATGCAGCAACAGTCCCTGGTGCTTCGGATCGCTTGAAAGATACGGTTCACCGAACGCCGTTCCGGCCACCGTCAATCCGGCCTGAAGATAGCTCGTTCCGCGCTCTGTTCCCTGAAGATAGCTCCCCAACCTGATCAAACCCTGCGCCGCAATCACGGCGGCGGAGCTGTCAACGGGCTCGTGTTCGTTGAAGGGGTCTGAAGGCCTGCCAAGGTAATCACCAAGCTTTTGGAGTCCTGGAGCTCCGGTGTCCCAGTACGGGATACCGTCTGTCGGGGTCTGCCCGACATAAAATTCAGCAACAGCTTCGGCCACACCCCGAATTGCATCGAGAATCTGCTGTTTGCCACCGAAGGGAGCGAGTTCGGTATCCTGTAATGTGTTTAGGAATTCCAGCTGCTCGGCATACCCGCAGAGGATCCAGGCAAGTCCCCTTGTCCACGTTGTAAACGGAGAGTATCCCTGCTGGCTGTTGGGACAGCGGTAGGAGCCATCGTTCAGGTTGAAAATGGATTCGTGAGCCACCCTCCCGCGCACATCATAGGTATCCCTCCCTCCCCCGAAGTACACGTTGTACCGGGCTGTGGTCTCGGCATGCTGGAGCAACCGCTGCAGCAGGTTGATCCTGACATCCTTCTCCCCCATCAAAACATGCCCAAGCTGGTGGGCAACCGCCAGAACGCGCAACGACCGAATCGTGTCCGCAAACAAGGAGTGGGGACCGTTGAAGGAATAGATATATCCCTGCTCGTTTCCAAGGTTGGTCCATCGGGATGCCTGAATCGCCCCGCTCAGTTTCAACGCGAGTTCATAGAAGTTTTTTTCCCACTCATTCTGGGGGATCGCTCCTTCCCGCATCAGCCGGTGCAGGTTCCCATAGGTGCTGATGTTGTTAAACCCGTGATCGTGAACTCCGACATGGCTCACATGGGAGGCCATCCGTTGCACTGTGGCGCTCCGGCCCATCTCGAGGAACCGTTGCTCCCGCGTCACATCAAACTGCAGCAAGGACGCTCCAAACTGAAAGCCCTGGGTCCATTCCGTCCAGCCGCGGGAAGTATAGCGTCCCTGCACGGTGAAAACCGGTGTCCCGTGCGACGGGTCCCATGAATGTTCCAGGTTCAGGATTTTCTGTCCGGAAAGTTCGAAAATCCGGTCGATGCCTGGAAGCAGGTTGGCCGGACTGAGATGGGGGTTGATCTTGATCATGCGGCGTTAAAACCTGTGCAGGTGCAGGCCGCCGTCAATCGAAATCACGGAGCCTGTGGAGAAAGGAAATTGTCCGGAGAGAATGGAACCGACAGCCTGTGCAACGTCCTCGGCCGTTCCCCAGCGCTTTTGGGGAACAAGACCTTCTGCCAGCAGTGTATCGTACTTCTCTTTCACGCCGCTCGTCATATCGGAAAGCATGATACCGGGGCGAAGTTCATAGACCTGCATTCCGTCTCCGGCCAACCGGGCCGCCCAGAGTTTGGACGCCATGGACA
>DKJQ01000082.1 GCA_002454845.1 Ignavibacteria bacterium UBA6688
TGTCCTGACAATTATCCCCCAGGTTGTTTGAGTTATGCGGGATATAACTGTGCTGATAGAACGACCAGTAAGGAGAACTCTCCCGGAACTGGCGGGCGTGAAGCACGAACGGGTGCGCGTAGCTCGTATGATTGGGAGTGACATCCAGAATCACGCGAATGCCAAGTTGGTGGGCCTGTTGGACAAAGTTTTTGAAATCCTGCCCCGTACCATATTCAGGCGCTATCGTGAAAAAATCCTTGATATTGTACCCCGGTCCCGTTTGATTGTTGATCTTCGCCGCATTTTCCATGATCGGCATCAGCCAGAGAATGTTGACGCCGAGACTCCGGAGGTACGGCAAAGAGCCTGCTGCGGCATTGATCTTCTGTCCGTCCGGTGCATTCGTCATCGAGTTGAAAAACATCTCGTACATTCTTCCTTCACGGGCCCACCGCGGAATGGATGCCTGCGTTGAATTTTCAAATTGCCCATCCTTGCGTATGGTGAAAAAACCTTTTGTCGTGTCCCTGTTCCCGTCGGGGTCGGCTGCGATGAGGGTAAAGAAATACTCTCCAGGAGTGGACGGTTTCGTCACTGTCAGCTGCTTCGCGCTGGATCCGTCCACTGCCGGAATGGCCTGGGGGTTGCGCGGATCGGAAAACCATTCGTAGGTGATCGGTTGACCGTCCGGCTCTTTGCTTCCGTCTGCGCTCAGGAGAATATCCCCTCCCGTGGACAAAAAATAGATCTCCGCCTCCGGGGCGTGGTTGACAAAATAGCTGTAACGAACCGGATCGGAAGTCTGGATCACGCCGGTCGAGTCGGCGGCCAGGGCCTTGAAGCTGTTCTCCCCCTCCACCAACGGAATGGAGAGTGTGAACCGCCCCTCGGAAACCGGGGCCTTCAGGGTATCCGACTCATTCCGTACAATCCGCACCGAGTCCAGTTGATCGTCTTCAACGATTCCATACAGCGTCCGGAGCGGATTTCTCGTGGTAAAATCGCCGATATTCGTCAACTGAACGAAACCGGCCTGCACGGTGATGTTCACACTGTCTGTTGAGGTACCGGCCGCAAGCCAAACCTTGTACGAACCGTTGGGAAACCGGTCCAGCACCGTGAACGCGAAATGCTTTGTTGAAGGATCATAGGCATGACCAATGTTTCGGTATTCCTTGTCACCGATGGTCAGGACGATGGATCCGGTATCGACCGTTGCCCCCACCCCCGGAAAGAGATACGCGGAAATGGTCGGCGTGCCGCTCCTCACCGGACCGGTTCGTTGATTCGGAAGGAAGTGATAGATGGTTGGATTCCGGGTGTACACAAGCGAATTGTTGTTATCATGCGTATTCACATGATGGTTCAGCGAGTCGTTGGGCCATGGCACATTCTGAACGGCGGGCGGATAGAACTTGTACTGATAGGCGCCCGGCGTCACCCCCCCTGTGTGCCCCCCTACCCGCAGGCGAACGGTCCTCGTGTAGAATCCCCCATCGGCCGATGTCATCGGGAGTCCCGGTGTACTCCACCCGTTCACCCCGTTGACCTCCCCGATGACGTAGACGGATGTTTGACCGGCCGGAGGTTTGTACCGAAACGTGACATCAACACTATCCTGGCCAATCGCCGGGGCGGTCAATATCGATATAAGGGTGAGCAACTTCCTGAACATCATGAGGCGTTTCGTTTCAAAACAACGTATAAATGAACGGAGCGAGAGCCGACCCTTCCGTCAGAACGATGAAGAGACCCAACAGCACGAGGGCCGCGATAATAGGCCCGAGCCACCACTTCTTCCGGACCTTCATATACATCCAGAATTCGGAGACGATGCCAAACTTTCGTTTCATCCTCTTCAAAGTTTTCAACGGAAGACTCCTCTCCTGACACGCTTGCGAAAAAGAAAAGGTTAGAGGCTATCTCAAAAACGATTTGGCCAGCCGGAGGGCCGAAGGCAGCCGAAGGCCTCTGAACTGAAGGATGCGAAAGCATCCTTCAACTTGGACCAAGGCTCTTACAGCAGTTGCGGCAGCAACTGTCAATAGAGACGCACAGAAAAGCGTACCTCAGTAGTAGACCATTGATCCAAATGGAAGATCGCTTTCGCGATCTTCCGTTATAGGCTTCCAGCGGCCTCCGGCAGATGCGAAAGCATCCTTCAACTTGGATCAAAGCTCTATTTAATTTTCATGTTTGGCATCGTTTCCAAAAAGTAGCACGCTTCGCGTGCTACAGCAGTATGCCTCCGGCTGTGTTTTCTGCGCATTTTTGTGGCAAAAAATTCAAGACGATTTTTGAGACCAATTCTAGTCCGGCTCAACCTGTTCCAACTCGAGCAAGTACGAGGTCATTCCTTCGAGCCCCTTCTTGTCCAAGAGAAAACTCCCCATGACAAGGTACTCCATATTCGTTCTCATGAAACATTGGAACGCATCATGGGGGGTGCAGACGATCGGCTCACCCCGGACATTGAACGAGGTATTAATGAGTACAGGACAGTTGGTCTGCCGTTCGAATTCCTTCAACAATCCGTGGAAGAGCCGGTTCTCCTCCGCCGAGACGGTCTGCAATCGTGCCGAACCGTCCACGTGCGTCACGGCCGGAATCGTCCTCCGGTCCTCCCGCACCTGTGCCGTAAAGAGCATAAACGGACTTTTCCCCTCCCATGTAAAATACTCGCTCACCCTCTCCTCCAGGATGGCCGGTGCAAAGGGGCGGAAGCTCTCACGGAATTTGATCTTCAGGTTCACTACCGATTGGTTCTCGGGATTGCGGGCATCGGCCAGGATGCTCCTGTTCCCGAGCGCCCTCGGTCCCCATTCCATACGCCCCTGAAACCAGCCAATTACGTTTTGTTCCGTAAGGAGCCGGGCAGTCTCCTGCAGCAATTCGCTTTCGGAGAGTCTCCGGAAAGGGATGGAGGAGGCGTCAAGATAAGCCTCAATTTCCTCGTCGGAAAACTCCGGACCGAGGAATGCATCTTGCCAGACAAACCGGCGTTTCTTCCCGAGCACAGAATTCTCGATGTGGTACGCAACGCCCACGGCTCCCCCGGCATCCCCCGCCGCCGGCTGAATGAAGATGTTTTTGAAGGGGGTCTTCTCCAGAATTTTCGAATTTGCGACACAGTTCAACGCCACACCCCCTGCGAGGCAGAGGTTGTCCGATTGCGTTTCCCGGTGCAGATCGTTGGCAAGCCGGACCATGATCTCATCCGTTGCTTTCTGAAGAGAAGCTGCCACGTCCATGTGAAACTGCTCGAGCTTGCTTTCGGGCAAACGAGGGGGTCTCCCCAACAATCGGTCGAACCGTTTGTTCGTCATGGTCAGACCGTAGTCGTAGCCAAAATATTTCATATGCATCTTGAAACTTCCATCGGACTTCACCCGAAGAAGTTCCTCCATGATCGTCTCGTAGTAGAGCGGCTTGCCGTACGGGGCAAGTCCCATCACCTTGTACTCCGCGCTGTTGACCTTGAAGCCGAGATAGTACGTGAACGCGCTGTACAGGAGCCCCAACGAGTGGGGAAAATGCATCCGTCGATGGAGGCGGATCTCGTTGCCTTCACCGACTCCGGCCGTTGTCGTTTCCCACTCCCCCACACCGTCGATGGTCAGGATCGCGGCATGGTCGAAGGGGGAGAGGAGAAAAGCGCTTGCCGCGTGCGACTGGTGATGTTCCGAAAACAAAATGGGCCCTTCATACTCAAGTTCCTCCCTTATCTCCTGTGGAATCCAGAGCTTGTGCTTGAGCCATACCGGCATGGCCTTCAGAAACGAGGGGAGGCTCTTCGGAAAGGTTGCAAAATATGTGTAGAGAATCCTCTCGAACTTGAGCATGGGTTTGTCATAAAATCCCACGTAGTCAAGATCTTGCGACGAAATCCCTGCCTGCTGCAGACAGTATGTAATGGCGTGCCGCGGGAAGTTTTGGTCATGTTTCTTGCGGGTGAACCGCTCCTCCTGTGCCGCGGCGATGAGTTGACCATCCTGCACCAGGGCGGCGGCCGCGTCGTGATAGTAACATGAAATGCCGAGAATGTTCATGGTCAGAACTGGTGCTTGCTGCGTTCGGGGTCCGGCTTCTCATACTCTTTTTCATTCCAATAGCTGGTTCGCTCTTCCGCCCTGCGATCGAGCAGGTCCTTCCCGAACAATTTTATAACAAGGGCCGCCGGTCCGATGATGAACAGATAGAAAAGGGTCAGAAGGATGTTGGCGTTGACGATCCCCAGGATCCGCGCAAACTTCATCCAGTACGCGAACAGGATACTGCGCAGGGTTCGTGTCTGCGGCTCGGCGGGCTCCGGGTGCCCCGAGAAGCTCCACCGCTCCAGGAGTTCTTTCCGTTTCTCTTGAAGTCCTGTGATCACTTCAGTTGGCTCGCTTCGATTCGATGGCTTGAAGTTGTTCCAACAGTTCCAGGGCCGGGCGGTAGTCGGGCTGGGCGCGCAGGAGCGATTGAAGTTCGTTGTGAGCGCCTGCCAGATCTCCCATGCTCGCCAGGGCAGCGGCCAGCATCCGCTTCGTCTCGAGAAGGGATTCGCGTGTGACTCCCTGTCCCATCTCCAGAGCACGCCGGAATCCGTCCACGGCAGACCTGTAATCGCCGCGGTTGGCCAGCACGAACGCAAGTCCCTGATAACCGATAAAGCTCGGCTCAATCCTCAGCGAGCGCCGAAAGACCTCCTCGGCCTCCCGGTGCCGTCCAAGGGACAGAAGGAGTCTCCCCTCCCGCAAATACGGGGAGACGTTATGGGGAGTCCCCATACGAAGGGCGCGATATTCCCTGGCCGCCTCGGGCAGGCGGCCCTCCCGCTCATAAGTTTCTGCCAGCGTCACGTGCGCCTGCTCCCAAGTGGTTTCGCGAAGAAGAAAAGACTTTGCCAACTGTTCGAGATACGTCGTCGCAGAGAACCGGTGGACGCTGGTTCCGGTTTGCGTGAAGGGCCAGCTGTTCATAAGGACGTAGAGCCTGATCGAGGCGGTGACCGAATCGAGCTCCGTTACGCCGACCCGCTCGCGGTATTCCTTTTCCGATTTCTGCAGATCCCACGGCCAACGGTCACGAGGCTCGATAAACCCGGACGCTGCGAGGGCTTGAACAAACGCCGCGGCTACCACCCCATAACCGTCGATCGTAAGATGCACATGCTCGTGAACGAATTCATTGCCGATGAGTCCATTCGGTGAACGTTCTTCAATCATCTGCTCCGAGGCGGCAACGGGCAACGAGTACGCGGATGCAACGGAAGCGATCACCGTGTTGAACTCGGAAGGAGCGCGGAACCGGAGCGCATCCCCGTCCTTGGCAAGGCGATATTCCGCCCGGGCCTCAGGCGCCCATTCTTTCGCCTCATACGTTTTCCCCCTTGCATAATGAAGCCTGGCCGGAAGCGAGTCGATCGTAGCGCATTGCTCAAACATCCCGAGGGCGGCCTCGTACTCTCCCTGCTTGTGAAACTCGAGTCCCTCCCCGAATGCCTGTTCCCATCGTGCACGCGAAGCCTCGTCCGTGGAGGGGGAGAAGACCGACACAAACGGGGGCATGCCACTCAGGTTACTCGCCAGCGTGCTCAAGACGAGCCGGACCTCCTTCTCCCGGCACAGTTCGGCAATTTCCGTCAGGTTGTCATGAAAAATTTCCACAGCGGCGTCGAAGTCAGGACTTCCGTACACAATTTCCTTTTCGGCGACCATTTCTTCCATCACGGTCGCATCGCGTTCGCGCGTATCGGGGGAAGTGAAGAGCGAGCGAACCGAGGCCACAGCGTTCCTGACCAGGAGAAATGTCCGCCACCGCTGCAATCGAAGGGAGGTCTGGATGACCCAGCGACTCTTCCCGAACCGTTCCATGGAACCGATTCCCAGAGCCCCGTAAAACTCGTTGTGCCCCGCGTACACCAGGAGGGCATCCGGTTCGTAGTGCATCAGGTCGCGCGCGAAATCCAGGACGGTATGACTGTTCACGGCCGTGATCCCGAGATTGATCACCTCGAACTTCTTCTCCGGCCAGAGCGTCTCCAGTCGATCCCTCACCATCGCGGGGAACGACCCGTTAAACATATAGGGATACCCCAGCGTCGACGACCCTCCGAGGCAGAACACACGGTAGGTGTCGGCGGCTTTGCGCACCTCAAACACATCCTGGGAGAGCGATGCTTTGACCGGAAGAACGGAGAAGTATCGGTCCGTGACGTCGGGATTGATCGCGAAGTACGCTCTTCCATTGATCGTGCGCTCGACAAAAAGATCCCTGTTCCCGCCATACCCGATCCCTCGCAACACCAGTTCCAGGGCGAGGAAGAACAGAACCGGCACGCTCAGGAGTCCGATTCGGAAGGCTATTTCTTTCGGGTTCCGTCCCATGAACATTGTTATGGGACGACCGTCGTGGAGGGGGGATCGACGTTGATCCACTCGACCAGCGGGTCAACGAAGGGTACCGCAAACATACGACCGCCAAACCCGAGCAGGCGGAAGGTGGTCATGGGAGTATCGGTCACCCTGAGGCGGGCAAGGCGCTCTCTATAGAGGTCGAATCCCCTTTGCTCTCCAACCTGGGCGAGAAACATGTTGAGTGTTCTTCTCTGTTTCATCCGTAAGAGTTCCCTGGTTGCCTGCTCCCGGGTCATGGTGGAGATCGCACCCCGGGGTTGCGGGATAGTATCCTTCTCGACGAGTTCGAAAAAGACAAATCCCTCCTTCGTTCTGACCGGACCGTTTCGTTCCCCGACGTTCATAGCCAGGGCCAGTTCGCCAATCGGGGGGCGGTCGGTGACGGGGAACAAGGGTGAGAGCCCGCTGGTCTCCCGCGCGACGGAATCAGTGGACCAGCGTGCGATGACGCCAGGGAAATCCGATTGCCCCTGCAACTCCGCGAGCGCGTCCTCCATCATTTCCAACGTCGCCGTTCGCAATTCACGGACCCGCACGCGGGGCACGTGGATGAGCGTGTCCTTCGACCTGAGGTACGACCACACTTCCGCTTCACCAATCTGCACGGACTTGTTCACATGCTCTTTCATCGCATGTGCCAGCGAGGCGTGCTGCCACATATCCAATTGACGCCGAACAGAGGGATGCTCATCCAGCCTGCGGCGGAGCCCCTCGTGTGCGAGCAGCTCCTGAAGAACCCACTCGCGAAGGAGATCGTTAACACCCCGGAAAACCGTCCGGGCGTCGGAATCCGGAAATTGCACGCTCCGTGCGTACAGCCGCTTCAGGACCTCCTCCACGGACCAGACCCGTTCCCCCGCGACCGCCAGCGTATCCTGCAGCACGGCCGCAAGCGAAGTTCTGCATTCCTGATATACACGCTCAGAGAGGAACTGCGGGTTCGTGGCCGGTCCCCCCCCAAGAGCGCGATGGATGGCGTCCGCCAGTGCATGCACCATCGGGCCGCGCGCGAAGCCTGGTTTGTCCCGGAAGAAGGATTCCGCGAACTCCTGCAGACGAGTCCGCTCCTTTCGCTCCCGGATCTTCGAAACCACACGCTCCCTCAACACGGACGGGGCGAGCGCATGAAAGTAACTGCTTCGCCCAATCCCCTTCACCCGGATAATGTACAATCCATCCCCCGCCTGGAGGATCTCCGATACGACACCCGGTGCCAGTGCGTAAGCCGCCCGTTCAAGGACCGGGTCCGCATCCCCCCAGATAACGGTTGCCGTGTCGCGCACGGCGTTGAACGAAGGATCCAGTGCCATCCTCTGAAAATCCCCACCCACCTTTATCTGCCGCCGGACAAACTCGGCATCCTCCCGCCCGGGGAAGTACAGAAACTCCACCAGCAGCTCGGTCTTTGCATGAGCCATGCCGAGAAGAATTTCTTCCTCCCGCAAGACGATGTTCCCGCTCACTTCTTCCCGATACAACTGGTCCCGCGCCAGCAGTTTCCTGACTTCATCGAAGTCCCGGACAAACGCGGAATCGCGATCCAGCCGCCGATCGCGTGCTTCCTGGGCCAGGAGCTTCTCCGCAATCAGGGCGACCATAAGCTCTGTTTTGGACTGCTCCACACCCCCCCAGCGATGCCGCCGGAGGGACGGAAGCAATTCATACCGTTGTTGAAACTCCCCTTCGGGAACAAAGATCTCCCCCGCTTTCCCAAGCACCGCGTCCCCGGGGTCCTGCGGTCCAGCCCATGCAACCGGCTCGGCGACCAGGATACAGAATGGAAGGAGAAGCATGAGCAGCTTCTGAGGCATGGGCCAACGGCGCTCCAAGAAAACACAAGGCGGTTCCCTGTGAATGGGACCGCCTTGTGTTGGTTCGTTGTATTCTTGCTTCTCTGCGGTCACTTCAAGAGCGTCATCTTCTTCGTCACGATATGACGGCCTGAATTCAACTGGTAGAAGTAGACCCCGGTGGTCAGCCGCGATGCGTCGAAGATCACCACGTGATTCCCGGATGTCATCTTCTGGTTCAGCACCGCCATGACTTCCTGGCCGAGCATATTGAAGATCTTCAGCGTCACGAGTCCTTCTTCAGGAATCGTAAAGCGGATCGTGGTGCTCGGGTTGAACGGATTCGGATAGTTCTGGCTGAGTGCAAACGCCAGGGGAATGCCGTATCCATCTTCCACGCCGGTCAGGGGATTCTCTTTTCGACCATCGAAATCCCACGCATTATAGTAGACCGGATTAATGCTCCCCCACTGGCTGGCGATCGTTGAGGTCGGCCCGGAATCGTCCACGTTTTCAATGTGGTTGTTCCCGAAGCCGCCGCGTCCGCCTTCGTTGTCGGCGCCGCCGATGCCGAACTTGAATTCCTGGCCCACATTGTCTGCCGTGGTATAGTTCACCCGGCGGGAGAATACCGTGTCGCCGGCAACGACGTCGCCGTTGGTGCCGTCATCGAACAACCGGTGCGACGTGTCGGTCGATGCGACGAGGGTCGCTCCCCAGCTTGCCCAGCCTCCTACCGCGGGGCCATTGATGGCAGCGCCCAGGGTGCGGATATCGGTATTCCGGTGGACATGCTGTGTGCCTTGAATGTCGATCAACGTGTCGCCGCGGGAAACCTGAGCAAATGCCGGACGAAGATCCAACGTGTAGGTCACGGTAACAGAGCGCGACAATCTCGTCGTATTCCTGAATCGCGGCGAGCGACGCCTGTCGGTATTCACGGTCGTGGTATCGGTGATCGTGAACGTCCTCGTCGTCACATCCACCTGCCGACGTTCTGCCTGAGCAACATCATCTCCCGTGTACTGGAAGTCGTAGAAGATCTCGCGGACATCATTCGCGTTCTTGACCACGTAGTATTGGTAGTTCAGTGAACGACCGACTGCAGCGATGACCGTATCGACCGCTTCATAGATGGACGTGAGGCCGAAACGGGTCAGGCGCTTCGTCCGCACCTCTTTTGCCGTTCCACCATATCCCGTGCGTACTTGCACCGTGTCGCCATGGGCGAAGCCCCGCTCTGAAAGCGCCCGCGTCATATTTGCCCGGAATGTGATCACCAGGGTATCGCTCCCCTGGAAGGGAGCAAACGGCAGATTGGCCCACCATTTCCAGGCGATCGTCGTGTCGCCCTGAGCCGCATTGACGGGGATGATCCTGTTCCCGCCCGCACCAACGTCCGGTGCTGCACGAATGCCATCCTCCCACGCCACGACACCGGCTGTGGAACTGTTGGCATCCAGAATGACATACTTGTATTCGATGATGCTCGCAAATGCCGAGGCCGGGAAGCGGGCCGATGCCGACCAGAGGTTCGTCGCGTCGTATTGACGGCTTCCACCGTTTCCATGCGGACTTTCGCGGGTAAGCACAATGCTCTTTCCCCAATCCAGCGGGGCTGCGCCGCCCCGAACTCCCATGAACTGGGTGTTCTTGTTGAACGACTCATTGCTGGCCATGTTGACACGGAAGTAGACATCGATCGAGTCCGATGCCGTCCATGGACGCCAGTATTGGTCCTGATTGTTCGGAGTACCGTTGACAAATTGAACGGGCAGCGTCGTGTCGCTGTTCCCGACTGTCAGGAGCCTGTCGTTCGTCGGCTGCAAATTGTTCTCCCATCCGGCACCTTCATTCTCCGTGGTGAGAGCACTGTTTGCGTTGGTGAAGATCTTGTAAGGGAAGGAATCTCCCTTCTTGAACTTGAAGGTCCCCTTCCAGTAGTCTCCGGCAACGTGCGTCAGGATTGCCTTCGACGTGGGTCCCCAGGGTCCGAGGAAGGCATTATCCCCCCTCAGTTGCACGAACGATGTCGACTTCATCGTGTCGGGCACCGTTGCCGTGTTGACCCAGAACGTCACGTTGACGCTGTCAGAGCTTTGCGCCAGCGCGTCGTCCGGGATCAGGCTCACAGCGATGAAGAAGAGCATCGCTGTCGCCAAAAGCCGTTTGACAATTTTCATAATTTCCTCCAGGGTAATTGGTGAATGATGAGAGTGAGAATTAGGTGCAATGGTGATCTTTGTGGCGGATATTTTCTTTTTCATAAGCCCGCTTCTGTTCAAAATGCAATGGCGAGCCCCAGGGTGTTGAGATTCCCGAACAGACCGAAGTGCGTGTAAGCGTACTCGACCTCCATGGTCGCGATCCCCTCCACCTGATACCGGACGCCAGCCCCGAGCGACAGCCCCTGCTCGGAATCTTCCTTGAACAGGGAGCGGTAACCGCCGCGGAGGGATACCAGATTGTTCCAGGTCAGCTCCCCTCCCACGTTGATGAATTCGACGTTGTCGTTCGGCCGCACCGCATCGGCGGCGATCGTCAGCTTCATCTGGTCGTTCTTGATCACGTCCATCGCAAGGCCCACGCGGAAAAACAATGGCAGCGGCCACGGGTCGGTCTTCAATTTGCCGACGAGCGTCTTGTTGGAACCGGAGTTCTGCGGATCGATATCGACACGCTGCAGGAGGTCGCGGCCGTCCAGCGTAAGGTCACCGCCGAAGTTTGAGAACGACATCCCGAGCCTCATGTCGTGGAACCCCGTCACGAACAACAATCCCAGGTCGAAGGCCACGGTGCTGGCCGTCTCGTTCCAGATCGTCTGCCCCACATACTTGACGGAACCTCCGAGGGAAAAACGGTCTGTCAACATCCTCGAGTAGGAAACGGCGATGGCGATATCCTGTGCGCTCCATCGTTCCCCCGTACCGTCCGGGGCCTGCACCGTCGTGACGTCGTCCTCCCCGTAATCCAAATTGGTCATGCTGAGGCCGAAAGCGTTCGCTCCGTCCAGATTCAGCATGACGCCGAACCAGCGGAACTTCGTCCCGACAAGCCATTCCGTGTTGACGAAGGCAATCTGATTTTTCCCGGCCTGGGCAAAGGCACCTGCGTTCCAATACATGGCCGTGACGTCCTCACCCGAAGCCACAACGGCATCCCCCATGGCTGCGGCGCGGGCACCGACGGAAATTCCGAGAAATGGTGCTGCCGTCGTCCCGATTTTCGCCTGGGCAAACGAGGTCGCGCCGGCGGCCCCTATCACGGTTCCGAGAAGCAAGCAGCGAAACACCAGTGGTTTCATAGTCCCGATCACACTCATTTAATAATTGCTATCTTTCCGGATCTCTTGCCGGCGGGAGATTCCAAAACATAAAAATAG
>DKJQ01000207.1 GCA_002454845.1 Ignavibacteria bacterium UBA6688
CATACGTATGAATGCGCCCCATTTGGCCATATCCTATCATCCCGACACGTATCTCTTTTTGCATGCAACTCTCCGTTGTCTTCTTGTCTTATGGTATGCTTCTTGTGATTCACGCTTACTTCTTCAGCACACTGAGCGCTTTCGACACTCCCTGTCTTTCGTGAACGATCGTTGCGAGGGCTCTCAGGATGGAGGCGGGATTTTTGTGCTGCCAGACGTTCCGCCCGAAGACGATTCCCTTCGCGCCGCAATCCATCGCATCCTTGACCATCTGCAGCATTTCCCTGTCGGAGTCCATCTTCGGTCCGCCGCGGACGAGAATGGGGACCGATGCGATCCCGACCAGTTCCTCGAACTGTTTTTTCGATTCGGGAAAATCTGCCTTGATCAAATCGGCCCCTATTTCCGAGGCCATCCGGACAATCAGTTTCATGATGTCAAAATCGCGGACAACATTGGAGCCCTTCTGAATAGCCAGGGGCTCAACAATAAACGGTATTCCGTATTCCCTTGCCTCTGCCCCTATGGTCGCCAGGGTCTGAAGGTTGTCGGCCTCCTGCGCATCGGTATCATACCCTGCGAAGAGAAATGTCACCACGGCGTCGCCGCCAAGTTGAATGGCATGCTTGACCGACGCGACGGCGGTATAGTACCCCTCCTTCGGAGCCGGTTTCTTGCGCCAGATGTTCGTCGCGTCGAGTCGTACAACAACTCCCGGCTTGTTCCTGCCGTGGAATTTGTGCAGGTTTGCCCGCGTTGTGCCCGGAGTCATCTGAATCGCATCCGGTAAGCCGGGAAGGAGTTTCTCGATGGCTTGCGCCGTGTCTTCCACACCGGGAAGTGGACCGATAAAAAGGCCGTGATCGATGGCAACAACGATCCCGTGTCCCGTCTGTGGATTGAGGATCCTGCTTGTCCTGAGATGTGAACCTGCGAATGTGCTCATGGTCGGATTGAACTTTCTTCAAGAATGATGGTTGAACCGCTTAGTTCCAAAACACCCTGACGGTCGAAATGCCAAAGGGTGGTACGTTGACACGTATCGTCTGTCCATCGAGCGGCTTGGCCCGTTCGATCTTCTCCTCATCCAGTCGGGTTATCCAGGCGTCCGCAAATGGACGCGTGAAACGGATCGTCCCTTCCACTGCTTTCCCTGTGGAATTGTAAACCCTCAGGATTGTTCCCTTGCCATCCTCCGCTTCCTTGATCGCGCTCAGGACAAGCTGGGACGGCTCCACGGAGACGAACGAGCCGGAGAAGGGAAGTTCTGTTGTGTTCTTCCTCCGCACAGGGAACAACGGCAAATGAAATTTCTCGCTTTCCCGATTGATGATGTCCATCGACTCAAGCTCTTCGGGGCTGTGCGGGAGCAGTGCATACCGGAACGTGTGCGTCCCTGGGCATTGCGCCTCCGGCGTTTCGTTGTGCCATCCCGACTTTCCCCCCGGGCGGGTGATCAAATCGTCGGCGGCCAGCAACCCGACGCAGCGGAGGAGCGTAAGGGCGAGTGTTCCCCGGCCGTCGAGTTTCAACTCATACTCCGGCATGCCGTACGAAAAGAGGGTCAAGGCTTTTTTTGCATTCTTGACCGTGACAGACCGCTGCATCGGCGCCACAGCCGCCGGATGTTCGATGGTAAATTCCTTCAAATGGTACTTTTTCTGTTTCCTCTCCACCACACAAAATTGCGAGTCGGCATGGACCGTATCCGTCCTGATGCCCGATGGGAACAGAACACGAAAACGGTGATCCTTTGCGCGGTTCTCGACCGTGGTCACCATCTCCAGACTTCGCGAGGAGGGGGTAAGAGAGAGACTGGAAATAATCTTCACCGGGACAGTTTTGCCCGAACGGCCGCCCCGGTCCTTCGTTGCAGACTCCGGAATGTGCATCACCAGAACAACCTGAATCGTTGCCCGCAGCGGCCCCTGTTCGATGATCCTGACCGAGGCACGACTCTTATTCGAAAAGACCCACCGGTCTTTTTTCGGGTAAGAATAGGTATACTCATCCCCAACATCCCCAGAGTCCTCGAAGACATTCAGTCCGGAAAAGACCGTCTTATGAACCTTATCCTTCAGCGTCACCTCCCCTTTGCCGTTGACCTCAACACGGAGATAATCGTTCTCCAGAAAAGTTTTGCCCGTTTTGAGAGAGGAAGAATAACGGGGAATATCACGGGTTCTTTCAATGGTATACCCCTGAAACCCGACCGGCGGAACACGCTTCGCGTCCACAAGAAGTACCCATTGATCGGCGTAAGTCTGTTTCGGGTAGTTATAATTGGTGTAGGTAATATCGTACCCTTCACTCCTCGCAACAACCTGATACGGGACTTCGGCTCCCTGCTCATCCCTCAACCGGAACCCCGACACCGGCGGTAGTTTGGGAGCAACTTTAACGTCCGGGTTCAACCCGACAATAATATCCTGAAGATAAAACTTTATTTCAGCAAGCGTTACATCACTCCGCTCAAAGGGGGAGGGATTGAAGAGAAACAGAGAGCGGTCGTCCTTGAATGCCTGGTCGTCGTACGGAATAAGTTTCTGCAGGGCCGTCTCCATAACCGATGCGCCAATCTCGTTCACAGCTTTGAAGCGGGTCATCATTTCCCGGTGAACGGAGTCGATGCTGCACCCGCAAATACTGTCGTGCGGATGATTCTGCAGCAGGTTTTTCCACCCCTGGCGGACGAGGGGCTGCTGCGATCGCATCCCGGCAAGAGTCGCCACCGCGGCAAGCGGTTCGACATACCGCTCCATGAGCAGTTGCGCTTTCCAGTTCTCCTGCTTGAGGTACATCCGGCTCGAGGCGGTTCCCCCCAGCACCACGAACGCATACCGGTACCCGAAACGCATTTCCCCGTGAACCTCCGGCAAACCATTCACCTGCTTTTTCACAGCCTCCACGTAGGCTGGAACGTTGCTATGGACGAACTCCCCTTCGAAGTTTCTTCTGAGGAGCCCGAGCGTGTGCGGCAGTTTAGGGTCGGGCCAGTGATGATCGCCACCGTTCATCATCAGACGATGAGAGGTGGTCGCGCGGGCATCAAGTTCCGCCTTCAGATCCTTGAAACGTTCGAGAATTTCTTTTTCGGTTTCCTGATGAAAGTACCCTGCGCTGTATCCGTGACGAAAGAGATGGATGAGGAGAGCCTTCGTCCCATCGGGCGCCACCCACCGGTATTCCGACGTCTTCTGGTCCGGTTCCCCCCCGAACCCGCGGTAGACCAGGGCCGAATCGATGCCGAATCCCTTCAGGATCGCAGGCATCATAGCGATGTGCCCAAACGAATCGGGGATGTATCCCACGTTCATCCCGCCCCCCATGGCACGGGCCATCGTGGTGCCGACCATCAGGTTGCGCACGGTCGATTCGGCGCTCACAAGAAATTCATCGGGGAGAATGTACCATGGCCCCGTCAGGATTCTTCCATGTTTAATATACCGGGCCAGTTCCTCCCGACGCTCCGGACGAACCGCAAGGTAGTCTTCAACCACACTCGTCTGTCCATCAAGCGTAAACGAGGCAAACCCCGGATCGCGCGCGAGCAGATCGAGCAGATCATCGATCATGTTTACGAGCATCGCACGAAATTGCTCGAACGATTTATACCATTCGCGGTCCCAATGGGAGTGGGAAACGATATGATAGGTTGGTTTCATTCGTATCAGTAATTCTCAAAAGCCTTGATGGCCGTCGATGCACCGACAGCAGTGACGCAACTCGCCGCAATCGCAGTCGCTTTTCGGGCCGACTCTGCTGTTTCCAAACCTTTCAGGGTGGCAGCCAGAAACCCGGCCACAAATGCATCGCCGGCCCCGGTTGCATCGACAACCTTCCTGACACGCGGGGCCTTGACGGTCCAAGCCGTCGTTCCCTTCGCCAGGTACACACCCTTGCTGCCCAGTTTTACTCCGACAATCCCTGCGGCTCCGGCTTTCTGTAGGAAACGGACGATTTCCTCCGGCGAGGCTTTGCCCGTCAGTTCGGCTGCCTCCTCGTAGCTCGGGAAGAAGAAGTCGACCATGGGAAGAAACTTCTTGAGGTCGCTCAACGATGCGTGGGGATGTCCTCCTGTATCGAGAAGTATCTTCACGGAGGTTTTCTCTTTCACCGCCTGAAACAAGGCGCCAAATTCTTTTTCGGTTTCCGGAAGGAGTCCGAGGTATCCGAACGCCAATATCTTCGCCTTCTTGATCAGGGAGATATGATCGAGCACATCCTGCGCACGGAAATTTGCCATGCAGCCGCGCGTGTGGAGGAACGAGCGCTCGCCGTCCGGCCCGACACAGACCATCGTCGCGGAAGTTTGGTCGTTGGCATCCACGATGACCCCCTCGGTGTCCATTCCGTGTGCGCGATAATGCTGCACAATAAACCGCCCCAGTGAATCATTGCCCACGCGCGTAATGGCCGAGGTACGGAATCCCAACTTGGCCAGACCGATCCCGACATTGGAGACATTGCCCCCCGTTGTCAGCGTAACGGACTCGAGGAACTTCAACCCCCCGGGACGGGGGAAGCTTTTGAGGTCGATCGGGCGGCCGATGATATCGGCAACGGCCAAACCGGCCACAACGACATCGAAGTGGGAATGATCGTTCATGCGTAACGAGTCAGGTGTTTAACCTCAGATAGCACACGGAGAAATACGGATGAACACGGATACGATGCTGCATGTGCATTGTTTGCTTTTCATGCTTTCCAAATGAGTCCGTTACTCCTTTACGGTCAATGTCTTAAAATCCAGAACGCGTTTCTTGTTCTTGTATGTCATGGTCAGCTTCTGGCTTCCCACTTCCGCATGGAGGAAGGGCCCTTCAAATAATTTGGTCCTGGACAGATCGACGACTTTCCCGTTCAACTTCCGTTCGTCCGGAAAGCGGAAGTGCATTTTCTCACCACCGATGCTGGTGTAGTCGACCGAAACGTCCCCCGGTTTCATCGTCCTTTTGGGAACCGATTTCTTCAGCGCGGCACGGAATCGTTCAAACGATCCGATCTCATCCTTCGACCGTACCTCCACCACGTAACCGTTTTGCAGCTTGTGACTGCGCAGGCGCCAGTTGCCGGTCTCCCTCACCCGCTCCAGCTGCGGGCGTCCGATATCGTTCAAAGAGTTCGCCGGCGTCTCCAACTCTTCCTTCCACTCATATTCCTGCAGGGGATACCATCCGACATATGTATCGCCGGCCTTGCAGACAATCCAGCCCGTCGGATCCACAATCCGCTCCTCGAGGTTGCGAGGAAAGAACCCGTTGATATGTTCTGCGGTGGTTCCGGGATCGATATCGTACAGAGCGATCAACGTGTTCTTGTGTTGGAACGTCCGCTCAAAGGGGGATGCACTCGTCCACTTATCGGGATTATTGTACGTCCCCTTCGATGCGACAACATCGGCGATGAGGGTCTTCACCTCTTCGGGGAAGAACATCCCGAGTTCCAGGCCGGACCAATAGGGGTGCAGACCGAAGATCGTGGTGTAGGGCCGGCCGTAGGTGTACCGAACCCCCCAGGTATGTTGTTGGATTGGCTGGAGAATTCCTCCCATCAGGGAACCGATGCCGTAATCCTTTGTCACGTACGTGTACTTGTAGACCGGAGGATTTTTTTCATCCCCGTACCGGATCACGTTGCGGACACGTTTCCTCTCTTTGTGGATGTACGTTTTGCTCCGGTCCAGTGCGATCTGATAGATAATCTCTGGGAGCTCGTAACCGGAAAGGGCGGGCAACAGAATCCAGCCGGAGGTGGTCCGTTCTCCCGTTCCGAAATAGAGCCAGGCAAACGCCGAAGCTGTCGACTGCAGCGGCTTGTAGACGGCAGGCTGATAAATACGACTAAATCCCCCCAAATACTGCCCATCCAGATGTTCTGCGGCGAAATCCGCAAAGACATATTCCGACAACATGGAGCCGAGTTGCTTCACCTGAGGATCCTGGGCAAACTGGGCGAGAAGGATGGTGGAAATGGCGTACTCTGCAAAATAGTCCGGGGAGTCGAATTCCCCCTGTCCGATCGTGGTGGTGATGCGCGCCCAATCGAACAGGTATTCCCTTGCCTCCTCACGATTCTCATCAGAGGATTTGCCATTGTACCACTCCGAGCCGGGGAGGTTGGGCCATTGTTCCGCTGCAAGAAAGAGGGAGGCATAGTACATCGCCCAGTGGTTTTCCGTGTCGCCCCGGTACGGAGCGTACGTTTTCCATGCATTGCGCACCACGGCCTTGGTCTCGGGGGACATTTTGTCCACCCCCTGAAGGTAGGCCCCGATAACCGGAAACATCCAAAACATATCGCCGCGTGGAACCTTGAGCGCCTGGACAAACATGCTGTCGGCCTGACGAATGTTTGAATTGAGTTTATAGTGTGCGGCGATCTGGTAGAATCCCACAGCCTGCGACGTGTCGTACGCTGTCTCCAGGTACTTCACCCGTTGTTGAAATTCCTTCAGATAGGTGGCACGGTCGACCATCTGAGCGGATGCTCCACTCACACACAAGATCATCAAACAACCGAAGACGAGGAGAGATTTCATGCTGAATGTCCTTTTGTAATACGCTCTAGAAAATTGGCTCACCTTGAAAACCGATATCCCATTAGAACGGCTGGACCGTCATGGTCCACACCTGGGAACCTCCCAACCCTGCGTAGCGCCATGTCGTGCCGCCGTTCTCCGACTTGAAGACGCCGCCAAACATTGTCCCGGCATAGACCCGGTTTCCATTCGTTGGATCGACGGCAATCGAGTGCACGTTGAGGTTTGTTAACCCGTCATTCATCCGACGCCAGCTTTGTCCACCATCCACCGACTTGTAGACACCTGTGATATATCCACCGGCATACATGATCTCAGGGTTCGTCGGATCAAAGACCATGGTGTAGAAAGCGACATGGTCAAGTCCGGCCGCCATCTTGTCCCAGTAGGCACCGCCGTTACTTGTCGCATAGATTCCAAAATCGTCGGTCCCGACAAATAACACATTGGATTTTGTCGGATGCTTGGTAAGGGACCGTACGCCGCCGACATGGAGTCCGGTTTTCTTCCACGTTGCCGCGCCGTCATCGCTTCGATAGACTCCCTGCTCGGTTGCGCAGTACAATGTTTCGGGATTGTTCCTGTCGATCAGGACGGTCTGGACAAAGAGTGTTCCCATCCCGTTGGTCCGCTCGTTCCAGGTTGTCCCCCCGTCGGTTGTCTTGTAGACGCCGTACGGAGTGGAACAATAGATCGTGTTTGCGGTCCGGGGGTCAATCGCAACGGACAATACTTCCGTGATGCGCCATCCCGTCGTAATCTTCCAGGTCTTTCCCCCGTTGGTCGTCTGATGAACTCCATTGCCGGACGCAATACAGAGAACATCTCCCCTGGAAGGAGTGTGGATATCGACCCCAAATGCCCGAATGTTGTTCCTGCCGGTGTGCTGCCAGAGTGTGTCGTCGGATGTCTTTTGGTAGAATAATCCGGTCTGGGGATTGGGGGCGCCCACCACGAAAAGTTTGGTCGAAACGACTGAGACATACACCGTGGATTGACGCGCCTCCAGAAGGGCGAACCCCGGGAGGAGCATGAGAAGAAGGGCGGAACAAGCGAATGGTTTCATTCTGAATTCACCTTGTCGTAGGATAGAAGAATGATCTAAGGGTACATCTCAATCTGTCGTACTATCGCGGTTGGCAATCCTGCGTCATGCCACGACCGACCACGGTCGAAAGATTCGAATACTCCGGACCCGTTGATCCCAGCCATCAGGTGGTCCGGATTGCGTGGATGAACAAAGACGGTATAGATTGCATCAAGACCGGAGGCGGTCCACACCTGGCTCCAGGAGGCCCCCAGGTCCGTGCTCCTCCAAACGCCCGTTTGAAACCCGGCCGCGTAGAGTTCCTTCCCGTCGGGAGTTGAGGCCAACGAATACACCGCGGAGGTGTTCAATCCTGCACCTTGTTTCCAGGTTGTCCCCCGATCCGTGGAGTACCGCACGCCATGATCCTCCGTTCCAACCAACAGCAGGTTTGGGTCAACCGGGTGTTGCAAGACCCATTTGATCTCCGGAACGCCGACGCTCAGTTGCTCCCATGATTCAGCGCCATCCGTTGACCGATAGAGCGCATCCACGCCGGTCGCATACAACACTGTACGATCCACCCGATCGAGGATCACACGCCGTACGTACCAGGTTTTGAACCCCTTCATTTTCTCAACCCACGTGCCACCCCCGTCAGTCGACCGGTACACACCGAACGGCGTCGAGATGTACAAGCGCAGGGAGTCCACAGGGTCCGGCGCAACAGAGAGAACTTCCTTTGTTCTCCAGCCCGTAAGAATTCTCCACGTCGAACCTCCGTCCGTTGAACGGTGAAGTCCATTGCCCCCTGCAAGGTACAGTTGGTGCCGACCACCAAAGGACGCGAACCCGACTCCCGGAGTAATGGTATTCGGACGTATGTTTGTCCAGACCGAGTCGCCTTCGTACCGCCGGAACAGACCGATCCCCGTGAGCGTTCCGACCGCAATGGAACCCTTATTGAGGTACACTGCGGCATAGAAAGCAGGCCGGAGCTGCGTGAGCGACACATCGACCGGGTCATACGGCGGACTCCCGAATGCCGAGAGCAGCGTCAAAAGGAGAAGCAGCATCATGGTGTCTCCACGATAGACACGTTCTTGAAATCCAGGGTTCTGGTCTTGTCTTTGTACTGCATTCTGATGACCCCGCTTTCGAGAGCGCTCTGAATAAAGGGGCCATTGAAAAATCCGTAGTCTTTGAAGCTGGGTCGATCCCCATTGAGTACCCGCTCCCCGTCGAATGTAAACTTCATCTTGGCTCCCTGACGGGTGGTGTACTCCACAGTACGCGTTGAATCAAAGTTTTTGTATTCCGGTTTCCGTTGCAGGAGTTTTTCCTGGAATGCCTCAAATGAACCATCTTCGTCAGCGGATCCGACCTCGACAATAAACCCGTTGTTCAATTCATGGCTCCGTAGTCGCCAGTTGACCTCTTCCTCCATCCACTGGTAGGGTTTCAGAGGATAGATTGCAACATATGTCCGGGCAGCGCGGCAGAAAATCCAGCCGGATGGATCCCTCAACAGCTCATCGAGGTTCTTCGGGAAAAACCCATCGACATGGGGTTGTTTGGCCCCTTGTTCGATATGATACAGGATGATCAGTGCATTTTCATGCTGGAACGTCTGCTCATAGGGCGAGCTGGAGTTCCATTTATTGGGATTGGTATAAACCTTATGGTAACGATCCACTTCATCCGAGAGGAACTTCTCTTCCTCCGGAAAGAACATGGCCAGCTCTTTGCCGGAATAGAAGGGATGGAGCGTGAAGATTGTATTGTTCGGCTTGTCGGAGGCATAGGTGACATCCCACGTGTGCTGCTGGATCGGCTGGAGGATGCCGCCATGGAGCGAGCCGAGGATATAGTCGTTGGTAACGTAAGTGTATTTATAGACGGGGGGATTCATCTCCCTGCCGGCACGGATGACATTCCGTACGCGCTTTGTTTCCCTGTGGACGTAGGGGACGGTCCGGTCGGTGGCAATATGATAGATGATGTCCGGCAACCGGTACGAACTGACGGCTCCAAAGACCGGCTCCCACGCGCTCCGATGCCGGGGGCGATAGCGAGTTTCGTTCCAGGGAGGAAAGCCCGGTTCGCCAAAATACAGCCACGCCCAGAACGTGCTCGGTGCAGCGAGCGGATTGATAATATCTTCAGGATAATCACGGCTGTGCCCGCCGCCGTAATTTCCCTTCAGGTGTTCGGCGGCAAAGTCGACAAACAGAAGATCGAGCATCATCTGCGCTTTTTTCTTCATCACCGGATCGCGGGCAAAATCGTATAACACCAGCATCGGCGTGATGAACGTGGTGACGTAGGTTGGCGAATCAAATTCACCCTGCCCGATGGTGCTCGAAGTCGTGACCCAGTGATTGAGCCAGTCTCCCGCTTCTTGAAAATTCTCGGAGGAACTTCTCCCATTGAACCACCGCGAACCGCCTTCGTTGGGCCAGGTCTGGGCGGCAAGATAGAGTCCGGTGTAATACATCACCCAGTGATTCTCGGTATCCCCGCGGTACATCGTCCGGGTTCGATAGGCTTCGCGGACTTTCCGTTTGAGGGAGTCCGGAAGGAGGTCCTGTGTGTGTAGATAACAACCGATGAGAGAATAGGAATAGAACATGCCTCCGATCGCCTCGTCGACCGTCAGCGTGTCCAACAGAGCCAGCGCGTACGGAACATCATTGCCGGCCTTGAGTTTCGCGGTGATGGTGGAGAAGCTCCGATCGCGTTCACCGCTCGCGATACGCACCACCTCGCCATGCCGTTGCTCAAAAATGGACTGCGCCCCAACCGGGACGGCTATGATCGTACAGAGGAGAAGAATGTTGAACGTTGTTCTCATTGGACCGAGAGCCCCCACACTTGTGCTTCCTCCTGACTGTTGAACTGCCATGTTTCTCCTCCGTCGATGCTTCGGTACAGGCCTCCGTTCAGCGTTCCGGCCAGAATGATGTTGGACTTCGAAGGAATCACGCTGAGCGCGTGGACGTCGGGGTTCTGCAACCCATGGCTTTTCTGTGTCCACGACTTCCCGCCGTCGTTCGACCGGTACACTCCTCCACCATGCGTTCCAAGATAGATCTTCGTGGAATCCGATGGATCAATCGCGATGACATACACTGTCAGGTGACCGAGACCGCCGTTGGAAGGATGCCATGTCTTTCCGCCATCTTCTGAAATATTGACCCCATCTTCCTCCGTTCCGACAAAGAGACGGTCAGCTTTTTTGGGATCCTGTGCAATGAACCGGACTCCTTTTCCCTGCAAGCCTGCAAACCGCCATTGGTCGCCGCCATTCGAACTCAAGAAGACCCCCTCCTCCGTCGCGGCAAACACACGCTTCGTTTTCGAGCGGTCGATCAACAGATCGGCCACAAATGGTTTACCGAAGCCCTGGTTTTTTTGCTGCCAGGTCTCCCCACGGTCCGTTGATTTGAATACACCGTAGGCGGTTGCAGCGTACACCGTCTTCGGGTTGGACGGACTTACCTTGACCTTCAAAACTTCCGTCACGTCTCCCCCCGTCGTGATCCGCCATGTTTTGCCACGGTCCGTTGAGCGAAGAACGCCGTTCCCGCACCCCGACCAGATCGTACCATCCAATCCCGCTTCCGAGTAGAAGGTTCGAATGTATCCCGTCCATCCCTTGTGCTGCCAGGTAGCCCCAGCGTCGGTACTGACGAACAATCCCACTGTCGGGTTATCGAGGGCTCCAAGCCGATGCTTACGGGAGTTGAGAACCGCCATATAGACCGTCTCCTGTTGGGCGACGAGGAGATCGGAGCACAACACGCCGGAGAGAAGAATCGCCACGAGCCAACTGCCCATCCCTCCCCGCCTCCGTGAATGAACTGTGCCGCTGCGACTGCTCTTTATGTTCATCATAGGCCGACCGATAGTCCTTGGTACAGTTCGTCCCGCATTTTGTTTCCTTGAGAAGCGCCGTTCACGAATATCTCATATTGCTTGCGTTCCATCTTGTCAAATTTCATCAAAATAGATCGGGGGCTGTTCACATTATCCAGCACGGTCACTGCGATGCGTTCGCCGTTGACCCTCACATCCGGTATGCGGCACCCGTCGATTCCGACCCCCCACCCGCCCTGCACGTTGACGTAGGCATCCCCGTACCGTTCGGTGATCAGGTGAATGGAAACGACCGAGCTTCCCGTCCCCCAATGCAATCCCGTGACGCCGGCAAGCTGGTCGAGACCTCCATGAGCATAGTTCTCCGCTGTGCGCGGAGAGTTGGGAGATTCAAACAATGAGAACATCGCGCGCAGGGCTGCCACGCCGCGTTCAAAATACTCTCGTTCACCGGTCAGGTCATAATAGTTCATCAACGTCACGGCAAAGTATCCCTGCCGTGAGTCGCTCCACTCTCCGTCTGTATTCTGGACACCGAATCCTCCAAACAACTCGCACGAGAGCCACGCCGGGCTCCAGACCTGCTGGTACAGGCTGAGGTAGTCCATAATCTCTACACCCTTCACGCGATACAGATCCTTCTTCGTTAAACGAAAGAGCTCATAGCATGCTTCAGCCGCTTGGTGCATGGAGAGGGTATTCTGGGGATGTTGCTGCGTGTAGGAATCGAAGAATCCCAGTGGTTTGCGCGAACAGGAGAAGAACGTTTCATGGTCGAACCACTTATGCTCCGGGAGAATATCCTCAAAAATATAACTCATCGCCCGTTCGGAGGCGGCCAGGTACCGTTCCTCTTTTGTCCGCGCAAAGAACTCCGCGAGGTAGAGCGCGGCGCCGGCCGTTTCGGCGTTTTCATCACGCAACTGTTCCGCAGGTGCGAGCGTTTCGGGATGATACCATGAGGGGATGACCCCCGTCGGCTGTTGGTGTGCTATCAGGAAATCCGCAAAGGCTCTTCCGTATGTTTCTATTTCCGTTTTCCGTTCCGGTACCAAATCGGACCATTGCAGCAACCAGTAGTTCGTCCACGCATTATGGAACATCGGGAGATACTCACCGTTCGAGATTCCTCCCCATGCCTGATCTGCCACCCAGTGCCCACCCGTACTGTCAGTGTAAAAAATCGAAGGGGCGATCCCCTTGTGTTGCGGAGCAAGCAAGGCCAGATTCAAGACGCCTGTTGCCCGTGCCTGCAACTGCCGGTCTTCCACACGCCTGCCATACAGATACATCCCATAGGCAGTCCGGAGCGAGTTGAACCAGACATTGAACCACGCATCATTATCCGCCTCTTTGTGCATCTTGTTGCTCCAGGCGAGCCGCGCCTGTCGCAGCAGGGTAACGGGAACCCCCTGATACTCGGTTTCGAGAGCGACCTGCGGAACAAACTCGTACCATGCCTTTTTGATATACGACGAGAATGGCTCGGCCTGGGGTCCTTTTGGCTCCTGGATATTTCGTTTCCCATATTCCTCCCACTGAAATCGTACGACGCGTTGGTAGGCGGTGCGCGGTGGCGCTTCCGCATCGAGGAACAAATAGAACCCGTACGCAACCGAAGCTTTGTCCAGTTGGACTGAGAGCGAATCCGGCGCCGTATAATAGACATGGGTGTTTCGTAAACGGTACGGCTCTTGAATCCAGTTTTGAAGTCCAAAGGACATGAACGGGGCGTCTGCGGTCTTTACCTGGAAATCGGCAATGGCCCGTAATGGCCGGTTTTTCTGCGCAATGGTAAAGAGATCCGGCACCAGGGCCGCAAAGTACCCCTTGTTCTGCATCATCAACGCAGGGGAGCGAAACGTGTGGTCCGCGATGACATGCTCAGGCTCCGGGCGCAGTTGTGGTGTGTACAGAAACTCCGGTACTTCAGCTGCAGGATACCGCTTTCCCCTGGGAACAAACGAGTATGTCGAAAGAACATGCGTCAGCGAAACCTGATGGTCCACATGGAGAAGAACATCGATCCGGACAAAGGGCTCCTTGTTCCGCAGGGCGATGATCTTGCGAAGAGTGAACGGCCCAAGGGTCCCCTCAAGAATGACGGTTTGTTCATTCTCCGTGGCGGGAAGCGCGCGTATCCTCGTAACGTGAAAATCCTGCTCGATCCCGTTTGCCTTAAGAGAAGGATCCGCTCTCAGTCCGCTGCCGCTTTCGAGCAACAGGTCCCACGCGTCCCCTCTCTTCGCATAGTACCGCTCGACGGAATTCCTCTCCCGCCGTTCGATAACAATTCGGACCCGATCGTTGTGAATATCGATAGCGGTGGTCTCTTGGTTCATGATTCCCATGGATACACCCGCCGACATCAGGACCCCGAGTATGATTGCCTGCACTCCCATTCCCTATCGCTTCGTCTTGACCCGGCGGATGATCTTCTGCATGTTGAGTCCGAACATCTTTTTCTTTTCCTCGAACGTGCAGTGGGAATAGGCCATCCACCCAAACTGGGGGATGGGGTCGCGCATCGGTTGGTCCGTCCCAAACAGGACGCGGTCCGCTCCGACATGCTTCACCATGAACTCGATCACGCGATACGTCACGGACGTGAGTGTGATCTCCAGGTAAACGTTCGGGTTGTTGAGCGCCGCTTCAATGGCAAGCCGCGCATCGGGAAACGATGCGCCGGAATGGGCCAGGAGAAAAGACATCTTCGGATATTTCGGCGCGATATCATTCATTTCCTTGACAAGGTTGGGAGACGGGTGAATCAACGTGTACGCGTTGATGCTGTTCCCATACTCATACCATGGCGCCCAGGCTTTATCATTATAGGGAAGGAATGTGCGCGGATGGTACGGTTTTAATCCTTCCATCCTGTACTTGCCATACCAGGTTTTGAACTCCTTTTTCCAGTTCTTCACGTATTGCGGCTGCAGGACGGCATACCCGTGGTAGAACTTCGGATACCGCTTCATGGCATCGACGATGATCTTGTTCCCTTCCTCGTAGTCGGTCCACACCGCCAGGAACCCGCTGACGCACATGGCGTCGATGCCCATGAGTTTCGCCCGTTCCACCATGCTCGCCGCGTCGCCATACGGCTGGTGCAGGAATCCTATCCCCTCGGCCCCATCATGGGACATATGGGCATGGGAGTCGATGACGAGGATATTCTTCAGCGGTTTGCCCTCTTTAGCGAGAGCGAGGATCGGATCGGCCGATTTCTTCGAACGATACGGCCGCGGGTCCTGCTCCAGGTGTATCAACCGGGAAATGTTCCCTGCAGCGATTTTCTGTTTATCGCCGTTCCCCAGCGTACAGTAGTCGACGAACGCTTTTGCCGCTCCAGGGGATTTCTCAAGCGCACCCGTCCCCAGAACGATGCGGTCAACGCCGTACCATTCGGCAAAAAGCTCCATGGCGCGGTTTCCCTGATGGTTGGAGAGCTCCAGGTGAAGGTTCTTGTGTTTGCGCATCAGGGGATTGGTGAAGCGGGTCGATTCCCAGCGCGAGCCCTGGAGCAGAACCTTGAGGTTGGGAAAACGGGGCAGGACGGCATCCAGATCGGTGAGAAGAACCTGGTTGAACGCCTCGAAAATATCCGGGTTGTACATATATCCTCCCTCGAGCATCAGGAGGATTTCGTTCCGCTCCAACTCCCTCAACAAATCGCCGCAGAAATCCATGCTGAAAGGATACCGGTGCGAGCGGGGATACATTTTTGCCGCCCGGATGCCGAGATCGAGCATCTCCTTGACGGCCTCCTTTGGTTTCCGGAATTCGCCCGTGTGGTGGGGCATGACGGTCCAAACACCGTAGAGGCGTGAACTCTTCTTGAGCTCGCGCAGCAACATCCGGTTTCCGTAGATCGGGTCGTATTCTTTCGCTGTCGAATGGGCGATCATCGCTCCATGGATCCCGCACCATTCCATCTCCTCCAGCAGCACTTCCGTTTCCCATTGTGCCTCGACATCCTTGGGTCCGCGCTTACCGACCATGGCATAACTGTCAATATAGATTCGGTTGTTCATAGTCTCCTTGAAGACCTTCTAAGAATCCATGGAATGTCGCCGATATCCCGTGGAAGGTTTTGTTGTTACCAGTAAAAAGGTTTTACCGTGTTACGCTCCCTGGGCTCTGCATCAAGGGCGCGGCGGAGAGCCTGCTTGGCTTTCTCAATGGAGTCGTCGATGTCTCTTTCCGTATGCGAGTAGCTGATGAACCATCGCAACATGATGAAAACACCCTCGCGGAACAGCTCGCGGAACCAGAGATACTCTATCCGGGCATTGTACGCGGCGTCGGGTGTATTGAATTTCAAATAGGCCGAGGGAGGCAACCCGGCCGCATATCCTTCAACGCCAAGCTCCTTCGCGATGGCGTCGAATCCGGCCATCAACCTCCGTCCCATGGCGTTGATGTGGTTGTGTACTTTTTCCCGTTTCATAATCTTCAGCGTTGCAATGGCGGCTGCAATGGAGAGTGTCTCCCCCGCGTAGGTCGTCGTCATCTTGAACCGGTCCAGGCTCTGCATGTATTCCCGTTTGCCGAGATACGTTGAAATCGGGTAGCCGTTGGCCATCGCTTTGGCATAGCTCGCGAGGTCGGCGTCAACGCCGAAGAACTCCTGCGCGCCGCCCAGCGCCAGCCGGAATCCGGTCCAGACTTCATCGATCACCAGCAGAATCCCGTACTGCTTCGTCAGCCTGCGAAGATGTTTGATGAAGTTCCCATGGATATCCTCTCCCATGTCGTACGGAATCGAGATGACACACGCGAGGTGTTCGTGGTACTGGCGAATCAAACGTTCCGCCTCTTCGAGGTTCCCCCACGGAATGACTTTGACATAGTCTTTCATGAACTCCGGCACCCCGTTGTTCGGGCTGTCCTCAGTGGCGAACCAATCAGGGTAGCCGTGGTAGCCGCTCATCAGGATCATGTCCTTTTTTGTGTAGGCGCGGGCGATCCGGATATTGGAGAGGTTGGCGTCCTCCCCCGTTTTCATGAAGCGAACCATGTCCGCATTCGGGACTGTCTCGTGGAGCAACTGCGCAAGTTCCAATTCGATCGGACTCGCCATGCTGAAGAGGACGCCGTTCTTCATCTGTTCCCGCACGGCCTGATCCACCTCTTCGTAGCAATACCCGAGCGTGATCGGACCAAGCGCAAGACGATAGTCGATGTACTCCTTTCCCTCCATATCCCAGATATGGCATCCCTTGCCACGCACGATGAATTTCGGCATGGTTTCATCGAATT
>DKJQ01000034.1 GCA_002454845.1 Ignavibacteria bacterium UBA6688
TCAACGTTATGCATTCGGGGATGATGACGCACCGTGGACAGAAAGGGTATATCGTTCTCCTATTTTGAGATCATTCTTGCCAGCAACGACCTGAGGACGGTCCCATCGCCTGAAAGTGTACGAAACCAAAAAAAAGATAGCAGGGAAACGAGCCCTGCGAGGAAGACAGCGCCCCTGACCGCGAGGCCGGTGTCGGAGAGGCTCAAAGCCATTCCCGACAGAAGAAAGACAATGCTGAGAATCAGGAAGTCGGACAGCTCTCTTGGCAGTAACATAGCCCACTGTACTTTCAAGATTCTTCGGGCCAGGAAAAACATTATCACGACATCCAGGAATAAGACGATACTCTTGGCAAGGGCCGCTCCGTTAATGCCGAGGGTTTGAATGAGAAACACCGTCAGAGCGAGAAAAACCACAGCCTCACCGATATCCAATTTTGCCCTCAGATCGGGCCTTCCAAGGCCCTGGACAGCTGCCAGAGGTATGTGCGCAAGACAGTTGAAGAAGAATCCGAGGGAGAGAATTGGCAGCAGAACCATGCTCTCCCGCCGAAACTCCTCACCGAGCCAGAACTGGAGAATTTCGGGGGCAAAAAAAATGAAGAGGGATGCGACCGGCGTCACCATCATGAGAAGATATTTTGTTGGTTTGACGAGGAGGTCAGAAGCCAGCGTCGGAAGATCTTCGTATTGATCCGAACTGAACGCCGGGTAGAGCGTGGCAGCCACACTGGCTGGAATCATGGGCAAACGGGAGATGATCTCATAGGGCGCTGTGTAGAACGCCAGGACTCCAAGCGGCAGGAGGGCTGGAATCAGCAGCCGTTCGGCATAATTCAGCACCGGACTGAAAACATTCGAAACCGTGATCCACCCGGCAAAACGGACAAGTGATTTCACTGTTGAAGAATGCGGCTTTCTGAAATCAAAGAGGCCGGGAATCTGGCGCCACACGAAGTAGCCATACACCAGCACCGTCAGCAGGCGGGAAACCACGATCAAGCCGACGATTTCGCCGAGATCGAGGGAAAACGGTTTCCCAAACATCGGGATCACAAACATCAATGCCAGCGATGGCGCTTTCACGACGTTTGCCAGGTCAAACCGATGGACGCCTTCGAGCGCTCCCCGGAGAGTCATCGCCATCGTGACCAGCGGCACGGAAAGGGCAAGCATCGTAAACATCCGTACGGCCTCTTCCCGGAGTGCGGCTGGAACACCGAAAACCTTGTCCACCAGTATCGGCGTCAACTGAAATGCAATGACGGCACCCAGAACCCCCAGCGCACCGTTCAGCCTCAGGGAAACCCATATGACTCCGGCCGTCTCTCCCTGTCGACTGCTTGACGCATAGTACGCCACAGCGTTGGTTGTGGCGCGTCCCAGTCCGAAATCCAGAAATGAAACGTACCCCAGAAGAATCCATGAGAGCGACAACAATCCATATCGCTCGAGTCCGAGGTCATGCACGATGAACGGGACCGCCACCGCGGCGATCCCAAGTGGAACCACCTGCCCCAGCAAATTGAGCATCGAATTGCGAACGAAGCCCCCCGAGACCGTGCGATTGCGATCTTCCCTCTGCGCATCAGGAGGTGGTTGGTTCATGGATTGCCGGGAAAAGTGGGGGCCATAAGCTTGCCGTCAGTCCCGAACCCTGTAGAACCGCTTCAGCCTTGTGACGAAGGAATAGGGATCACCCTGATGGGATCTCAGCCTCACTGTCCGGGCTTCAATGGCTTCCATCAAAAAAACGGAAAAGGACAGCAGGATAAGAAACAGAACAGAACTCGCCAGCACGATCAACATGCGCTTCGGGATGTCTTTTCGTTCCCCCGGAACGGCCTCGTCCAGAATCAGAACGACCGGAATGTCCTTCTGTTCATCCACCTTCGCCTGTTCATACATGGGGAGGGAAAACTCCAACAGCTTGTTCTGAATCTCAAGATCGCGATAGAGACGGATGTACTGCATGGTCAAATCCGGCACCCGCTCCAAGGGAACGAACGAAGAGAGGAATTTGCCGCTCAACGCCTCCTGGATGGAATAAATCCCGTACTTGCGCTGGAATCCCTTGAGGGAGTCTTCCGTGGTCCGGAGATCCTCAAGCACTTTGAGATATCGTTTCTCGATAAATTGCCTGTTGTCGCGGGCCTCCTGCGTCCCCAATCGAAGACTAATCTCATTCAACACCTCAACAAGATAATTCGCCATGTCGGCGGCCCGGCGGGGATCCTCATCCCACACCGTAATCGTGATCGTTCCTTCTTCCTCAATATTGAACTCCAGATAGTCCTTGACCGCTTTGATGGTTTTCTCGATGGACGTCCGTGGCTCGACGTCGTACACTTCGGCCAGGTCGAACTTCTTGATCAACTTTTCCATCGCTGTGTAACTCTGCAGCACGGCAAGGTAGTTGTAGGCCTCCTGGGGAGCTCCGATTCTCCCCAGGTTTCCTAGAGGCAGGAAGTCGCGGGCAATTTGAGAAATGCTCCCCTGCAGCGAGGCACCGGAGCGCTGCTTCGGCGGCAACAGGCTTGCCGTTGACTTGAACCGGTTCGGCATCAGCAGCGTAATGCCCGCGGTGAGAACGGAGAGCGCCACCAGGTTGATCAGAATGTATCGTTTCCATCTGAGCAGGAGGGCAAAATAATCCATCAGATCGATGGTACGCCCTTCGGTTTGTTCCTCTGCCATGTTCGAATTCCTCAATCCTTGAGTGAATGAGCTCTTATTTGGACAACGACTGTATCGCCACAACGAGATACGCGATGGACACGAAGGCCGCAGCAATCTGTGAAGCGTCGCGGACCAGAGTGAAGTAATAGGCAAAATCCCTCTTGGGCTCTTTTGGGACCCAAATCTGATCGCCCGACTCAACTGCCGTTTCCTCCGGATCGATCCATTGAAGGGTCCCCTTCTTGATGACACGAACCTCATCATCTTCTGCCAGTTCTGAAAAGCCCCCGGCCTGCCGGATATAGTGCATGTAGTTCGCTCCAGGCACGAAGGGTACATATCCTGCGCTTGCAACCTGGCCCTGAACGAGGACTGAATTCAGATTGGCGGGAAGGTACACGATATCATCGTTATAGAGGACCACATCCTGGGTGCTATCGCCTTGCTCGAGTGCCCGTCGAAAATCGACCACGACCGGCTGTCTTCCCACGCGAAGGCCGAGCAGGAACAACGTGCTGTCCACCAGATTCAACTGATGCGTGCGGAGGGAGCGCAACAACTCCAGTTCAAGGGGAAGGTAGTCCTCATCGTCGCTCTTGAGCTTGCCAGCCTTGCGCAGAATCACCGCACCGGACAACAGTGCGCGATCCGTGGGGCCTCCGGCGCTCTGAACCACCTTGGACAACCTTGATTCACCTGCAGAAATCGGATAGACGCCGGGAAACTGGACTTCCCCGGCCACCGTGACCTCGAAGCGATTGAAGACAGAGGAGGACTCCTTTACGATCACCCGATCTCCACGGCGGAGCAAGGGATCGGTTGTGCGACCTGCGATAATGTCACGCACATCATACACTGTTTCCTCAAGAATCTGACCGTTCGGTCCGGCTCGCAGAAGGCGCACGTTGGCCGGGTCGGCGGTCGAGAGCAAACCTCCCGCAATAGCGATCGCATCCGTGAGCCGGTCACCTTCAACGTATTCATACTCACCGATCGAATTGACCGCTCCGCTCATGGCAACAGAGTTCCGCTCGAGATTTCGGTTCGGGACAAGAATGACGTCTCCATCCAACAGGAAAGGATTGAAGCGATCGTCTCCCGTTGTCAGGAATTTCATCAGATCAACTCTCAATGTGTCGCCGTTCTTACGAATGAGGCGGATGTTGCGCGTCGATGTCTCGGAGGCGAATCGCTCCGGTCGCCTGATGACCGGGGGCTGCAGCGATTCATGAGAATAGGGTGTTCCGTCCGGTGATTTGACGGCCGGAATCGTGAACGTGGGTGTAGGGTAGACTGATTCCGCTCCTTCAATCAGGATTTTTTCAACGCGATCTGCGCCGGTGGCCGTATATTGGCCGGGCTTGCTGACGCTGCCGCGTAGCGACACCAGAAACGAGCGGGGCCGCAACAGCGTGACCGTGACATCGCTCGTTGGATAACGACGCTTGACGAGAGATGCGATGGCCTTCTTGGCATCCGCCAGCTTCGAGTCGAGAACTCTCACCTCGCCGACGTTGGGGATGATCAGTGTTCCTTCCGGCGTCACCGTCACACTATGACTTGCCGTCACCGGGCCCCAAAGACCGACAAACAAAACATCCGAGGGACCGAGGACGTAGCGATGCGGATCGATCGCGCCCTCCATCGGAACTCCGCGAACCTGATCCGCTCCACTTTCCCGGCCGAGCAAGCTCTGAAGTGCGCGTTGATCCAACGCCCGGTCAAGAACGGAAGTACGATCTTGAACCTGCGCAAAGCTTCCCGCGACTCCTATTCCAAGTCCAACCAATAGCCATATGACTCTTCGCATGCTTTATTCTTCTCCTTGATTATACCCTAGAGTGCAGGATGCCGGCGATCCTATCGGCCGCCTTACCATCCCATAGTTCCGGCACACGGCCACGTTTGACCCTTCCCTCAAAAATCTCGTTACATTTCTTCACGATCGCCTCAACCTCGAGTCTGCAGAGTTGATTGGTGCCAACCTCAACCGTTACCGGACGTTCCGTGTTCTCCCTCAGGGTCAGACATGGAATACCGAGATACGTCGTCTCCTCCTGGATTCCTCCGGAATCAGTCATCACGAGCTGGGCATGATCCAGAAGGCAGAGGAAATCCAGATAGCCGATCGGGTCGGTCAGTTTCAGGGCTTTGATGGCACGCGCCCTGTCACTGAGTCCGAATTGATCCAACATCTTCCGCGTCCGCGGGTGAATCGGAAATACGATGTCCGTCCTCCCGGAAATCTGCTCGAAGATTGTGAGGATCTTTTCGAGCGTTCCCTTCTCATCGACATTGCTTGGACGATGAAGCGTCACGACTGTGTAGGCGCGTTCCTTCAACTGGAGCATCTTCAGGATGGAAGAGGCTTTTGCTTTTCCACGATAATGGATCAGAGAATCGATCATCACATTACCGACGTGGAACACCTTGTTTCCATCCACCCCCTCGCGCCGGAGATGCGCCAGACCACTCGGCTCAGAGACAAAGAGATACTCCGAGATGGCATCGGTCATGAGGCGATTGATTTCCTCCGGCATCGTCCGATCGAAACTGCGGAGCCCCGCCTCAACGTGGGCAACTGGGATCCCCATCTTCACGCTGACGAGCGCGCAAGCAACGGTAGAATTGACATCACCGACCACCACCACCAAATCGGGTTTCCGCTGTTCCAGCACCTTTTCGAACTCGACCATAATCCTGGCGGTCTGCTGCGCGTGGGAGCCCGAACCTACCCCGAGATAGAAATCCGGCTGCGGAAGCTCAAGGTCCTCAAAGAACACCTTCGACATCGCCGCGTCGTAATGCTGGCCGGTATGAATGATGACATGGCGAACCGAATCGGTGAAAGCCTGCAGCGCCTTGTGCAGGGGGGCCACCTTCATGAAATTCGGCCGGGCTCCGACAACGCTGCAAATGGTTTTCAAAAGAGTTTCGATCGTTTAATGGGGTAATGACTTCAACGTTTCACGGAGTCCTGCCCTGACACCGACTTTTGGTTTCCATCCCAGCCTTTTTTCTGCGGCGGTGCTATCGAAGGAGAGGGGGGCGAACGCCGAGCGCAGTTTGTAGGTCGAGAGCGGCGCCGGTCGCCCAAGAAACTTGAAAAGAATCTGGACAAGCAAAGCCAGGCCGTAAAACATCGTGATGGGCACCCTCATCATCTTGCCGCCGGGCATCAGATGATTCAGGTACTCTCTCGCCAGTTCGTTACGGGTTACTTCTTCAGAATCAACAATGTGGAAAATGGAACCGTCCAACGCATCGCTGGCTGCGGCCAGTTTGATCGCATCCACGAGGTCTTCCACATACACCATCGGTGGAGCCATGGAACCGTTCCCGACAATCACCATGCGGCCTTTTGCGCGAAACGCTATCTCAAAACCGAGCGGCTGCACACCTGGTCCGATGACTTTGGCCGGGCGCAGGATCACGGCGCGCAGGCCATCGTTCTTCACCGCCTCGGTGACAATTCTCTCCGCCTCAAGCTTGGTCTGAGAATACACGCCACGCTTTTCCGGCATTGTTTCCAACGGCGCGTTTTCAGTCAGTTTCTCCCCTTTACGGGCGTTCGAGGCCCAGATCACACTGAGGGAACTGACATAGATCAGTTTCCCCACCCGGTGCCGCTTCATGCTCGCCAGAACATTGCGCGTTCCGACGACGGTCCCGCGTTCAAAATCGTGGGCTCCCCCCTTCATCGCTCCGCCAATGTGATAGATCGTCTCCGTCCCCGCCACAGCTCTGTCAACCGCTTCGGGATCTCCCAGATCACCAATGACAACTTCCACATTCTGATTGTTCATCCACTCGGAAGACGGTTCCCTGCGGACAAAGACCCTCAGGCGTGCACCTTCACTGAGGAGCCGACGGACCAGATGTCTGCCGATGAACCCCGCGGCACCCGTCACCAAAATCGGGGCAGTGAGAGATTTTGGAAACTTCTGCAGAAAGGCGCTCTTGGAGGCGTCAGCTTCCCGGGCAGCCCGTTCGATCCATTCCACGATCGGACGCGCGCGCTCAACCGGGACCGGTGTCGGCTCACCGGATTCGAGCGTTCGGTAGAAATCAGCAACCAGCATCTGCAGACCATGATATTGGAGAATCTTCTTTCGCACAAAACGGATGGCGTTCGCCGGCACCTGTGTCGCGACTTGCATTCCTTCGCGCATGCCGAATAACGGCCTTTCCATCGCCTTGGGCAAAGGAGTCGATTTCTTCACCGTCATGGTCATCGAACTCAAATCGGCGCGCAGAACCCCCTTTGTCCCCTGAACGATCAGAAAATGTTGTTGAGGGCGAACATTCCACGACAATTGAACGTGGCCGCTCCCGTGGGCACACGCGACCAGCGCCCGCCATTCATCATACAGAAGATTGGGATCGCCCCCCTGAGTGGCAAACCGGGTATGAACATTTTGAATCTCCCCAAGGAACGCTTCCATGAGGTACAGGGCATGAGTACCGACATCACGGAAAGGATAGCCGCCGTCCCGATACTGTGGGGGCAACGGCCCGCCCATATACGGCGGGTAGCCCGAGCCGCAAAAATAGTCTGCGGTCACCACTTCCCCAATTCCACCGCCCCGGACCAGTCGCAAAGCCCGGTCCATGAAATAGTCGTACAACATCGAATGGTCAACGCAAGCCCGCTTGCCTGAAGCCTTTGCCGCGGCGACGATCCGATCACAATCCTCAACACTGGTGGTGACGGGCTTCTCCACCAACACGTGGCACCCGGCGTTCAGGGCCTCGACGGCAACATCAGCGTGAGAGGCAGGCGGCGTCAACACATGAATGACTTCCGCTCCCGCGACTATCATTTCCTTGAGCGAGGGAAAAGCGCGGGCAAGACCAGACCGTTCCACCGCAAGACGTGCGCGTTCTGGATCGATATCGGTAATCCCGATTATGGAGACATTCGGCAGGCGGCGCAACCCGCGGATGTGAAATTCGCTGATGTACCCCGCCCCGACGAGACCAACTTTGAAATTTTTCGTATTCATGGTTATTCCGTACGGTCATAAGAGTCATAGAAGGCTTCCTAGAGATGGTCGCTTGGCGTAACTTTATCCCAAGAGAATTCATATCAACCGATCCAGGAAGAGTTGAGCCAACAAATTGTCCTCATTGTTCTGAGGTCCGATGCAGGGTTTGTCATCGTTCCTCGTACATTTTCCGGTAATAGTGCTGATACTCCCCGCTCAGGATATTCCTCCACCACGGCTCATGGTCCTGATACCATCGGATTGTCTCGAGAATACCAGCCTCGAAGGCGTGTGTGGGGACCCAGTGCAGATCGGTGCGAATCTTCCCCGCATTGATCGCGTACCGCCGGTCATGACCCGGACGGTCTTTCACGAACGAGATCAGCGATTCCGGCTTGCCTACGTGACGAAGAATCATCTTCACCACATCGATATTCCGTTCTTCCGCATTCCCGCCGATGTTATAAACCTCTCCATCTTTCCCCTTATGGAATACCGCGTCGATGGCGCTGCAGTGATCCTCCACATGCAACCAGTCGCGTACATTCCCCCCATCCCCATAGACCGGAAGGGCCTTATCGCTCATCGCATTCAAAATCATTAACGGAATGAGTTTTTCAGGAAATTGGTACGGTCCGTA
>DKJQ01000035.1 GCA_002454845.1 Ignavibacteria bacterium UBA6688
CTTTCGAAGAGTCGTTCATTGCTGTGGTAGACCTCGCAACGGGCGACCACAGGATCATCTTGCGCGGTGGGGCTGATGCGCGGTACCTGAGTTCCGGTCATCTGGTCTATGCACGCGGCGCAACCATCATGGCCGTTCCCTTCGATCTCGGAACGCTGACCACAACCGGGGAACCGATACCCGTTATCGACAATGTTCGGTTTGCCGGTGATGCCGGGTTCTCAATCATGAGTGTGGCCGGGAATGGAACGGCAGTTTATGTGCCAGGTGAGGTTCAGTTTACACCTTCCGTCGTTTCCATGTTCGACGGGACCAGGAAGCGGGGAGAAATTTCCCTGAAGGAGAAGAATTTTGGCGACCCGTTTCTTTCATCCGATGGGAAGAAGCTGGGGATCGTTCTCTATGGCTCAACCTACCAGTTGGGGGTGTATGATCTTCAAACGGAAACCCTCACCCAATTGACGTTTGCAGAGGATAACTGGAAGCCCATCTGGACACCCGACGGCAGACACGTGTCTTATTCTTCCAATCTTGCCGGGAGCTATCAGGTCTATACCATTGCGGCCAACGGAAGCGGCTCGCCGGAAAAACTGTTCGACCAGGAGGGGAACCCTTACCCTTCTTCATGGTCGCCCGACGGCGCCACGCTGGCGTATGTCGTGACCGGAATCGAGACCAAGGATGATATCTGGCTCTTCTCGAAAGAACGGAAACCGAACACCCGTCCCTTTCTGCAGGGACGTGCCATCGAAAACTCGCCTAAAATTTCTCCTGATGGACGGTGGATCGCGTTTGTCTCTGATGAATCGGGAGAGTCAGAGGTGTATGTCCGGCCATTCCCGGAGGGGAGCGGCAAATGGCGCGTGTCCAATGGAAAGGGAGTGAGCCCCCGGTGGAGCGCGGATGGTCGGCGGATCTACTTTGTCCGGGGGGATGAAATTCATGCGACATCGATTTCCGCGGATGGCGGAAAATCCGTCCTGACGGTCGGTCGGGAGGAAAAACTTCTTACGGTACATGGTTTGACCAATCTGGATGTATCCCCAGCCGGCAATACCATGGTGACAGAACAGCAGAGTGTCGGTGTACTGCCCGACAAGCTCCACATTGTCCTGAATTGGTCTGAAGAGGTCAGGAAAAAAACAGCACTCCGATGACACCCGGGCAAGGAAACAAAAACTGACCATGCACCATCAAGGGAATCGTTGGAACGACGCTTTGCTCGACAGCCTGCGCCGGCAGGGAGATCCGCTTGCCGATGAGGCGTTCCGAATCCTCATTCAGGACGGGGAAGCCGGAAAGGCAAAGCAAGTGTTTGCAGAGATGGATGCGAATAATGAAGTTCCCCCTGAGACGTTATTCCCCGAACTCCATGAGTTCTTTTCAACAACGAAACGTCTTCCCGCCAATGTGGACCTCGACCGGATTCGACGCGGCGAGGATGTCTTCACGCGCCATCCGTTCACCGGAGCCCTGGTTCTTCTTGCCAAGAGCCTGCCGGAAGGGTACGCCGCACCCAACCTCGCGATCATCCTGAACATGTCGGGCGACCTGCGCGTCCATCCATATAAACGCCTCCTTGCAACGCTTCAGACCGTGGTAAATGTCTCGACGATTCGGGGGTTCCAGGACGGGGGAAGGGCTGTCATCACGGCCCAGAAACTTCGCCTTCTCCATGCGGGAATCCGTCACATCACGCGTCGTTACCGCCCCGGATTTGAACCGCAATACGGTGTTCCCGCAAATCAGGAGGACATGCTCGGGACGATCATGGGGTTTTCCTATCTGGTGATCGAAGGGATGAGAACCCTTCAGGTCGGATTGACAGAATCAGAGGAAGAGGATTTTCTCTATGTCTGGCGTGTATTTGCCCATATGATGGGGATCCATCCACCAGGAAAACAAGACAGCTTGGAATACCTTCCCGAAAACGTCGCTGAGGCGGGACGATTCTACGAAGCTTACCGACGCCGCCACTATGTCGACGCTGAAAAAAACCCCGATGGTGTGGCCCTTGCTGCGGCCAACCTCGGGATGCTCACCCATTTCGTTCCGTGGCCTCTCAGGCTGTTTGGACTGGGTGCCCTTCCGCGACTCTATATGCAAGAGCTCATGGGAGTGGAGCAATGCCGGAGGATCAATATTCCGTCCGTGCGCGGCGATCACCTTCTCTGGTGGATTCTTTTGCACCTGCACAGCTTGTTGAGACCGTTTGGGAACGCAGGCCGTTCGCGGCATCACCATTTTGGCATGACACTCTTCCAGGGAATGATCAAAATGGAATACGGGGGCGATGTGACCTTTACCATTCCGACCACGCTTGGTGATCTGAGAAAAATGGTTGACGCCAACTCCCATGATTCACAAAAACGCACAAAAAATGCGGTGCAACACACCGTGCTGGCACAGAGGAGCCATTCATGACACAGCCGTTCATCAACACTGAAGTCTACTCCATACCCGAGCTGATTCTCTTTGGCATCGGCTGTTTCATGTGGGTTATCGTGTACATCCTCTATGCCAGGCACATTTTCAGGCATAAGATGATTGGCATGCCGGTGTTCGCGGCGGCGAGCAACTTCGGCTGGGAGTTTGTGTGGAGCTTTGCCCAGCCCTATACCGATATGGGGACGATGTTTCTGTGGGGATACCGGGCCTGGTTCTTTCTCGATCTGTATATCTTCTACGGTTTGATCCAACATGGCGCAGCGCAAGTTTCCATTCCCGCCCTGAAGCAGCACTTTAAACCTCTCATGCTTCTCACCGCTTTCATCTGGGCCATCGTCTATTACTTCTTCAAGATTCAGGGATTCGATACGCCGATCGGGGCCAATTCCGCTTATATCGCGCAGTTTCTCATTTCCATCCTCTATTTACTTCTCATCCTGCGCCACCACAAGCTTGTCTGGTCATCGTATGCGATCTCGTGGCTGCGGAGCCTTGGGACGGGTTTCATCTCGATTTTTATGCTCCTCCACTATCCCGAAAACTACCTCCTTCTCACGCTCTGTGCTCTTTCGGCCCTGATC
>DKJQ01000110.1 GCA_002454845.1 Ignavibacteria bacterium UBA6688
GTAAGATCCGACGTGATCACGCCTGACACGCGCATATCATCCGAAGTGAAGTGGAGCCGCTGCAAGTCAGCCCCTTTCAAATCGAATGTGAATTGGTATGTCGGATTCTCTTCGCCGGTGTTGACGGTCCCGTTGAATGTGAAGACGATGTTGGAATCCTGGATCGCGGCGTTTCCTTCAAACATGTTTGGACTGGCGGTGCCGTTCAGTGTGAGCCGCCGGTAGGCGTACCCGTACAGAACTGCCTTGTCGACTTCCACCTTCAGTTGTGCTACCATGTCATCTTTGCTTAAGCCGGTTCCGGAAGCGGAGGCTTGTAATGACACCGGACCGAATGTTTCCGGATCGTTCAGAAGTGATCCGATATCCAACTCTTCGACGGTTATCTCGGTCTTCCACCGACTGGCTGTTGCGTCGTCTCTTTGACCGGAGTTTAAGGTCGCGGTTCCCTTCACACTCCCGATGCTCGTCGCGAGAACCGATGAGGCAGAGAAGTCCCTCGGTGTGCCCTTGAACTGTCCACGCAGGCTCATGGAAGCAGGGAGGACGATATCCTTCGGTAGCAACGTATCCGCCACAAGCTCCTGAATGTCGTTCCGGCCGGAAGTGAAACGACGAAGGTTCACATCATAGTGCGCCGTCTCCACCCCGGGTAATCCGCGGACGGAGCCGGTGAGATCCATGGCGGTCGAATCGCCTGTCGCAACCCTCAACTCCTCCACCTGCAAGTCCTGGATACGCCCCGAGAGTTTGGAGGAGAATCGAATCGTCGCGCCCGTTTTGTTTTTTATCGGGAGGGAGGGCTGGAAAAAGAGCAAGTCCGAAACCGCGAGATGAGACTCGTCGATCGTGGCCTTCACCTGAACGGTACCGGAGAGATCCTTCAGCGCGGAAAGGGAAGAGTAGCTGAGGAGAATGTTCTGGTGAACGCGGCTGGCGGTAGTTGCTACGGTGAAATTCGTGAGCTCCGCGTGGAGAGAGTCAAGTGTGAATCCGCCCGAAAGCTCACGAACCTCGAGGCCGGAGCCTTCCCGAAGGGACGCCTGCCTGATGTCCGCAGCGATGCGGCTCTCACTATAGTAGAGGTTGTCTGCCTGCACCGTCAGGCCTTCCAACCGGAGATGATTGGGATCGAAGCCCCGGGCCCGGACTGCGCCATGAACATCGTAGGTTATGCTGTTGTCGCTGAGACTCAGGCGATCGAGGCTGAGGACCCAGGGCACACTGGCGGCAGCGGACGTTTCAGTTTCGGCTCCGCTCTTGCCCGGTTGGACGACAACAAGACTCGTGTTTGCGAGCGTGAAGGACTTAAGCGCAAGTTGGTGCGAGGGGAGGTCGAATGTATCTGAGACAAGAGTCGATGATCCAAGGTCAACGACGTAGCGCTCGTTCGCCACGGTGTTCTCATACGAGAGATGAAGGTCTGCAAGCGAAATGGTTCCAACCCGGAAATCGACGGTCACAGCCTGTGCATCGCCCGGTAATGGTTCGTCCGGGGTCGGACCTTTCGTTTGGAGGACACTCGCCCTGGTGTTCTTCAGCGATACTTCATCGATATGGAACTGCATCGCCTCGAGATCGAACTTGTCGATGGACGCTTCCAGCACGCCGAGGTGAGCCTCAAGGTTCAATCCACTCACCGCATCATCGTACGTCAGAACCATGCCGTTCAGACTCAATCCGCCCAACCGTACTGCCCACCCCGCCCCCGAGGATGGTTCGGGATTCACCTCAGCCGTTGAATCGGCGCCGAGGGCGTCAAGGATAAAATCGAAATTGAAACTGCTGTCGGGTAACGTGCGGGTGATGTGAGCGGTGAGCGAGTCGACCCGGACGTTTTTCAATGTGATCTCATGCGAGAACAGTCCAAGCAGGTTCACGTCGGCCGCGAGCGTCCGAATAAACAATAACGTGTCCCGCTGGCGGCTTTCAACAAAAATGTTCTGGAGAACGGCCGAGTTCGTGAATGCTACATTGATCGAACCGACCTCGATGCGGGTTTGCGTCTTTTCGGCAATCGATGACAATGCCTTCTGCACAATGAAGCGCTGCACCCCGGGGAACTGCAGCGCCACCACTGCGAGGAGGATCACGCACAGGAGGCCAGCGAGGATCCACAGAACAATCTTCATCGCACGGTGGAGGGCCAACTTGACGGTATGGTCTCTGAAGAAGGTTTTGGGCATAAGTTCTCCCGCACGGTCGGGGAGCGTTTGGGCACACAAAAATTCAACACCGGATCATAGGGTCTGTCGGGGGACGCTGCAATGATACTCCAGTGTGCGTCCTTCGCATGCTTACGACCGGTATGGTACGCCTCATTCCTGCCCGACAGCAACGGTCCATCGTTCGCCCTTCACCGTGACCCCCATCATCGACCTCGGGATCACAACTGCCTGAGAAACGCCGCGAGATCTTTTTTCTCCTGGCTGCTCAGATTGAGCTGCTGAACGAGGTTAAAGAATTCAACGGCATCCTCCAGTGTCAGCAGTCGGCCGTCGTGCAAATACGGGGGAGAGTCCTTGATCCCCCGCAGAGGAAATGTCTTGATAGGTCCCGTAGCCCGGATGTACTGATCGTTGATCGTCCGGGCCTTGAAGAATCTCTCGAGCTGAAGGTCATGCATCTGATTGTCGGTGTAGTAAGGGGCGTCATGGCAACTGGCGCACTTCCCCTTGCCAAAAAAGATCTTCTCCCCCCGCTTTTCTGAATCGGTTGCTTTTGCCTGATCCAGTCGACCGTAGAGATCGAGCTTCGGTGCCGGTGGAAAATCGAGAAGCGCCTGAAACTCCGCCATAAAGTGAACCTGGCTTCCCCGTTCAAGGATGTTCACACCCTTTTTAGCGGCGGTCAAGTGGTCTCCGTCGAAATAGGCGGCGCGTTGTTCAAACTCTGTGAAATCCTCAACGGTTTTCAGGGCGCGCTGGGAACCAAAGAGGCGTTGGATGTTGACGCCCCTGAGCGAGGGGGTTTCAATGCGGTTTCGGTGGGACTGCGGTCGAATATCGCCGACCAAATGTGTCGCCCCGGACGTGTGTCCGTTAACATGGCAGTCGAAGCATGTCACTCCCTGACTCGGCAGTTCACTTTTTCGATCTGCGGTCGCATTGAACTGCTGCTGAGGAAACTGTGTCACCAGAAGCCGCAGTCCCTCTAATTGCTTTGGGTTCAAAATCCCATTAAAGATTTCATAGTAGTTGTCCAACGAGATCACCTGTCCCTGAGAAACGTCCCCCATGTCTTTGTGGGTGGTCAGAAAAAGGGGGGGAGGGGATTCAGGGAGGAAATGTTCCGGCAAGTCAAAGTCCAGATCAAATCGCTCGAGCCGGGGGAACTGCTGTATCTGATTCTGTGGGAACAGCATTCCACCGGATGCATGGTTCGGATGGGGAAGAGGCAGATAGGGGAAAATGCCTTTCTCCTTGATCTCCTCCGGCGTCATACGAGCCAGTTTCTCCCATGTCATTCCGCCTTTCAATCTGGCAGTCGGGCCGACGGGTAACGCTTTTCCCCCGGACATCCTGACTTCCGTTGTCACATTCCTCGACAGATTGTAGCGTTCATGGA
>DKJQ01000257.1 GCA_002454845.1 Ignavibacteria bacterium UBA6688
GAACGGATGACGAGATTGATCCAATCACGAAAACCTGTTATTTACTGACGTTTCGTCTCCGCCAGTGATTTGAGCGCTATCAGACACGCTATTCGATGAATGCACTCTTGAAGTTCTTACCGCAGAGAAGGATCACAACTGAGAAGAAACTGAGGAACCCTGGCCATTTTTCCCTATCCATTATCCTCACAAATTATTAATTTGATCCGACCCTGCACCGTGAGAACCGACAACTGAATGGACGAACCCGAACTTCAAAAGCACCAACGCGTCAACGACATCCTTCTCGGTCCGCTCGAGCGCAAAGCGCTCGCGTGGTTGTGTCCGCGCATGCCTCTTTGGGTCACGCCTGACGTCCTGACGCTTCTCGCCCTCGCCGCCGGCATCCTCATCGCGGCAAGTTATGCACTCACCAATTATTCCGACAACTTCCTCTGGCTCGCGAGTTTCGGATTCGTCGTTCACTGGTTCGGCGACAGCCTCGACGGGACGCTTGCCCGGTTTCGCAAGATCGAACGTCCCCGGTACGGTTACTTCGTCGATCACTCCCTCGACTCGTTTACGGAATTTCTCATCGGCCTCGGGATCGGCCTTTCACCCTTCGTGCGCCTCGACATCGCCCTTTTCGCGATCTCCGGCTATCTCCTGATGTCCATCTCCGTTTACATCCGCACCTACATCACGGGAGTGTTCCAGATCTCGTACGGGAAGTTCGGGCCCACGGAGGTCCGCGTCGCGGTCATCATCGCCAACACGCTGATCTACTTCACCGACAATCCCGGGATGCACACCGATTACGGGCATTTCACCCTTTTCGATGCGATCGCGTTCTCCATCGGTATCGTTCTGATCGCGATCTTTCTCTTCACGACCCTCCGCATCGCCCTTCAACTGGGCCGGCAGGAGCCGCCACAGCCAGGCGTGTAACCGACGTGCCTTCCGGATTGACGCAACGGTTCCTCAGGTTCTTTGGCACCAACCTCCTCGGCACCGGAATCGACACATTCATTCTCTGGCTCCTCGCGGATTTCGTATTCTCAGGTTATGCCAGCCGCTACATCCTCGCTCCGGCCATCTCGTTCGAATGCGCCATGCTCAGCAACTACGCGGTTTCGTACGGCTGGGTATGGTCGGAACGGGTCCAAAACACACCGCGCGATTTCTTCCACCGGCTTGTGGGGTACCAGCTCAATTCCCTTCTCGTCTTCGTTCTAAAGCTTCTACTCCTGCTCGCGGCGGAGCTCCTGACCGGTTTTCATCCAATCCTCTGCAACCTGATCGCCCTGACCATCACCGGTCTTCTGAATTTTACCTTTCAGGAAAAACTGATTTTTCGTGAGAAACCTCCTGAACAACAGAAGACCTGACAGGTTTCATTGCGCCCTCATAGCGAAAACTGTCAGGTCTCCCACCGTCCAACTGCTTGTACCTCAGCTGTTCAAGGCCTTCTGTGCCGCGTGAATACCTGTACCGACTTCAAATTTGTAACCCGATTTCTTCAGCCCGGTTTCAATCGCCCCGACGGTGGCAAGAATATCGGCCCCCGTTGCAGCCCCCATATGTCCCACTCGGAAGTACTTTGTCTTGATCGCCGGATGTAATCCTCCGGCAACGATCACGCCCGCTTCATCGACATGTTTGAGCATGGACGCGTCCACTCCCTCAGGGTAATAGACTGCGGAAAGTGTGGTCGCGTAGAGCTCCGGCCGGACCGGTACTTGCTTCAGGCCGAGAGCTTGAACAGCCGCCTTGAATGAGGTACTGAGCTTCCCGTGGCGCGTGAACCTCGCCTCCATCCCCTCCGCCAGAATTTCCTTGAGACTGACGTTGAGCGCCCAGACCAGGTTCACGGCCGGCGTGCCAAAGTAGCTCGGCTTTCTCAATTCGTATGCCTGCATGATAGGAAGCCATTCGTGCCAATCGGCGTAGTAGTTGAGCACCGGCGTCTTCCGGCTCTTGAATCTCTCCATAGCCTTTGGCCCCGCGACGAGGAGCGCGAGTCCGGGCGGGACACCGATTGCCTTCTGTGAAGCGGTCAACGCGACATCGATTCCCCATTCATCCTGGTGCATCACTTCTCCCCCCGTCGCACACACACCGTCGACGATCACAAGCGCCCCGTGCTTGTTTCCGAGCGCGGCGAGTTCCTTCACGTTCGTGGCGACACCGGTCGAAGTATCAACGTGCGTGATCGTCATGAGCCTCGGGTGCGAAGATTGCAGGACGGCTTCAACTTCTTGAAGGGTTGGGGCTCCGCCGACTCCTGCAGTGCCGACGCTTGCGACCTTCGCCCCGTATCGGGAAAGCATCGTCGCGAAGCGCTCACTGAAGTAACCCGTGTTTACGACCAGAGCCCCATCGCCCGGCTCAACGAGGTTTGCCGCCGCCATATCCATGGCGAGTGTCCCCGACCCGGCAAGGATGAAGGGTTGGCCTGACGGGGCGAGGAATACCTTGCGGAGATCCTCCAATGCTTCTCCAAAGATATCGATGAAGTTGGCAGCTACGTGACTCGTGGTCGGCATCCCCAGGGCCCGCATTACAGCCGGGGTGAACTCAATGGGTCCGGGTATCATTAAGAGCTTTCGGTTTTTCATGGTCTTTCCTTATTTTTTCCGCAGGGAAAAAGGAGTTCTGAGCGGGGGCAAGGTAACAAAAAAATGAGCTAAATTCTCCAATGTTTCCGGCCTTCTTTTAAGATTGTAAAAATTGTACTTGACATTGCGATATCGATATGATATCATTGCGATATCATACTCCACAATGAAAGGAACACCGATGAAAACCGTTGCAGAAACACACGCCAGCAAAATGAGTGGCTATGCAGCCCTGTTCTCCTTCTTTGCCCTCATTGGAATCAACGCATACCTGATCTACTGGATGGCCATCAATGAAGCCCCGGTCTATCTTTGGGTGGAGATTCCGCTCTTTGTCCTGACCATGATATTCTCTGCCGGACTCTTCATCGTACAGCCAAATGAAGCACGCGCCCTCGTCCTGTTCGGAAAGTATATTGGGTCGGTCCGCGAAGATGGTTTCTGGTGGGCGAACCCGTTTGCCATCAAGAAGCATGTCTCGCTCCGCATCCGCAACTTCAACAGCGAGCAGATCAAGGTCAACGACCTGCAGGGCAACCCGATCGAGATCGGGGCCGTGGTGGTCTGGCAGGTGGTCGACTCCGCACGGGCCCTCTTCGACGTCGACAACTACGAGCAGTTTGTCGCCATCCAAAGCGAGACCGCCATACGCGGACTCGCGTCGGCATACCCGTACGATGCGCAAGACGAGGAGCGCTCCTCCCTGCGTGGGAATCCGCAGGACATCGCCGAAAAACTGAAGGCCGAACTTCAAACGCGCCTTGAGGTCGCCGGTGTGGAGGTGACCGAGTCGCGCATCAGCCACCTGGCTTACGCTCCCGAGATTGCGCAAGTTATGCTTCGTCGCCAGCAGGCGCAGGCGATCATTGCAGCCCGTCGCAAAATCGTCGAGGGCGCGGTCGGCATGGTCGAGGACGCCCTCCGGTTGCTCAGTGAAAACAAGATTGTCGAGCTGGACGAAGACAAGAAAGCAACGATGGTGAACAACCTGATGGTCGCCCTCGTCTCGGACAACGATGCCCAGCCGGTCATTAATACGGGAACGCTTCACCAATGAGTGAAAAAAAGAAATTCCTGCTCCGCCTTGACGAGAACGTGTACGAAGCATTGGAGAAGTGGGCGGCGGACGAGCTACGGAGTGTGAACGGGCAGATCGAGTTCCTTCTCTCCGACGCCGTCAAGAAGGCAGGAAGATCCAGAGAAAAGCGAGCCGAAGGAGGAGAGAAGGAAGGCGGAGCATCATAAGTGAACACAGCGGTTGCGAGGTTTGACAGGAAGGTGAACCAGATGTCCCAGAGAATTGAAAGCACCGGAATGAAATCAATCTCATCGTTTATCGATACCTCCCTGCAGTGGGTCCAGCCTTCGGCCTTCAAGCCGATGTATGAATTGCGATCTGGTGACGAATGCATACTCACTCTGCGCTTCCCAAAGTGGTTCAGTACAACCGTCCGTGTTGAAGCTGCCGAGGGACGTTGGGAAATCAAGCGGGTGGGGTTTTGGAAGCAGCGCATCGAAATCCAAAGGGAGGGAGACCACCTGCCATTTGCCACCTGCACCATGCAGGGCTGGACAAACAACAAAGGGACTGTGGAACTCCCGAAGGGCCGAAGGGTCTCCATCACGGCAAACTGCTGGACCTCCCGGTACGATGTGGCAACGCCAACCGGCGAACCGATGATGGTCTTGAAATGTAAAATTGGACTCAAGCCTCATGCGGAATTGACGCTTCATCCGAAAGGGACCTCCTATCCGGAATTGCCCTGGATCGCCGCACTCGTCTGGTATCTGGTCCTGCTTGCACGAAGAAGGGCGGCCCACGCGGGTTGATCTAGATGTTCGTTCGTTTAACACTACTGCTTAAGAGAGGAAAGTACAATGATTACGCGTGGTTTTAGCTCCATCTTGACCTTGCTGGCTCTCCTGAGCCTTTTGTCCACACGCAACGCTTGCTCCCAGCCGAAACATACGAGTCCGGCAATCGGAATATGGCAGGGAACGCTCGAGGTCGGTCCAGCCAAGTTACGTCTCGTCATCAAGATCACATCATCGGAGGACGGAACACTCAAAGGAGCGCTCGACAGTCCGGACCAGGGGGTTTCCAACATCCCGGCCAGCGGTGTACGAGTCTCCGGCGATTCCGTGCTGGTCAGCGTTGCTTCCATTCAAGGTGCCTACGAGGGCATCCTTGATCCGGGGAAGAATAGCCTGAGCGGTACATGGAAGCAAGGTGGGATGTCATTCCCCCTCCCCCTCACCCGGGCGGAATCAGTCCCCGAAGTACGAAGACCTCAAATGCCCGCCAAACCCTATCCGTATCTCGAAGAAGAGGTCTCTTATGAAAATACAACAGCGGGGGTTAAACTAACGGGAACCCTCACGCTGCCCCGGGAGGAGGGCCCTGAAGCACGGAAGGGCCCCTTCCCTGCTGTGATCCTCATAACGGGCTCGGGCCCGCAGGACCGCGATGAATCATTGTTTGGTCATAAACCGTTTCTGGTTCTTGCCGATTACCTCACACGGCGCGGCATCGCGGTGCTGCGTCTGGACGATCGGGGAATCGGCGGTTCGAGCGGATCCGTCATGAACTCCACAACAGCTGACTTCGCCGGAGACGTTCTCGCCGGGGTCGGTTTCCTCAAACAACGCTCTGAGATCGACCGGACAAAGATCGGATTGATCGGACATAGCGAAGGGGGTATTATCGCTCCCCTTGCGGCCACCCAATCCCGCGACATCGCATTCATTATCCTGATGGCGGGAACGGGATTGACGGGTGAGGAGATCCTTGTGCTGCAGACCGACCTCATCGCACGCGCCTCCGGCACAAAGGAGGAGGAGATAACGAAAACCCTTGCGCGGAATCAGCAACTGTACTCCATCCTCAAGTCGGAGCAGGATAGTGCCGCCCTGTCGGACAGACTCATCGCACATCTCCGATCGACATGGGACGAGTGGGGGACAGACTATCAGAAACAGGGGATGGAGATGATGAAGGCCATCGAGCCCCAGGTTCGCCAAATGACAACCCCATGGTTTCGATATTTCCTCACATTCGATCCTCGTACCGCACTGAAGAAGGTTCGTTGTCCGGTACTCGCTCTCAACGGGGAAAAAGATCTTCAGGTCCCTCACGCCGAAAATCTTAAGGAGATCGAAAAAGCGCTCCGGGAAGGTGGCAACAAAGACATTACCGTCAAAATGCTCCCTGGTCTGAATCATCTCTTTCAAACATCGGCCACCGGTGCCCCCACCGAGTACGGGTCGATCGAGGAAACAATCTCTCCTACCGCATTGAAGGTCATGGGAGATTGGATTGATCAACGCGTGAAGAAATAGCTTCCCCACGATCAGGGCACGCTTTGTCGTGGCGCCGGGCGCCCCCGGGAGAAAAATCACGTTGCGATCTTGTGCAGGGCGAATCTGCGATTCGCCCTGCTTTCGTTGAAGATGTGCGGCTCTTCCGTCCCCGCTCACGATCAAATCCATCCAAAAAGTCGTCTGTGTGCTCTGCATTATCCTGGATGCCATCCAGGTGCCCCGTCAGAACGAAATCGCGATCAGTCGGGAAGGATATCCTCTCAGAATACCCCACCCTTCGATCTTGAGCAGGGGCACCCCCCTTTTTGGAACGCGAAGCCCCTGACTTTCCATAAAAGACAGCATATCGAATCTCGCTGCCATTAGCAGGAAAAACGCTATATTTTCTATTATCTTTGTTTGCATTTTCGTTTACTTTGTATTAGATTAGCTTTCAACAATAAACGAAGGCAATGCTTG
>DKJQ01000282.1:0-1498 GCA_002454845.1 Ignavibacteria bacterium UBA6688
CACTACTTGAAAACCCCCGCCACGAGCGATGTGACGGGGTTTTGAGATCGGTCCCGGTCTTCCTGAGCCCCGGTGGGCAACCAGTCTTTGGTTACTTCACCAACAGGTCGGTCACCGGAAGGATACGGATGTGTTCCGGCATCACTTTCACCGGAAACTTCACAATCTCCACATCCTCCTTCATCACGTGGTCCGATTTCGGGGTAGCATACGTGATCGGACTGGGGGAGTCCTCCACGAGGGCTTTCTTGAATGCTTCCGCGTCTTTCGTGATGATGGCAATCTGCATGTTCCCGTACTGCCAATGCCGCTTGATCGCCTCATTCACCTCCCTGACAGTCAGCTTATCCATCATCTCACGAAACATCCCGAGGTGGCTCCCTTCGATGCCGTAGTACTTGTCGTCCAGCGCGTATCCAAGCCGCTCCATCGTCGTTTGCGCATAGTTGAGAACGTACTTCTTGAGGAAATTTCGTGTCAGATCGAAATCCCCCTGTGTCATCCCATTCTCCACGAGATTCCGATACTCCCGGAGCGCGGCCCGGAGGGAGAAATGGCGTGTTTCGTTCGGGACCGGCCGGATCCAGATTTCAAACAACTGGACACGCCGCCCGACGTTCTGCGGCGGCAATTGACGTTGCCCGCCCCCCGGATAATGTTCGATGTAGGAATAATCCCCATAATTCAATCCCCGCTCTTCACGAATCACCTGGTAGAGGTGACTGCTCGAGTTCCGGTGCTCACCCAACCAGGAATTAGCAATGGCGAGCGCATACCAGTCCTTCGTCCCGCGGAGAATATTCATCGGGTACCCCATGCTGATCGCCGTTGCGGGGGCGTCTTTCTCCACCATGAAGACATGGAACCCGCTGATCGGGTTCGGCTGTGGTTTGGGAACCTCTGCCACCGACCCCGCCGGGAGTTGATTCAAATCCGTCTTCAGTTGTTCGACGAGTGCAGATTCGTATCCTCCGCCAACTCCGATCACCAGATTGTCGCGGGTATAATGTTTCCGGTAGAATCCCTTCACATCCTCCAGGGTGAGGCTCTTCACCGCTTCAATCGTTCCCGTGGTGATGTGCCCGTAGGGTGTTCCGGCAAACACGTCGTTGTACAGGACAGCTTTCCCAAGCTCTTCGTCCGAGGAATACCGCAATGTATTCTCAAGATAGTTCAGGGCCTGGCTCTTCAATCGGTCCAGGTCTTCCTGCTTGAATGCCGGGGCGAGGATCGCATCGATCAACAACGGGTAATAGTCACGCAAATTATCTTTATGGGTCCGCCCCGTGATGACCGTCAGTTCCGCATTCATCGTGTTGGAATAGCTTGCGGCCAACGGATAGAGTTTTTCCAGGATCTGCTCATAGCTGTTCTTCGTGGTCGCCGCTTCCGTCAACATGGAGGCGACGATCTCCGCCAATCCCTCCTTCCCCTTCGGGTCGTTCTGGGATCCGGCCTTGAACCATATGCGGAACGAGATGGTCGGATCGTTCGGGAC
>DKJQ01000282.1:1568-2321 GCA_002454845.1 Ignavibacteria bacterium UBA6688
GGCAGCAGCACGAGGTTGTCATTGGACACGTTCGTTTCTCCTACGATCATTCCGGGGATCAGAAGCGCAAGGGCGCAGGCGAGTGAGAGAATCTTCGTCGTCTTCATTATTGTGCTCCTTTCAGGACGATGACGGACCGACGTTCGGTGGCGAGGTAGCGCTTGGCCGCATTCTGAATGTCCTGCGGCGTCACCGCGTCGAACGAGGTGTAGAGCTCATCGATCGCCTCGACACCGCCGGTAATCGCAACCACGCGTGCAAGACCGCCGGTGACCCGGCTCGGGGTATCCAGGCCCATCAGGAAGTTATACTTGTTCCGTCGTTTCAGGTCGGCGAGTTTTTGCGCATCGACCGGCCTGGTTTTGAATTCCTCGATTGTCCGGTATACTTCATCGCGAACATACGGGACGTCCTCCAACTTCTTCACCATCGAGTAGATCTGGTAGAGCCCCTGATCCCGGTTCATGGGGAAACTGGGGGAAAGGAACTGGACTTTCTGCTCCTTGAGAAAAAGCTTCTTGTTCAGGTCGCTGTTCTCCCCGAAGGCAAGCTCGCCCAGGAGCATCGCTGCCGCCAGATTCTTGTTCTTCGCGTCGAACGCTTCTCCTTTGTACCCGATGACAAGGATGGGCAGAGTCCGGCCCGGATAGGAAACCTCCGTGGTCCGCTCCCCTTGCTGGGCCGGCTCGGGAGTGACTTTGGGCGCCACGTACCCTTTTTGCCAGCCGCCGTAGTACCGTTTGATGATGCCCA
>DKJQ01000282.1:2378-2591 GCA_002454845.1 Ignavibacteria bacterium UBA6688
AGTGTTTCCGACATCGATGTCCCCTGCGATCACCAACACGACGTTTTCCGGGCGGTAGAACCGGCTGAAGAACGACTTGCTGTATTCGAATTGTTGCGGCATCGCCTTGATGTCCGCTTCAAACCCCATCGTCGTATGCTTGTAGGTATGGACGTCGTAGGCGAGCTCTTTCATCTTTTCATTGAGCACGGCGAACGGGCTGGTGATGTTCTT
>DKJQ01000321.1 GCA_002454845.1 Ignavibacteria bacterium UBA6688
TACGAGCATCAAATCGAAAGCTCAAGAACTCAAGAGGCACATTGTCCTACCGGACGCCACCGATGAGCGTGCGATTCAAGCCGCCCGCATCATTGTCGATGAAGGCATCGCGACCATATCGCTGGTGGGGGATGAAGGGGAGATCCGAACGAAAGCGGCGAAGCTGGGAGTAGGCCTGGAGAAAATTCGTATCGTCGATCCGGAGCGGTCGGAGAAGCTAAGCGACTTCGCGCACCTCTATTTCAATCTGCGGAAGGCGAAAGGGATGCAGTTTGAACAGGCTCAGCAGACGATGAAGCGGCCCCTGTTTTTTGGCGCGATGATGGTGCGGGAAGGAATGGCGCATGGAAGCGTTGCCGGTTCGCTCTCCACGACCGGGGACGTTTTGCGGGCGGGCATTCAGATCATTGGGATGGCAGAAGGGATCAACGTGGTATCGAGCTTCTTCCTGATGGTGTTCCCGTACACGACCTACACGTTTGCCGACTGTGCGGTGGTGCCGGACCCGACCGCGGAACAGCTTGCGGATATCGCTCTTGCCGCGGCGGCCAACCATCAAAAACTGACCGGTGAGGAACCGCGCGTGGCCATGTTATCGTTTTCAACGAAGGGAAGTGCGGACCATCTGCTGGTCGAAAAAGTACAAAAGGCGACCGCGTTCGCAAAGAAGAAAAATCCCGGCCTTGCACTGGATGGCGAGCTGCAGCTCGATGCCGCCATTGTTCCCGCGGTGGCAGACCGGAAGGCACCCGGTTCACCGGTGGGGGGTCGTGCGAACGTGCTCGTGTTCCCCGATCTGAATGCCGGGAACATCGGCTATAAACTTGCCCAGCGGATGGGGGGAGCGGAGGCGATCGGCCCCGTTGTGCAGGGGTTGAAGCAGCCGGCGTTCGATCTTTCCCGTGGGTGCAGCGTTGAAGATATCGTCAGTGTCGTTGCGATCAATGCAGTGATGGGAGCCGTGTGAGGGAACCCCAGCGATACTGGTTCCTCGATCTTTATCGCGGATTGATTGTCTTCTTCATGGTCGAAGGGCATGCGCTGCGGGCCCTGCTCGTCTCAGAAGAGCAGCGGCAACCCTGGTTCGTTTTTCATGAGCTTGTTCACGGCATTGTCGGGCCCGGCTTCCTTTTTGGAGCCGGGTTTGCGTTTGCCATAGCGACCCGGCGACGGTGGGAACAGGCCCTGACACTCTCCACCCACTTCTTTCGCCGACTCTGGCGCGCCGTCCTGATTCTCATCATCGGCTATCTCCTCCATCTCCCCTATTTTTCTCTCCGTAAATCCCTCGAAGGATTCTCGCCGCAGGAATGGAATGCGTTTCTCGCTTTCGATGCACTGCAGTGCATCGGCCTGACGCTGATCGTCCTCCGTCTCCTCCTCGTCACTGTGCGATCCGAACGGCTCTTTGTGAGCGCAGTCATGGTATTGCTCTTCGCGGTCGCCTATGCCACCCCTTTGTTCTGGGACCCGGTACGAACAGCCGATGTTCCCCTTGCTTTTTCGCAGGCTATTAATGGACTGAATGGGTCGTTTTTCCCGTTGTTCCCCAATGCCGGTTTCTTGCTTGCAGGAACGCTGGTTGCCTGGCTGTTCCTGCGCGAGAGACCGGAAGGGAAAGAGCGGGGTTTCATCAATAACCTCGGTATCACAGGCATTGTCCTGATTCTGACCGGCTTGCTCCTGGACCTCATGCCGGTACAGATATATCCGGTGTACGACTTCTGGTTTACAAGTCCGAATTTCTTCTGGATTCGCCTGGGGGTCCTGTTCCTGATGCTGAGCGGACTGTGGTATTTTGAATACGCCGTTTCCCATCGCCGGCGCCCTGGTGTCTGGATGCCGAAGTGGCTGACCGTTTTCGGTATCGAGTCGTTCTTCGTTTATATCGCTCATTTGATCGTCCTGTACGGGTGGGTATTGAATCCCAACCAGAATGCGAGTGCATGGTGGGGATTGAATCTGAGCCTCCTGCCATCCCTGGCAGTCACGACGGGGTTTGTCATTTCCATGATCCTTTTGGCCCGGGGATGGAATTATGGCAAGAAGCATCATCCGGTCGCTATGCAGGGGCTGTACTGGTGGATGGGATCGGTCTTCCTGTATTACTTTGTGACAAACCCATGGTAAACCGGCAAATTGATTTTCCATGAAATAGTGCTACATTTCGACTGAATTTTTTTGGTTCCTGAATCCCAACGCACAGATCCCGATGAAAAAAAAGCCCCGGTCCCCGAAATCTTCCCCCGCACACACGAAACCCGCTCCTCTCCACAAGCCCTTGCCGGTCGATAAGCTCCGCTGGTATTGCAACCCGAAGTCCCTGAAGGTAAAGACAAGCGACGAGATCAAACCGACCCGTGAAATCATCGGGCAGGAACGCGCGCTCAGGGCCTTGCGCGTCGGACTGGCGATGAAACACTTCGGGTATAACATTTTCGTCACCGGAGTTTCCGGCACGGGTCGCACGACAACGATCAAGCGCATGTTGCACGAGTTCGAGATGAAGGGGGACGGCTTGCGCGATCACTGTTACGTCTTCAATTTCAAGAACACCGATCAGCCGATCGCGCTCTCGCTCCCGGCCGGACAGGGCAAGGGACTGAAGATCGACATGGCGAGTTTTATTGCTGACCTCCAGCGTGACATCCCGTCGATCTACGAAGGCCAGCGATACCAGGACGCGCGGAAGTCGGTGCTCGGTCACTTTCAGGACAGGCAAAAGAGCGTGCTCCAGGATTTCGAGAAACGGGTGAAGGAACAGGGTTTCGAGCTGGTGCAGGTGCAGGTTGGGAACCTGATGCGGCCGGACATTGTCCCGGTGGTCGCCGAGAAAGCCACCAGCCTCGACGAGATCGAGACGCTCTCTCAGAAGGGGGACTTCCCGAAGGAGCAATTCGAATCCTTGAAAAAGGCGCAGGGGGTCCTTGAAAAGCAAATGTCCACCGTCTTCCGTGAACTGCGCAACATCGAAAAAAAAGTACAACAATCCCTCACGGAAATCGAGGAGAAGCTGGTGATGCCGATCGTCGATGAGGCCATCCAGGTCATGAAAGTGACGTACGACGACAAGAAAGTTCATGCCTACCTGGACGATGTACGCGAGAACATCGGCGGAAACCTGGACCGATTCCGCGCTCAGCAGCCTCCACCGCAACCGCCGCAAGGAGAGGAGCAGGAGGTGGAGGAGGACGTGTTCCTCGAGTACGAGGTCAATCTCCTGGTCGACAACTCCCAGGCCGAGCACACCCCGGTTGTGATCGAGACGAACCCGAAATATAAAAACCTCTTCGGGACGGTCGAACGGGTGCTGGAAAAAGGGGGTGTCTGGAGAACCGAGTTTACCCAGATCAAGGCGGGATCCCTGCTGCAGGCCGACGGAGGGTACCTTGTCCTCAACGCGCTCGATACACTGGTCGAACCGGGGGTATGGCAGGACCTGAAGCGGACCCTCCGCACCGGCAAGTTGGAGATCCTTACCTACGAGCCCATGTTCGGCTTCGCCCCTTCCGGTATGAAACCGGAGCCGATCAAGCTGAACGTGAAGGTCATTATGGTCGGCGACGCGGAGCTCTACCAATTCCTCCATTACCGGGATGAAGACTTCCAGAAAATCTTCAAGATACGATCCGACTTCGATTATGAGATACCGCGGAATCCCTCCTCGGTCGAGAAGTATCTCCAGTTCATCAAGATGGTCAGCGACGATGAGAAGCTGAGGACCTGCGACCGGACCGCGATGGCTGTGCTGCTGGAGTTCGGCTTGAGGCTTTCCGGGAGGCAGGGAAAGTTTTCCACGCGCTTCAATGTCATCGCCGATGTGATCCGGGAGGCAAACTACTGGGCCGGGGAAGAACAAAAAACCGTTGTCTCCGCGCACCATGTCAAGAAAGCGATCGAGGAACGCCTGTACCGCGGGGCCATGGTGGAGGAAAAGATGCAGGAGATGATCCATGAAGGGACCATGATGATCGATACCGTGGGGAGCGTGGTGGGACAGGTGAACGGCCTCGCGGTCTATGATACGGGCGAGCACGCTTTCGGTAAACCGTCGCGCATCACCGCCCGCACGGCCCTGGGGCGCGCCGGCGTCATCAACATCGAGCGGGATGCGGAGATGAGCGGACCGACCCACAACAAGGGAGTGGCGATCCTCAGCGGGTACCTCCGGAGTATGTTCGCCCAGGACAAGCCACTGATTATGAGCGCGAGCATCACGTTCGAGCAGTCGTACGGCGGCGTGGACGGCGACAGCGCTTCGTCCACCGAGATGTACGCAATCCTCTCCAGCCTCTCCGGCGTCCCGATACGGCAGGAACTCGCCGTCACCGGATCCGTGAACCAGAAAGGGGAGGTCCAGCCGATCGGCGGCGTGAACGAGAAGATTGAGGGGTTCTTCGATATCTGCAAGGCCCGCGGCCTCACGGGAAAACACGGAGTCTTGATCCCGATCCAGAACGTCGGTGACCTGATGCTACGGGATGATGTGACGGAAGCCGTAAAGAAGAAGAAGTTCCATGTCTACGCAGTCTCCACGGTCAATCAAGGGATCGAGATCCTGACCGGTGTAAAAGCGGGAGATCAGAAGAAGGATGGGATTTTTGAGGAGGGGACGATCAATTTCCTTGCTGACCACCGGCTCCGGCAGTATGCGGAGGACTGGCGGAGGTTTGAGGCGGGGAATAAATGAGCTCAGATAAGGCTTGCCTATAATCTTCACGCTTTAGCTGACCGATTTCGTATAGTGGTGGTTTTTTGGTTTTGACGGATGCAAACCTCACTTTTCTTGCGTGAACCACCAATTTGAACAGGACAGGGGTCTCCAAACTCATTGTCCATTGTAGATATGGTTCTTTTTCGAGTTTTCAGGAGCCGACCAGTTCGACCATGGATTGTTTGAAAGCAAAGTTAACAACGAGCAATCTCAGTTAATGATTCGTAAACAAGTGAATTTAAGTTCTAAATTCCTCAAGTGTGAAAGCTCTTGCAAG
>DKJQ01000027.1 GCA_002454845.1 Ignavibacteria bacterium UBA6688
GCCTCTGGCCCTCGCAATGACTTATGCGGGGGTTTTTGAGATGGCTTCTGGTGAAGATTCGCTGGTTCCTCTTTCACCTATGCTGAGCAGTTACCTTCATTCTTCATCTGGCTTTCATTACTTCACGAGGCCCTTTAAGGAAACCCGGGCGGGATGGTTGGAATGAGGAGAAAGTAGGCAACCTCAGGGGGAAAAGCAAGGGCGGGAGCAACGCCGCATCAGGGCGACGGTGCTCACCTGCTCCATGGAGAGAACAGTTCAGTCCACAATAAACTTTCCTGTCACAAGCCGGTCGAGATGTTTCAGGACGACGAAATAAATGCCGCGCGTCAGTCTGTGGGTGGGGATTTTCACCTGGTTTCCCGAAAGCTGCCGGATTCTCTCAATCTCCTGTCCCGTCACGCTGTACACGATAACTTCTCCGTTTGTCAGGAGAAGGTCGGTCTGCAGGGTGATGCTGTGTCGGGATGGATTCGGATACATCCGCAGTTCATTCCTGATCGTCGTTCGTTCTCCTCGAATGCCGGTCGCGTTTGCGGTATGAACTTGCGTAATGGAAAAGGGGTAGATGACAATACTGTCCGTGGAAGTTCCCGAATACTTGTTGAGACTCGAAAGTCCTCGAACGATAAAAGCGGTGTCGGCAGAATATTGGTCGAACTGCATCGTGTTTGAAAACACACCGGAAAGTGATACCGAAAAAGTGTCCGCCGAAAAATTGCAGAGAAACCCTTTTTCGGATCCGGCATGCTGAAACCTCCAGCCAATTAATTTCGGTATGGTCGCCGATCCGTGCGTCATGGAAGGAGTTCCGGAGAATGTTATGTTTTGAGTTCTTTGAGAACCCCTCGCAACATCGGACAGCAGTTTCGTTGAGAGGGCGTTGGCGGTGATATGTTTATCGGTTTTTGAAATTGATTCATAATGGGTTGCGGATGCAGCCAGGGAGTGATTCAGCATCATGGTTACGTTTGGCTGGGAGAGGAAGAAATGATTCATCGCGGTCATATAGAGCGTATGGGTCCAGGTTTTTGCAATGACAGGAGTGCTGGCGATTTGTGTTTCCTCCAGGTTATATTCCGTCACCCAGACTTCCTTCGTTGCAGGAAGTAAACTGAACCCGGCCGCATTATATCGGAATGGAAGTGTGGTGTTGTTGGAGGCACTCCCAAACGGAATTGCGAGTGCCCGATTCACATCAAAAACCAAATCCGCATTGTTTGCCGTCAAATAGACATGAAAGGCAAATGCATCGATGCCAGGGATGGCCTGCAGAATGTCCGAGTGCCAGTTCGGGTGAGGACCTGTGTTGCCCCCCACCGCGCACACTTTGCTGACCGGAAAGACAGCTTTGATGCTGTCGTAGTACGATTTGGCCAATTGCGCATAGGCGCTCGACGACATATCCTGAAGCGGATAGGAGGTTCCTCCATTGAGATTATGCTCATTGCCCAATTCGAACAAGGCAGGTTTGAGACCCAGCGCCGCGGCATGACGCAAGCCATCCATTTCATACCCGACATCGGACGTTTCCAGGTTGACAACAAATAATCCTTCGGCATTGCACCCAACAAGCCCCGGTTTGAATTCTTCTACCCGAATGGTCAGCGGCGTGCTGGGCGGTTGATACCCCGACCTGAACCAGCCCGTTTGCCAATCCCAATGATTTGAGTTTGTCCCCCCGGGAAATCTTAAGACTTCCGGATAGAGGTAGATCGTACTATCGATAAACCACTGCTGTGTCCAATTGGCGCCGGATGCCCCCAGAGGAATATTGGGAGGAACATGGCCATTGGTATTAAATCCCAGCTTGGGAGTCGGACGATCGATCGTGCCGAGGAAAGCCTGCGATGGTTGCTGTGCAGGCGACGAAGAGGATAGCCCTGCGCACGAAATTGCCACCATGAGATACAAGGGGAGTCCGGTTTCTTTGAGAATCATAATAGTATGTTGTGGTTATTCATTGGATGTGTCGTTCGTTTGGCTTCTCTTGTTCGCTGTCTGGGCTGCGCTCGCATACACAAAGTTCGTTCCCTACCCAATGTCGGGATGGGACGAACCACTCCACTTGGACACCGGTGTGACAACCAGGTTTAAGACCTCCGAGGCAATTCGGAGCATGCAGGCGGGAATGTGCACAAAGTAGGCAACCTTGGGGGAAAATACAAGCGCTCGGAGTAAAGATGGAGGAGAGCAACGGGGCAAGGGGGCGTCGGGGCGGCGGTGAGTCACTGACAAAACAATGAGTACTTGTACCCTTGTTTATAACCGGATAATATAACATTTTCAGGCTGCCCGGGAGAACAAGTTCCCTTTCCCGGACCCCATCGCACCACACCACTTTCGTCACAGTGCCCCAGGAGGGGAATCGTATGACGCAGTCCGTACTCCGCTCATTCCGCCTCACTCTTACGTTCGCTTTGTTCATCACGGCAGATCGCATTGCCGCACAGGAGCTCACGTTGACTGATGCGCCGGGAGGAACTGCAACGGCAGCGGCTCAGTCAGCCATCGCAAACCAGGTCCACCACTCAATCCCCGTCGCAGTCTCCGCGGGAGAAATTGGGGAGATCCTTCAACGACGACCTGCGCGCATAACACTCGCACTCCCCTCTTCGCTTCCGCTCCCGTCGCGTCTCGAGCTCGACGCGTTCGATATCTTCACCCCCGAAGCAAAGGCGTACGTCGTCACCGCGGAAGGAAGCCGTGAAGTCCCTTTTCGCCAACGATGGATCTCCTACCGGGGAAGCCTGCCGGGCGAACCAAAGTCGCAGGTCGTCCTCAACATGACTCCTGAAGGAATCAACGCAACGATCGAATCGAAGGCCGGAAGATATCACATTCGCATGACGGAAAGCAACTCCTCCATCAGTACCATGAACGCGCTCTTCTTCTCCGCCTCCGCATGGAAATCCGTCACACC
>DKJQ01000028.1 GCA_002454845.1 Ignavibacteria bacterium UBA6688
ACCATTCGAGCCCGGAGAAAACAGAAGAGGCGCACCCCCCGGTGCGCCTCTTCGATTGTACCCCCACCAAGAATGAGGCACCCGAAATTCCAGAGAGCCTCCCCTAAGCTCTAAGGTCAAACGAGTGCCTCACGAAACTTTGTCCAAATATAATTTCCCGCCCCCTCTTCCGCTGTGATTCGAGTCACCAAAGCCGAAATAATCTCCATTCTCCCCCTCCTTCCTGTTCTCCTCTTTTTTGATTAGCATTGTAGCGTTTCAGGGTTCCCACGCATCTACCTACGAACAGACACCGCATGAACGACGAATCCCGCTGGATTGACCAGGCCAAGGAAGGCGACCATAAAGCGTTCAAGTTGCTTTATGGGCAATACGTTACGCCCCTGTACCGCTTTATGCGCCAGTTTTCCTCGGACCCCGATGAAGCCGAAGAATGGACTCAGCGGGCTTTTATCAAGGCCTTCGAGCACCTTCACGGGTTCGACGGAAGGGCCCGGTTCTCATCGTGGCTGTTCAAACTCGCCCTGAACGAAATGCGCATGGACCGGCGGAGAGCCACCATCGTCCCGTTCATCTCCTCCACCAACGACGAGTACTCCTCCGAACCGGAGCCGGACCTGATCGAATGGAGGGAAACCATGAGAACATGGTTGGAGGATCTTGACGAGACCAAGCGCACGGTGTTCGTGCTCTACGAGGTGGAAGGCTATTCGCATGCAGAGATCGCCTCCCTGTTGGAGATCGGGGAGAGCACTTCGAGGACGATCCTCTCCAGAACAAAACAGTATCTCAAAACCAGGTGGCAGAGCGAGGAGGCTGGACGATGATTCATCCGGATAAATTCTACAGACCCGACGAGCTACCCGATGAGCGCACACAACAGCGGCTCTGGAGGGGGATCGAGAAGCAGATACGGCGGACGCGACCGATCCTCGCGTTTGTGCGGGATGCCCGCAGCTTCGCGTACGGCATTGCGGCCACCGTCCTGCTCTATCTCTCTGCAGTGGGAGCAATCACCATCGTCAAGGACTCGATCCAGAACGCCCAACCCGCCGTGGTCCAGGTGGATCAGGCATACCAATCAGCCATCAAGGCCTTCGAACAGATCATGCCCCAACTTGTTTCGTCGCCCCGCGCGGAGCCGGAGAACGGGGGCGAATTGCTCGCGCGGAAAGACCAGATTCACATGGTCGACAAGGCCATCGAGGAGTTGCGTCAGGAGACCAGGAACAACGACCTCTCGCCGATGAAGCGAACCCGCCTCCGGCAACTCTACAGCATGAAATTACAGATCCTCATTGACATGATCGACAACGGAGAAATAGAACTATGAAAACCTTGTTCATCGCCCTCATCAGCGTCGTCCTTCTCGACGGCACCGGAGATGTATTCGACAAGACGCGGGATTTGGAAGGACGCTACCCGGTCGAATCCCGGCAACGGATCGAGATCACCGGTTTCAACGGGTCCGACATAACCTTTCGTTCATGGGATAAGAACGAAGTTTTCATTAAGCTTGCTGTCCGCATCGAATCCTCCGATGAAGAATTTGAGCGACGGTATATCGAGGAGGTCTCCATCATGGAATCCCGGAGCTCTGCCGGACTTTCGATCGCCCTCCGCGAGCCCCGGTCATCTTCCCGAAATGGCGGATTCTTTTCCAGAATCTTCCGCTCTTCCTATGTCCGGAAGGAGATCGTCGGCGAAATCTACGTCCCGCAATCCAATCCCCTCACCACCGATATGAAGTATGGAACACTCTCCCTCGAGAACATGAAGGGGACCCTGAAGCTCCTCGGCGGGAACAACGACCTCCTCCTGAAGAACTGCACCGCGCTCGAGGATGTGCGGAACGATTACGGCAAGACGGTCATCGAAAATTCCGGGGGCGATTTGAAGCTGAACAGCAAGAGCGGGAAGGTGACCGTGGAGGAGTTCAACGGGCCGGTCTGGATCGATGCGGATTACTCCACGATCCAGGTCAGGAAAGTTCACAAGGAAGCGACAATCAACTCCAAGAGCGCCACCATCACAATAGCCGACATCGGGGGGGATCTTACCGTCGATGCCGATTACTCCACGCTGACAGTGGAAAACGTCGCGGGCTTCTTCAAGGTGAAGAACCAGAGCGGGAAAATCAGGGTGAAACAGATCGACGGACTTAGCGTCGACGCACCATATACATCGGTGGAAGCGGTGGATGTCAGCGGCAAGTCGGGAAAAGAGATCACCGTGCGGGGCCAGTCCGGCTCCCTGAAACTGGAAAATGCCGTCGGCAACCTCCGCATCGAGAACCCGTACTCGAAAATTGAGCTCAAAAACATCAAGGGAAGCGTCGATCTCTCGACCAAAAGCGGGCGCGTCACTGCAGATGGAATTCAGGGAGATTGGACTTCCAACACGGAGTACTCCTCACTGACCATCCTCGACCTGACAGCCCAGGCCATACGGATGACGAACAAGAGCAACCCGATCGATCTCCAATTGAAGAATACCCCTTCCATCATCGACATCAAGAACGAATACGGCTCGGTGAGCGTGAGCATGCCCACTGGCTTTTCGGGAGAGGTCATGCTGGAAGCGACCTACGGGAACGTCGACACCAACCTCCCGGTCCGGTCGAAATCTCTCGGCAGCGGCGCCTATGCCACAGGGAAGGTGGGGAGCGGCTCCGGCTCGATCACGATCGAGACAAAATCGGCCGGGATCAAACTGATCCAACGGTAACGCGATACCCCTTGCGAAATCTCCCGTGGATCCAGCAGTCAGCTGAAAAATGAAAAGCATGCCACTAAGTCACAGAGGCCCCAGGAAAGTACTTAGAAGCTATCTCAAAAACCCCTCATAAGTCATTGCGAGGGCCAGAGGCTTATTACAACAGTTGCGATAGCAACTGTCCATTTGGAACGATGTCTTTGAGTGCGACGAAGCAATCTAAACTGCGAGGTTTAGATTGTTCCGCACTTTGGAATCCCGCTGCTATGCGGAATCCAGAAGCGGGACTTCACCCCGATGAATCGGGGTTCGCAATGACCTTGTTGCTTGTTTTTGAGACAGGTTCCAGAAATTCTTAACAAAGCTCCATGCCTTTGCGTCCTTCGTGGATATTTGTTTTCAACAGCCTCCTAAGGATAAAACCTGAACGCTACTCCCAACTCGATTCCCACCCCGACAACCGGGGCAACGAGAAGCGCAGGACCGAGCTCCAGCGCGATGTCGAACGGGTGATCCGGGAAAATGTAATCGACGCCGAAGACGAATCTCGCCCCGAGGAACAAATTATTGTTCGTCCACTCCGGTCCGCCGAATCCCACGTCACCGATAAAAATCCCGGGACCATAATAGAACGGAGCTCTCGGATTATCGAAGGCGTTGGTATGCATCAGGTAATCCGCACCGATCGCCAGTCCGCCTCCAACTCCCGCCCCCAGCGTCCCCTGATAGGCGACCGAGCCTTTCCAGTACTTGATGGAGAAGCCAGTCGGCGCACCAATCACCACTCCGATCCCCAGTTTCTTGTTATCTGCTCCCTCCATCCGCGGCACGCACACGAGTGCGAGAAGACACAGAAGAATTCCGCGTCGTATCATGATCCCTCCTGCATGAGTCAGGTAATGGCCCATAAAAATCACGGGCGTTTCGTGAGTGAGTCGAGCGTGATACTACCAAGCCTGAGTTTCGAAAAAAATCTCCCACGAATCTCCGCGAATCCTCACGAAGGGTAATTGAGAACTGCCAACTTTAACTATTAGCGCAGATTCGTGTAGATTCGCGGGAATATTCTTCTTAAAAACAGATTCGAGATAGTTCTGCGACACTATTCAACATCCTCCAAGACCTTTTTCAAATAGCGCCCCGTATGCGACTTCGTCGAACGGGCAACTTCCTCCGGCGTACCGGTGGCGACGATGCGTCCCCCGCCATCTCCGGCCTCCGGCCCCAGGTCAATAATGAAGTCAGCGCACTTCACCACGTCCATATTATGTTCGATCACCACTACGGAATTCCCGGCGTTGACCAGCGCGTCAAAGCAACGCAAGAGCTTGGCAATGTCGTCAAAATGCAGACCCGTGGTCGGCTCGTCGAAGATGAACAGCGCCCGGCCCTCCCCCTCGGAACCCGTGAGGTGATGCGCCAGTTTGATACGCTGCGCTTCTCCCCCTGAAAGTGTCGTGGCCGGCTGACCCAGGCGCAGATATCCCAGTCCCACCTCGTTGAGGATGGTGAGCTTTTTCGCGATTCTCCGCCCGTCCGGATGCTGTGAAAAAAAGTCGATTGCCTCTGTGACGGTCATCGCAAGGATCTCATCCACGTTCTTTCCGTGATACCGGACCTCCAAGACCTCCTGTTTAAAGCGCTTTCCTTTGCATCCCTCGCAGAGGAGATACAGGTCGGCAAGAAACTGCATTTCGATTTTCTGATACCCGTCCCCTTCGCAAACCTCGCATCGCCCTCCCGGGACATTGAAGGAAAAGTACCCGGGTTTGAAACCGCGCATGCGGGCCGCCTGCGTCCCGGCCAGGAGGTCGCGGATGAGGTCGAAAATCTTCAGGTACGTGATGGGATTCGACCGGGGCGAACGGCCGATGGGCGATTGATCAACCATCTCGACGTGGCTCACGTGGTCCGCCCCCAGGATCGCCGCATGCTTCCCCACGCTCCCGTCGAATCCCCCTTTGAGTTTCTGGAGTCCGGCAGAGAGGATTTCATGAACCAGGGTACTCTTTCCCGAGCCGCTGACACCCGTTACACAGACGAACAACCCGAGCGGAAAACGGACGTCAATGTCCCGCAGATTATGCTCGGCCGCCCCCTTGATCAGGATCGATTGTTCCCCCTCCTTCCTCCGTTTCCTGGGGAGAGGGATGACGAGATTGCCGTTCAGATAGCGCGCGGTCAGCGAGGTGGGATGCTGAAGCAGTCCGTCCATCGGTCCGCAGTACACAACTTCCCCCCCTTGCTCTCCCGCACGGGGTCCCATATCGATGACAATATCCGCCGCCCGCATCATATCCTCGTCATGCTCCACAACAAGCACGCTGTTCCCGACATCCCGGAGCGACTTGAGGATGGCGATGAGTTTTGAGTTGTCACGAGGGTGAAGGCCAATACTCGGCTCGTCCAGGACGTAGAGTGATCCGACCAGCGACGAACCGAGCGAGGTCGCCAGATTGATGCGCTGCGATTCTCCGCCGGAAAGCGTCATCGTCAGACGGTCGAGCGTCAGGTACCCGATCCCCACATCGTTCAGGAACTTCAGCCGTTTGCGGATCTCCTCGAGGACGCGTTTCGCGATATCCAGGTCATGCCTGGAGAGTTTGATCGCCTGGAAAAACTCCAGCGCTTCCTCAATCGTCATCCGGACGATATCGTGGATCGTTTTGTCGGTCACGCGGATATTCAAAGCATCCGAACGCAACCTCGCCCCCCCGCACTCGTTGCATGTCGTGTAGCCCCGGTAGCGGCTCAGGAAGACCCGGTAGTGGATCTTGTACGATTTTCGTTCGATAAACTTGAAGAACTTGAGGATCCCGTCAAACTTCTTATGCCCGTTCGTCACTACATCGAGCTGTTGAGGAGTCAGGTCCTTGAAGGGAACGTCGAGCGACAGCCCTGTCTCATGGGCAATGCCGAGCAGATCGCGGAGGTTACCGCGCCACTTGGGAAAGTTCCAAGGCTGGATCGCTCCCTGCCCGATCGTTTTGAACGGATCGGGGACCACCAGGTCCATGTCGATTCCCATCGATCGGCCGAAGCCCTGACACTTGGGGCAAGCACCGACCGGATTATTGAACGAAAACATTCTCGGTTCCGGGTCTTCGTACCGGATGCCGTCCGTTGGACATTCATAATGCTGGGTGAAGCGCAGGGTCTCTTTCTTTTCCAATAGGTACACGAGCGCGTATCCATCCCCTTCCACGAAAGCCGCTTCAATAGAGTCAGCAAGCCTCTTCTGCATCTCCTCGTCCTTCCGGACAACGAGCCGGTCCACCAAAACCTGCACATCCTTCTTCTGTTTCCCTTTGTACTCCGTCTCGTTCATGTCGATCAGTTCCCCATGAACGATGATCCGGAAAAATCCCCGTTTTTTGAGAGCCTCAAGCTCCTCCTTCAGCGAACGCCCCGGATGGTCGTGCATCGGGAACATTACGTACAGTTTTGCCCCGTCCCCCTCCCGCTGCAACCGGTCGACCGCGCTGGAGACTGTATCACGTTTCACCACGTTGCCGCAGACGCGGCAATGGGTCTGCCCGATTCTTCCGAAGAGCAATCGGAGGTAGTCATATACTTCCGTGGTGGTTGCGACGGTCGAGCGGGGATTGCGTGTTGAGGTTTTCTGCTCGATCGCAATGGAGGGACTGATTCCCTGGATCAGGTCAACGTCCGGTTTGTCCATCCGTTCAAGAAACTGACGGGCATACGAGGAGAGGCTCTCCACGTACCGGCGCTGGCCCTCGGCGTAGATGGTATCGAAGGCGAG
>DKJQ01000258.1 GCA_002454845.1 Ignavibacteria bacterium UBA6688
GTGCGGGCCTTCAATGCTTTCTTATCAAGAACAATAGTCAGGTACCGCAGGATGTTCTCCTCGAGAAAATAATGGCGCTCGAGTTTGGCGATCAAATCTGTCGGCGCTGAGAATTCAATCACAACATAATAGCCGTTGTTCTTGTTCTGAATCGGATAGGCGAACCGCTTGCGGCCCCAGGGAACCAGCTCGCGGATGGTTCCGCCGTTCTTGATGATGAAGTCTTTGACCTTCTCGGTCACGACACCGATCTGGGCGTCGTCGAGCGAAACGTTCACGATGAACGTTGTCTCGTAGATGTTGGATCGTGGCATAGTGCATCTCCCTTTGGACTGTGTTGAAAAGGCCCCATCCCGCAAAGATCAGGTCTGGAGCAGGGGGTGATTTATGATTGTTGTTCCCTCACTGCCCTCTACCACAGAAGCAGGGGGGCGATGACGAGGGAAACGACGGACATCAGTTTAATAAGAATATTCATAGCCGGACCGGAGGTATCCTTGAACGGGTCACCCACGGTATCCCCGACCACGGCTGCTTTGTGCGCATCGGATCCCTTTTTCTCTCCGGCCACTTCTCCCTTTTCGATTGCTTTCTTGGCGTTGTCCCATGCCCCGCCGGCATTGGCCATCATGAGGGCCATGAGAACGCCGGTGACGGTTGCTCCCGCAAGCATGCCGCCGAGGGCCGCAGGACCAAGGAGAAATCCGACAAAAACAGGTGCGACAACGGCGGTGATGCCCGGCAGAATCATTTCCTTCAGTGCCGCTGTGGTCGAAATATCGACGCACCGGGCGGCATCCGGGCGCACGCCCTCTTTTCCTTCGAGGAGGCCCGGGATTTCGCGAAACTGGCGCCGGATCTCATCAACCATTTTCCCGGCGGCGCGCCCGACGGAGGTCATGGTCAGTGCGGCGATGAAGAAGGGGAGGACGCCACCGATGAAGAGGCCGATGACGACCAAAGGATTGGTCACAACAATCTGCAACGGCATTTCTCCCTCGCCGAGCAGCAGGGCGTACCGTTTCCACTCCGCCGACAACTCCAGGCCGCTTGCCTGCATGTCTTTCAGCCGCAACACGATGCTTGCATCGACCGCCTGCGAATACGCTGCGAAGAGTGCCAGGGCGGTCAGAGCGGCCGAACCGATCGCAAACCCTTTTCCGATCGCGGCGGTGGTATTGCCGAGCGAATCGAGGCTGTCGGTGATTTTTCGAACTTCGGGGCCGAGTGCGGACATTTCAGAAATGCCCCCTGCGTTATCCGCGATGGGGCCGTAGGCGTCGACAGACATCGTAATGCCCACCGTGGCGAGCATGCCGACGGCAGCAATACCGATTCCGTAGAGCCCTGCAACGTCATTGGCAATATAGATCGCAAAACAAATCGCGATGACCGGGAGAGCGGCCGATTCAAGTCCGACCGCGAGCCCCTGGATGATATTGGTCGCAGCCCCGGTTTTGCTTGCGATTCCGATCCGTTTGACGGGTGGCCCGGAGGTATAGTACTCCGTGATCAGCCCGATGACAATTCCGACGATCGTGCCAAAGAAAATCGCCCAGAAAACGTTGTTGCTGACATCATACGACCGGACGATCCAAAGGCTGGCGAGGAGGAAAATTCCGGCGGCAACAAAGGTAGAGTAGCGAAGGGCAGAGGCGGGGGCAAAATGCTTCAGCACACGCATCGATGCGATTCCCGCGAACGAAGCGAGCAGGCCAACTGCAGCGAGGATGAGGGGGAGTGCCATCAGAATACTCTTAATGGACTCGTTGCCCACTTCCGGGTTTGCTTTCAACAGGAGGAGCCCTTCCGGCAGGAGGGTGGCCCCAATTGCGATCGTGGCCACAATCGATCCGACATACGATTCGAAGATATCGGCCCCCATGCCTGCAACGTCGCCCACGTTGTCGCCAACGTTGTCTGCAATGACGCCCGGGTTGCGCGGGTCGTCTTCCGGAATTCCCGCCTCGACTTTGCCGACGAGGTCCGCACCAACATCGGCAGCCTTGGTGTAGATGCCGCCACCGACGCGGGCGAAGAGCGCGATCGAACTTGCCCCCATGGCGAACCCGTTAATGATATTTGCCTCCGTCGGATTCCCGAACAAGAGGTAAAAGACCCCGACACCAATGAGCCCCAGGCTTGCAACGCTGACTCCCATTACGGCGCCACCGTCGAAGGCTGTGAGGAGCGCCTTTCCCTGTCCCTCGGAGCGGGCGGCCTCGGCCGTGCGAACGTTTGCTTTGGTGGCTGCGTGCATGCCGAATAATCCGGCGAGGACCGAGCAGATGGCGCCGCTCAAAAAAGCGACGGCGGTCATCGGGTTGAGAAATGCCGCAAGGAGTCCGCCGACGACCACGACGAAAAAGAAGAGGACGACATATTCGCGTTTCAAAAAGGCCATCGAACCAACGTGGATCTGATCCGCAATATCCTGCATCCGCGCATTACCGGCAGGCAACCGCTTGAGATTGAGATAGATAAGGAAGGCAAAGACTAACCCGACAGCTCCAACCAGCGGAACCCATTGAACGAACTGTTCCATACTGATTCGCGTCTCCTATTCTGGTTTCGAGTTGAACTGATTCATTGCTTGAGTTAAGCCCTCCCTGAGAACGGTGAAACAGGCACTACTCCCGCGTTCGACCATCTTCCGCACGTCCGGATGTTCATCCCGCCTGAACGGTTCCAGGACATATCCCGCCATCAAAGCTTTTTCCGTGGGAGTGAAGCTTGAGGCTATACCACAACGCAATCGGGGGAATTGGTCTGATTGCAGATGGTAAATGATGGAATACAACCCATTGTGTCCGCCGTCGCTTCCTGTCAATCGCAGCCGCAACTGACCCAAGGGAAGCTGAAAATCATCACAAACAACAAGCAGATCCTCCAGGGCTAAGCCGAAACGCTCCAGGACTTCCGCAACGGCTGAGCCGCTTTCGTTCATGAAGGTCATTGGCTTTATCAAGAGCACCGGAATCCGGTCGATCTCGCCCTGGGCGCCGAGATATTCCCCTTTTCCCGGCACAAACCCGATACGTAACTCGCGGGCCACCTGGTCAACAATCTCAAAACCGATATTGTGGCGCGTACCATTGTACCGACTGCCTGGGTTCCCGAGGCCGATGAGGCAATGCATGGCCGGGAGCGTTACTTCTTCTCTTTCTCTTTCGCCTTCTCTTTCCCCTTCTCCTCCGTTACCGCTCCTTCAGCTCCTTCTTCAGGCTTCTTACCCTTGCCAATGACTTCCGGTTCCGCCAGTACCGCTTCCGTAGCGACCACTTCCGGCGTTACTTCCTTCAGGATCGTCGGGGGGACAACAGCCACGACCGCGCTGTGTTCGTTCTCCAGGATTCTGACATTGGGGATCGAGAGGTCGCTGATATGAATCGACTTGTTGATCTCGAGGCTTTCCACATTCACCTCGATGTGATCCGGAATGTACTTCGGCAGGCAGGAGACACGCACCTTGTGGAGGATGTGCTGCAGCATCCCGCCATCCTTGACCCCCTTGGGGGCGCCTTGAACCGTCACAGGGACCTCCAGGATGAGTTCCTCCTGCTCATTGAGACCGAACAGGTCAAAGTGCAACGGTTTTTCGGTCACGGGATCAAACTGCACCTGACGCAGGATGCATTGATGCGTGGAACCGTCGTCGAGCTTCAGGTTGATCACGTGCGTCGCTGTCGTCCGGTAAAGGGGCTGAAGCAAGAGCTCCGTCATCTCTACGGGAATGTTCGCCTGCCCGTGGCCGTAATAAATGCCCGGAACCTTACCTTCCGTGCGGAGACGCCTCGCGCGCTTCCCAAGATTTTTTCTGATAACTGCGTTAAGGGTTATTTCTGACATGGTACCGTCTCCTCAATTAAGCTTTGTCTTTGTCGACGTCAAACAACGAGCTGATGGATTGATTGTTATGTGTGCGAATAATTGCTTCGGCGAACAGCTTTGCGACCGATCGGAATTCTATTTTACCGGATTCACCATGAACCTGGATGGAGTCCGTCACGACCAGGCTCTTGACCGAAGAAGCGTTGATCCGTTCTATGGCTTTGCCGGAAAGAATGGGGTGCGTGCAGGCACCATAGACATCCTGCGCCCCACTTTCCTTCAACGCTGCGACCGCATTGACGAAGGTTCCTGCCGTGTCGATCAGGTCATCGACGATCACGATGTTCTTCCCCGCTACATTGCCGATGATGTTCATGACTTCCACTTCATTGGCCTTGGGGCGCCGCTTATCGATCATGATCAGGTCGGCTTCAAGGCGCTTTGCATAGGAACGGGCCATTTTGATCCCTCCCACATCGGGGGAGACGACCGCGAGGTTCGGGATGTTCTTCTTCCGGAAATAATCGGTAAACACCGCCGAGGCATACAAGTGATCCATCGGTATATCAAAGAACCCCTGAATTTGCGGCGCGTGCAGATCCATCGTTATCAGTCGATCAGCGCCCGCCTCGGTGATCAGGTTCGCTACCAATTTCGCGGAAACCGAAACGCGCGGCTGGTCCTTTCTGTCCTGTCGAGCATACCCGAAATAGGGGACCACCACCGTGATCCGTTGTGCCGAGGCTCGCCTTGCCGCATCGATCAGGATCAGCAACTCCAGAAGGTTCTCCGCCGGAGGGGGCGTCGACTGAATCAGGAAAACATCATCCCCCCGGATATTGTCGCTGTACTTGACCCAGATTTCACCATCACTGAAATTTGTTAATTCGAGCCGCCCTAATTCCACCCCTGCTTCTTTTGCAATTTTCTCCGCGAGCGGACGGTTCGAACGTCCGGAGAAGATCTTGAGTTTGCTCATGGGAGGATTCTTTGGCTCAGACTGTTCAAAGGATCGTTTGTTCTGCTGGGGTGCCAGGATTCGAACCTGGGAATGGCGGCTCCAAAGGCCGCTGCCTTACCACTTGGCTACACCCCAAAAAAACAAAGCCCAATTCTTCTCGAATTGGGCTTTAAAGATACATAAAAGAACCCCGTAAGTCAACGAATTTTTAAGGTGTTAGGGAGTTTTCAGGTCGCTAACGGGCTTGCGGAAGAAAGAGGACCGTATTAATCAGGAGCTTGGGAAGCGCATCCCAAAACATCCTGAACGACACCGTTTCTGCAAAAAGCACGGCCTTCCCCTGTCCGACCTGGAACTCCATGATATAGCCCGAATCGGCGACCTTCTTCGCTTTGTCGGGGGAAACATAACCGCTGACCTGAACGGAGTCCTTCGTGAACATGACGACGTTCCTTCCACTCTCCGGCAATTCAAAGGGTTCGGCATTCCCCTTCAGAACAAACAATTCCCTTGAATATCCATACCCGATGGGATGGGTTGTATCGACCAGGGCTTTGAAAATCGTTCCCGGAATTCGTGCCAGCCGATCAGACTCGTCTTGTTCAAAAGAGGTCAGTCGTTTTCTGGAATCCTTTTTTGCCTTGTCGAGCTCTTTCTCCTCCTTGGACTTGTCGTCTTCCTTTTTTTCCGATTTCAGCGTCGCTTGCGTAATTCCCGAGCGTGATTTTGTCAGGAACCGGGCGCCGTTTTCTATGCCGATCAGAACTCCTCCGGACTGGACCCATCGCTTCAGTCTATCGACACGGCTGCTATCGAAGATGGATTGATAATTCCCCCCATCAGGAAGAATGATGACATCGTACTTTGAAAGGTTCGCATCCGCGAGCTCGGTTGCGCGAATGGAGGTGATGGGAATTCCGAGTTCTTGCTCGAACAAATACCACAACTCGCCGAAGTCGTTGGCAAATACCGGGGCCCCGGTCACGAGAACGATCGCCGGTTTCTTGAGGGGCCGCACATGGTTGGAACCGAGGCTGATCCCTTTCTCCGTAAGACCGGAATGCGTGGCAAATACTTCGACCCCGTGCATTTCTGCCAGAGCCTGAAGATCTTCATGGAGCGACTCCGGATTGGATCCAAGGTTGACAATAATCGTTCCCGGACCGAACACGCGTCCATTCGTCTCGAATGTCCGCGCCGCAACGGAAAGTCTGTACTCTCGTTCCAACAATTGCCAGACCAGTTTCGCCGCACCGTTTCGTTCCCACGGGATGAGGTACGCATAGCGCGCCCTGTCGCCCGTGACACCTTTGTTCAGAGGAGGGATCTCCGTGATCCTGCTCGCGGGAGGGAGAGTGCCTTCGACGGAATAACCAGGTACGCCGTACGCCACAGGCAGCGACCACGCAGAGACGTCATAGAAAAATGTATCCCGCGCTACGGTCTCCGGCTCCAGCAATGCTTGCGCGAGCCGGCGTTGCGGTTGGTTGAGGGGGACAAGGTAGGCCCCTTTCGGGAATGCCTCGTTGACCGATCGCTTGCTGAAGAAACGTGTTGCCTGGACCCGGACAGGCTCGTTCACGCGATGCACTTCAATTCCCTGTCGCAACAAGATGGAGACGAGCTTCGCGGCCCGGTTGGGATCGTTGCCTTCCTTCAGAAGATACCCCTTCACGGTACCACCGCCTCGCACACCGGTTTCCCAGAAGGTATAGAAATCACGTAGCCTCTCCACGCGATTTTTCACGGTCGTCTCGAGGGTGGCCAAACTCGTCACAACATGATTCCGGGCGCGTTCCCGGAGTGTGAGGATGCTGCCCCCGGGTTTCCGGATCCCCAGACCGGCTCTGCCGCTGCCCGCCTGCTCATAGGTCATCCCAATGGCTCCGTTGAACGTGGGCCATGAATCTCCGTACCCGGGATAGAACATGTCGAAGTCCTCGCCGACATAGTACGCAATACCGAGTTGATCAAATGCCTCTGCGTTTCCTTTTCCGTAGATCGTTCCCCATTTTTCCACCTCCTCCGGCAGCACCTCATGGAACGGCGCCGCGGCGGGGAAGAAGAAATACGTGCTCGTGTAACCCATTTCGTGGTAGTCGACGTGGACGTGGGGCATCCACTCCCGGTAGAATGCAACCCGTGCCTTGGTTTCTTTCTGGGTCATCCAGGACAGATCGCGGTTAAGGTCAAAATAATAATGGTTGGTCCTTCCCCCGGGCCACGGTTCACTGTGTTCGATGGCATCCGGATTCGTGTTGACGTTTGCGCCGACCGCCGCATTGAACCACTGGACGTAGCGTTCCCGGCCGTCCGGGTTCACGGCGGGGTCCAGGATGACGATGGTGTTTTCCAGGATGCTCGTCGTTCGTTGATCCGTGCCGGCGCAGAGCTGGTACGCCACCTGGATCGCGGCCTCGGTGGAGGAAGACTCATTCCCATGAACGCCGTAGGACAGATAAACGATACCCGGGAGATCTTTCAGAAGAGCATCGACTTCGGTCTTTGATTGAAACAGCCGGGGGTCGGTGAGTTTCTTATTCGCCGACTTCCATTCCTCGAGGCGGGAAAGATTGGAGGGGGAGCTGATGATCAGTGCCAGGAGCGGCCGCCGTTCCATACTCTCGCCGTACACCACCCGCTGGATGCGGTTGGAGGCAGCGGAGAGCTTTTCCAGATACCGTTCGAGGCTGCGGTAGTCCGTAAACCGCTCGCCGATTTCATAGCCGAGCACGGATGGGGGAGTCGGAACGGTGGGATCGTAGCTGCCACCGGGAAAGAACTCGATTTGTTGTTGCGCAAGGACTGAAAAGGAAAAAAACAGTAACAGGAAAAGCGTCCGCATGAATCCTCCTCATGAATGATGTCGCCCAATGTACCGGAAATTATTTCAATTGCAACGGCGCAGCGACGACCGGTGGTCCCGGGGTGCATCCCTGGTCGACAAGCCGACACGCACTCTGGGACTTTCCACGAAACGTCGGTTGATTTTCAGATGGGATTTGAGTATTATTGCCCGTGACCAATTCGGAGGGTGAATGTTGGACGCACGACCTGTATCAGTCTCACAGTATCTGAGCCTCACCAGTGAACACCGGGTAGCCCAGGCATTCTGGATATTCACGTTCGCCGTTCTCGCAGGGATCGGTGCGCAAATTGAAATTCCGCACCAACCGGTTCCGTTCACGTTTCAAACGCTTGTGGTGATGCTTGCCGGCGCGTTGCTTGGAAAGCGAAACGGATTTCTGAGCATGTCGGCCTACCTTGCCCTGGGCGCCGTTGGCTTGCCGGTGTTCTCAGGGGGAGGGTTCGGTTTGGCGAGAATTCTCGGGCCAACCGGAGGATACCTGCTCGCATTTCCCATAGCGGCGTTCGTGATCGGCTTTCTTCTTTCGCCCCATGCTCCCGGGCCGGACAAAAGCGGGGGATTCCAAGGTTCAATCATCGCCTACGTTCGTACTGTCGTATCTCTGTTCATCGGTCTGCTCATCATTTTTTCTTTCGGCACGATTCAGTTGAATGTTGTGTACTTCAAGGACTGGAGTGCGGCATTCAATGCGGGGTTCCTGATTTTTTCCTGGTGGGATTTGCTGAAACTCGCGGCCGCCGCAACCATCTATCAGGAATTTTCACGACGCAACCATCATCAAACGTCCCCCGACCGCTGACGACGGCTCCTTGCCTGAGTGTTCAAAAAGGCCGGTATTGAACCGGCCTTTTTTATTGTACACAGGAATACCGTGCGCCCCCATCATGGGATCGTGTGAGAATCAGGCGGTGGTGGGATCGAGACTGAACTTCTGGATGGTTTACGTTTTCTCTTGTTCGCACTGGGCGGACTTCAGCAGGCAGGTTTGCTGCGCTTCATCAAACGATTCGAGCGGGAAGCCGGGGGTTTTAATATCGAGAACGACGCGCGTCATCGCATGACGATCTGTAGAAATGGTCTCAAAAATCCTAAGCATGTGTTTTGCCGCAAAAAGGGACAGCCGGAGGCATACTACTAAAGCACGCGCAGCGTGCTTCTTTTGGGGGCCAGTGCCAACCTGAAAAGTAAAAAGAGCGTTGATCCAAATGGTAGATCGCTATCGCGATCTTCAGTTATAGGCCTCCGGCTGGCCAAATCATTCTTGAGATAAGTTCTGGAAGCAAAGCAGAGGATTCGGCGAACCGGGGTCAGGAGGCGATGAGAATCCGGACGGTTTTCATGGCAACTTCGGTCGAGAACCCGCGACTGAGAAGATAATCCACGAGTCGTTTCCGTTGGCGCAGGAGATCCAGCTTGGCGAACCGTTCGTTCGAATGGCGGAGCTTGCGCTCGATCAGCTTCTTTGCCGCCTCCTGTTCATCCTCTTCAGAAATGAACTCCCGCAGCACGCGCTCGATGGTTTGCGGTGTGATGCCCTTCTCGAGGAGCTTCCGCCGCATCATCGACTTTCCCATCGGCTTGCCGCGGAGTTTATCGCGCACGAACATGCGCGCGAACTCGACGTCGTTCAGCATCTTGAGAGAGGTCAGGTGATCCGTCACCTTCTTCGCCAGCTCCGTGGAATATCCCTTGCTCAGGAGTTTGTTGATGATCTCCTTGGTGCTGCGCGGGCGATAGGAAATAAAGTTGATGGCGATCCTGTTGGCCCGGTCGAATGCCTCGGCGGAGGCAACCAGCTCCACGGTTTTGTCGTCAATGCGCTGCCCGGTATACAGGCCGAATTTGACCAGGACGGCTTCGCTCACCGTGAAGGCGAACGCTTCATCCACGTAGATGGCGTATCCCTGCCGTTGAGCGCGGCTCTTCAGGATTTTGGTGATGAGCATGGAATGCGCCTAGTTCTTCGATCCCTTTTTTGCGGGGGCCGCGTGTTCCGGCTTCGCGGCCGGGGAGGGGGGAGTGTCGTCGGCAATCAGCCCAAGCTTCTTCCGGAGCGCAAGGTCTATCTCTTTCGCAATCGCTGCATTTCCCTGCAAGTACGTCTTGACCGCATCGCGGCCCTGTCCGATCCGGTCCTCTTTATAAGAGAACCACGAGCCGCTTTTGGCGATGATGTTGTGTTCAACGGCAGCATCGATCAAATCACCAAGTTTCGAGATACCCTCATTATAGAGAATATCGAATTGCGCTTCTTTGAATGGCGGCGCAACCTTGTTCTTGACCACCTTGACCCGGGTGCGGTTGCCGATGACATTCTGACCGTCCTTGATCGCTTCGATCCGTCGTACATCCATCCGGACCGACGCGTAAAATTTCAAGGCGTTCCCTCCGGTCGTCGTCTCGGGATTGCCGAACATCACCCCGATCTTCTGGCGAAGCTGGTTGGTGAACATAACGCTCGTTCTGGATTTGCTGATCGCGGCTGTGAGCTTCCGGAGGGCCTGAGACATCAAACGGGCCTGCACCCCCATGGTCGGATCGCCCATCTCTCCTTCGATCTCCGCGCGCGGTGTCAGCGCTGCGACGGAATCGATGACGACGATGTCGAGCGCGCTGCTCCGGACCAGCGTTTCGACGATTTCCAGGGCCTGTTCGCCAAATTCCGGTTGCGAGAGGAGGAGGTTGTTGACGTCGACGCCGAGCCGTTTCGCATACGCAATGTCCAGGGCGTGCTCGGTATCGATGAAGGCTGCAACACCGCCGAGGCGCTGGGCTTCTGCAATGACATGGAGACAGATGGTGGTTTTGCCGGAAGATTCCGGACCGAAAATCTCGATCACCCTTCCACGGGGAATTCCCCCGATGCCAAGCGCTGCATCGAGCGAGATGGAGCCGGTGGAGATCGCGTCGATCTTCGCGATGGGCCCCTCCGTCAACCTCATGATGGCTCCTTTGCCATGCTGCTTTTCGATCTGGTCGATGGCAAGTTTGAGGGCTTGGAGGCGTGCTTCTTTGGAATTGTTCTCGGACATGGTTACTCCAGGTTACGGTTGTAAGGGAATCGCGCTCATCAGCGTGTAGTATGATCCGGTTGGAAATAATTCGCTGCGCATGATGCGGATCTCGGTGCATCGAAATTGAAGCGGCTCAAAAGTAATGCTTTTTAGAATTTCAGTCAAGCGATGAATGTTGTGTCCGCCCTTGACTCTTCCCATGGTGACATGAGGATGAAATGCGCGGTCATCTTTTTCAACGCCGTATGTTGAACATACCTCCTCGATGTGACGATGAAGTGTGGCGAACACGGGAGGGATGTCCGTTCCAATCCAGACGATACGTGGTTTTTCATCGGTTGGAAATCCTCCAACGTGCCTGAAGCTAAGTGCAAAGGATTGAATCTCCTGAACCGATGCGCTCAACGATGAGGTGAGGGAAGAGAGCTGCGACTCTTCCTTATCGCCAAGAAATTTCATCGTGATATGAAATTTCTCGGAAGGTTCCCAGCGCACCGTGGCCTCGGAGGCCCGGAGTTTCTCCTGAACTTGCGAAATCCCGCGCTGGATTTCAGAGGGGAGAGGAAGTGCAATAAAACAACGGATTTTCATTGAGGGTCGATTTTCAACAACTTCCTTCTTACGAGTTCCAGGGCTGCCTGTGCCGCACGCTCCTTCACGCGTCGCCGATCCTCCCCGAATTGGAAGCGGAGGGCAAAAGTGCCGTTCCCATCGGAGTAGCCGATCCAGACCAGTCCCACCTCTTTCTGATCCGTTCCGCCTGTTGGCCCGGCAATTCCGGTTGTTGAGAGACCTATCGATGTCTTCGACGCCGACCGGATTCCCAACGCCATCGCTTCCGCCACTTCCCTGCTGACAGCCCCATGAGCATCGAGAAGAGGAGGGGGAACCTGTAGCATGGCAATCTTTGACGCATTGCTGTAGGCGACAATCCCGCGCTCGAAATAATCCGAGCTCCCAGGAACGTTGGTGATGCGATCCGCAATCAACCCTCCGGTGCACGATTCAGCAACCGAGAGGGAAAGTCCACGCTCCCTGAGGAGCCTCCCGAGCACCTCTTCCAGTTCCTCCTCGTCAGCTCCGTAGATGAACTTTTCCGCCTTTGTCCGCAGAGCAGTTTCCACGCTGTTGATTGCCCTGGTCACCTGGTCGGGGTCGGTTCCGTGCGCGGTGATTCTTAACCTGACACCTGTCGGACTCGGAAGAAAAGCCAGTGTAACGCCGGGATGTGGAGTGAGGAGCGCCGCGACATCCCCTATCTGGTTCGCGAGGATGGACTCTCCGATGCCGGTTGTTTTCAGCGTTCTGTGCAGGATAACTTCCTCCGTTCCACGTTGCCTGAAATAGGGAATGACAAACTCTTCCATCATCGCTTTCATTTCAAAGGGAACACCGGGCATGACGATGAAATGCTTTCCCATACGGTCGAACAAGTACCCCGGGGCCGTCCCCTGAGAGTTCTGGATCACGGTGCAACTGCGTGGAACCAGTGCCTGGTCTTCGTTCCGTTGGATGAGCGGGATGCCCCGTTTCCGGAACAACTCCGTAATTCGCTCGAGAGCCTCCTTGTTCACGACGAGATCAGTGTCGAAGAACCTGCACACAACCGACCTGGTCACATCGTCATGGGTGGGACCCAGTCCTCCCGTCACCACGACAAGGCGGTGCGTTGACACGGCTTCCTCAAAGGACGCAAGGATTTCGTCTTCGTCATCGCCAACCGTGAGCATGCGATGGACCGTGATACCGACCGATTGCAGCCGTTCGGCAATATACGCCTGGTTGGTATTGATGACCTGCCCGATCAGCAGCTCGTCGCCGATGGAAATGATTTCTGCGGTCATAACTCTTAGCAGAGTGTTGAAAAACCCTTTTCGTGAGCCACAAAGGCACCCCGCCCGACTGAACGACACAGTCGTTCGGGCGGGCAAGGCACAAAGGGTTAGAAAAAAAACGGAAAGTCTCTGGTGTTCAAATTTGACAGTTGCTGTTCCATATGGCTTAAGCTTAGATCCAATTTGGCAGATGCTGG
>DKJQ01000025.1 GCA_002454845.1 Ignavibacteria bacterium UBA6688
TTCAGGGTGCCCTCGCCCACGAAGAAATCCCACAAAAGAAGGAGAACATTTTCATGTCTTACACCGTCCGCCACTATGATTCGGAGGATGAGGAGGATGTCGTCGAGTTATGGAACCTGTGTCTCCCACGCGATGAGATTACCGTCAATACCTTCCGCCGGAAGGTCATTCTCGATCCCAATTTCGACCAGCGCGGTTGCTTTGTCGCCCTCCAAGATAAGAAGCCTATCGGCTTCCTGTTGGGTTTGAGCCGGCGATACCCTTATTTCGACGTCGGGCTCGAACCGGGCCGGGGTTGGATCACGGTGTTCTTCGTCCATTCGGAGTGGCGACGACAGGATATCGCCACCACGATGGTGCAACACGCCGAGAGCTTCCTTTGCAAGGAAGGGGTCCGTGAAATCCACGTGTCGGATTACACGCCTAACTACTTCATTCCCGGAATCGACCTCGATGCGTATGCGGATGGTCATGCGTTCCTTAAAGCGCGCGGTTATGAGAAGCACCAGAGTGTCTACAGTATGGGACGCCCCTTGATCGATTTCTCCATCCCCGAAGAGATGAACGAACGGTTCCACCAGCTTGGGAAGGCGGGCTTTCGGGTTGAGGTGTTTCGCCCGCACCTCACACTGGGCCTCCTGGAATTTCTCCGGAAGAACTATCCCGGAGACCTTTTTCGCGTCGCCCTGGAACGCCTGAAGGAAGATCCCGAATGCGACGAGATCCTCGTCGCGCTGAAGGAGCACGAAGTCGTCGGCTTCAGTCATTTCATGGATGAACGGTTCGGACCGTTCGGAATTGATGAAGTGTACGCCGGCCGGGGTCTTGGGCCCATGCTGTACTATCATACGGTGGATCAAATGCGCAAGAAGGGGAAGCACAATTTGTGGCTCGCGTGGACGACCGGACGTGCAAAAGATTTCTACCACAAAGTGGGCCTTAAGGTCCTCCGCAGGCACGAAATCATGAAGAAATCCTTTGATTGATACTCCCCCACAGGAACCACGATGAAGAACATCTCCATCCTGCTCGCTCTCCTTCTCATTTCGGCTCTTGCCATCGGTCAGACGATTCGTATGGAGGTGGATGCCGCCAGGCCCGTCAGGCCGATCAATCCGTGGCTCTACGGCATCAACACCGCCAACTGGGACGAATCGCTGTTCCCCGGCCGCTCCGGAGAAATGCTTCTGACCTCCGATCGGGACGCGATCGCGAAAATCAAGGCTTCCGGGACAACCCTTCTCAAGTACCCCGGCGGGAACCAGGCCGATCGTTATGTCTGGAATTCTCCCGACAATCCCGCGACCGAGATGGACACCGATGAGTACATCGCCTTCTGCCGGGAAACCGGGGCGGAGCCGTTCATCACCATCAACTTCAACGAATCTCCCGAGCTCGCCGCCGCCTGGGTTCAATACTGCAATCTCCAACGGCGTTACGGCGTGAAACTCTGGGAGGTGGGAGATGAACAATGGGGATGGTGGGCTAAGGGGCATGCACCCCCCGAGGAGTACGCGAAAAAATACATATCGTTTGTGAAAGCGATGAAGGGGGTCGATCCAACGATCAAAGTGGCGACGAACGTGCCGCTCGGTTCACACCCGGAAAACTGGACGGAGCGTGTGTTGCGGGCCGCGGGGGAATACGTCGATATGCTCACCTACACCTACTTTCCCCAAAGCGGAGGAAAGGAAAACGACGACTCGCTTTTCGCAACCACCAGTGCCTTTCGCGCGTTGCACCGGCAGCTTGTTGATGAGGTCGAACGGGTCGTGGGCCCGGAAAAAGCGAAACAGCTTCTCACGGTCAACGTGGGGTACAACTCGGTCAACACCGGTCCCGGTCCGCAAACGATACAGCTTGTCAACGCCCTTTGGGTGGCCGATATGCTCGGCACCATGGCGGAACTGGGGACCGATATCGGCTGCCTCTGGGCTCTGCATAACCAATATCCCCCGCGCGGCGGGGACTTTGGCTATCTCTCCTCCGATGGACGCAACACTCCGCGGTTCACGTATTTCGTCTTTCCCATGTTCGTCAATCTCTTTGGGAGTGAGGTCCTCCGGGTCTCCGGCGCCGATGGCCCGGTTTCAGTCTACGCAAGCCGCACCGGGAAAACACTCACACTTGCCCTGATCAACAAACAAAGAAAAGCAACGATCCCAGTTGAAATAGCGTTGAGCCAATTCAACCCGCATCCAAAGGCTGAAGCCTGGATACTCGATGAGAAACGGCAGAATGAGCGATTGCCCGATCTTTCCGTCCCCGCTGCACAATTTGACGTGAAGGTACCGCCGCACGCCTTGATGATGATCCGCCTCCTTGAACGGGACTCCCTCCTTCCCTCCCCCAATCTTGCACGCGGAGCAATTGCCACGGCCTCCTCCTTCAGCCCTTTGAATGCCCTGTGGGGACCCGGAACGTTCACTCCGTCATCGGCGATCGATGGCAACAACGACACCCGGTGGCGATCGGGAGTGAAAATGTCGAAGGACGAAGTGGACCCTGACTGGCTGCAACTCGCATGGAAACAACCGCAGGAGATCGGCTTTATCAGGATGCAATGGGGAGAGAATCACGGGACCGAGTATCAATTACAGACTTCACAGGATGGCAAGAATTGGAAAACAATGCGGGAGGTGCGTGAAGGAACCGGAGGCATAGAGGAATTCGAGATCACCCCTCCTGCCAAGGCCCCCTATCTTCGGTTCAAGGGGAAGAAAGGGACGACCGGAGCACGGGGAGGTTCCCCCTATGCCATCCGGGAGCTGGAAGTGTTCTCGACACGTCCATGAATATTCCATCCTCCATACCCTCTGAGCGGCTCAGTTCGCTCGATGCATTCAGGGGCTTTGCCATCGCCGGCATGCTCCTCGTGAACAATCCTGGGACGTGGGATCCGGAAGTCGTCCCGCGGATCCTGTTGCACGCCGAATGGCATGGATGCACATTCGCCGATCTCATTTTCCCCTTTTTCCTCTTTGCGGTCGGCATGGCGATGCCGTTCAGCGATGCCAAAAAGCGTGAGGCGGGGTACCCGTTCTGGAAGAGCATCCTCGTAGCCGGGCGACGGGCGTTACTTCTGTACCTTCTCGGTGCCTTTTTGAAATCTGCATCCCTCAATGAACCGGTGCTACACTTCGGTATTCTCCAGCGCATCGGCGTCCTGTACTTTGCCGCGTTCCTGCTCCTGCGTCTCCGCCAGGGCTGGCAGGCGACTATTGCTGTTGCCATGCTGTTTGTCTGGTGGGGAATTCTGGCATTCGTAACGGGGCCGGGCGTTACACCGGGGTCTTTCGAGCGGGACATCAACTCGGCGCAGTACCTCGACAGCTTCATACTCGTCCCGGAGGACAAGGAAACCATCATCAGCATGATCCCCGGTCTTTCCACGGTGCTCTTCGGTGTGCTTGCAGGCCGGTTCCTGATGCGGCAAAACAAGCAGGCGCTGGTGATGAAAACCTTCGCCATGGCCGGCGTGGCCGGGATTGTCCTGGGTCTTGCCTGGGATACGTTCGTCCCCCTCAATAAGATCCTCTGGACCTCCTCGTTCGCGGTCTATACCGCAGGGTGGGCTTGCGTCGTGTTCCTGCTGTTCTACTGGCTGATCGAGGTCCGGCAGCTGCACCGCTTCGGATTCCCGTTCATCGTGTACGGCATGAATGCCATCACGGTGTACGTTGCGACGGGACTCTTTGTCCGGTGGGTGATGCTCTCGTGGAAAGTTCCATGGAACGATTCTACGACCTCGCTCACGGGCTACTTCTACAAAACATTTTCCACCATCACCGGGCCGATCATCGGCTCTCTGCTGTATTCCACCATGATCATTCTGGTCGGGTGGATCCTCTGTTACTGGATGTACCGACGGAAGCTCTTTCTGAAGGTTTGACATGAACGAAACAGCGATATCGGAACAAACGACTCTTGTGCGGACCGGCGCGGATCGACTTCTTTCGGACGCCCCGGAACTCATCCGGAATAAACGCATCGGCATTCTTACCAATCATACGGGGCGCTTGTCCGACGGCCGCCCCCTGATCGACGTTGTGGCGGAATCGGGACTCTGCACGATCAAAGCTCTGTACGGTCCGGAACATGGGATCGCCGGCGACACGCCGGATGGAAAGGTGGTCGACCATATCGCCCATCCCGACCTGGGCATCCCGATCTATTCTCTTTACGGGAAGATCCACAAGCCGACCCGTGAAATGCTCGAGGGAATCGACTTACTGGTATGCGACATCCAGGATGTCGGGGCTCGATTTTACACCTTCATTTCCACGATAGCCCTGACGATGGAGGCAGCAGCAGAACAGGGGATCCCGTTCGTGATCCTTGATCGCCCCAACCCCATTCGCGGCCTCCACTTCGACGGACCTGTCCGAGCACGGTCGCTGAAATCATTCGTGGGGTGGATGCCCATTCCGGTGACCCATGGGATGACGATCGGGGAGTTGGCCCGGCTCTGGAATGAGGAGGGATGGCTCGCAGACTATTCGCTAGGCCACACTGCAAACCTGAAGGCGAATCTGGAGATTGTTCCTGTCGACGGATGGCGCCGGTCCATGTGGTTTGATGAGACCGGACTCCCGTGGGTCGCCCCTTCCCCTAACATGCAGTCTCTGGAAACCGCTGTCATCTATCCCGGACTCTGTTTTGTTGAGGGGACATCCCTTTCCGAGGGGCGTGGGACGTTAGCCCCGTTTCAGCTTATTGGGGCACCGTGGGTTGACCCGGAGAAGGTCCTCAAGGAGTTGAGTGGATGCTACACGGCCGGCGTGACCTTCAGCGCCGAGCGGTTTGTCCCCCGGGACATTCCGGGGATGGCAAGCCAGCCCAAATATGAAAACCAGGAATGTCGTGGGATTCGCATTACCACAGTCGACCGGAATGAGATCCGACCTGTCTGCCTCGGAATTGCCCTGCTCGCCGCCTTCAAGCGGGCTCACCCCAGGGAAACGGAGTTTCGCCACCGTCGGTTCGACATCCTGACGGGATCTTCGTTGATCCGTCAATTGCTCGATCGCAACGCGGCTCCGGAGGAGATCTGCAATTCATGGAAACCGGACCTGGAACGCTTCGGATCCATCCGGTCCAAATACCTTTTA
>DKJQ01000132.1 GCA_002454845.1 Ignavibacteria bacterium UBA6688
GGTTCCTGGAGATGACGACGAGTGAGCCGGCGATCGATATGATGCGGAAAATCAAGGCCTCAATCGATCCCAACGGCGTTCTAAATCCCGGAAAGGTCTTTACCCTCAAGCCGCGGTGCGAAGGTCCTCTCCCGACAAACCGGGACCAGATAAAGAAATTTCTTGAGATGGGAGCGTATACCTGATCGGTGCCGACCACCGCACGGACATACACTTCTCCCTCGAACCGTGGGTCGGTCATTCAGGATATCGTCCCACCCGATGCGAAACAAACGTTCGCGACCATTGGAGGTCGGACTCTCCCGGTGTTTACAGCCGAGTTCTGGACGTCCAAACAGCGTCAGGCTTCTTCGCTGCATGAAATATCCTACCGGGCATGCTTCAAGCCTCAACTTCCCCGTTTCTTCATCGACAGGCTGACCGAACCATGTGATGTGGTGTACGATCCATTTATGGGACGGGGGACAACAATTATCGAAGCCGTCCTGTCGGGAAGGAGAGCCTTTGGGAACGATTGTAACCCGTTGAGTTGCCTTCTGACGATTCCGCGTTTGGACCCGCCCCCCCTTCAGGATATCGCAGAGCGATTGGACCGTATCAAGCTTGTACCCCGGGTAAAAACCGGGATAGACCTCTCGATGTTTTACCATCCCCGGACGATGGCTGAGATCGTGACATTGAAAAAGTACTTATCGGGGCGAAAGAAAAGTGGGAGGGAGGATCGTGTCGATCGCTGGATTCGCATGGTGGCCACGAATCGCCTGACCGGACACTCGGCGGGTTTTTTTTCCGTCTACACCTTGCCTCCCAACCAAGCCGCGACACAAGCGAACCAGAGGAAGATCAATAAGGACCGGAAACAGCGGCCCACGTACAGGGATGTCAAAGGACTGATCTTGAAGAAATCACGTTCGTTGATGAGAAATGTAACCCCTGATCAACAAAGCCGAATCGCTGAGTTTGCGAAGCTGACAGCCTTGTTCACGGGAGGAGCGGACAAGACGGAGGGGATCAATGACTCCACCGTTCAGCTCACCGCTACGTCTCCTCCGTTCCTTGATGTTGTGAACTATGCGCAGGACAACTGGTTGCGCAACTGGTTCAATGAGATCGACGAGGCAGAGGTCGCCCGCACCATGACGGTGGCCCGCTCTCCGGAATCGTGGTCCGAGGGCATGCAGAGGGTTTTTGATGAGCTCTTTCGGGTCACACGCCCCGGTGGATTTGTGGCTTTTGAGGTGGGTGAGGTCAGGAAGAAGAACCTTAAGATGGAGGAACTGGTAGTCCCCCTGGGATTGAAGGCATGCTTTGAGTGTCTCGGGATCCTGATCAACCGGCAGTCCTTTACCAAGACCTCGAATATCTGGGGGATCAGGAACAATGTGGGGGGGACCAATACCAACCGGATTGTCTTATTCCGGAAGCCTTCATGATCCCGATCAAAGATAGAAATCCGACCCACCGCTTTCCCGCTGTCACCATTCTCATCCTTCTGATCAATGTTGTCATATTTGTTCTTGAGCTGTCGCTTGACGAAGCGGGATTGGAGCATTTCTTCCTCACCTATGGCGTTGTCCCTGCCGCCGTTGTGCATGCTTTCGGTCAGGGGACGTTGGATCTGATGACCTTTTTCCCTCTCTTGAGTTCGATGTTCCTCCACGGTGGATTCCTCCACTTGGGGGGAAACATGCTGTACCTTTGGATCTTTGCGGACAATGTTGAAGACAAGCTGGGGCATGGGAGATTCCTCGCATTTTACCTCCTGTGTGGGTTGGCAGCGACTATTTTGCACATTGTCATAGACCCCGGCTCGCCGGTTCCAACTGTGGGAGCAAGTGGCGCAATTTCCGGGGTCCTGGGAGCATACTTGCTGATGTTCCCCGGCGCCCGGGTGGTTACCGTCATCCCCATTCTTTTCTTTCTCCAGGTCGCTGAGCTGCCAGCTCTTGTTGTTTTGGGATTCTGGTTTGTCATTCAGTTTTTTAGCGGCATTGCCTCCCTGGGATATCAAACGGCGGGAGGGGGAGGGGTTGCATGGTGGGCACACATTGGCGGATTTATTGCTGGACTGCTCCTTGTAATTCCATTAAGAAAGTTTCGGTAAATGACTGATTTAGCAACAAGTAAACCGACTGCATTTCAAGGGGTTGATATCCCCAGCTACGATGTTATGGTGAACTGCATGCATTGTGGATTATGCCTTCCACATTGCCCCACCTTTGCGTTGACAGGAATGGAGAAGTCATCCCCACGTGGAAGGATCAGGCTCATCAAGGCTGTTGCAGACGGCGATCTTCCTATCACGCAGGGGTTTATTGATGAAATGGATTTTTGTCTCGATTGCCAGGCTTGCGAGACAGCATGTCCTGCCGGTGTCAAATATGGCTCCCTGGTTGAAGCGGCGCGATCACAGATCCATGAGCTGGGATATGACTCCGTAACTTCAAAATTCTTCAAAAAGGTTTTTCTCGATTGGGTCTTCCGCAAGCAGGCACGCTTGAAGTTCCTTGCAAGAGGGCTTCGGATGTACGAGAAGCTCGGGATTAAGTGGTTCCTGGAACGGGCTGGCTTGCTCCGCTTGTTCTCTCTTAAACTTCATAACCTGCAACCCCTCACTCCATCGATCTCCGCGAAGTTTTCAAGCGACACATTGTTGGAGGTAATCAAGCCGGTTGGGGAGATGAAGTATCGGGTAGGATTTCTTACCGGGTGTATCATGGATGTTGCCTATGCCGACGTGAATGCCGATACGGTCGCATTACTGCTACACCATGGCTGTGAGGTTGTGATCCCAAAGGGACAGGCCTGCTGCGGGTCACTTCAGGCCCACAATGGAGCCATGGAGGCAGCGCGTGCCATGGCTCGGAACAATATCGACATTTTCAAGAAAGAGAAGCTGGATTACATCATCATGAACTCCGCAGGATGTGGAGCCTTCATGAAAGAGTACGGTCATGTCTTTGAGCAGGATAAAGTAATTTCTGCGGAGGCCCTGCTTATTTCATCAAAAATTAGAGATATAACAGAGTTTCTTTATGAAACTGGTTTTAGGATTAAGGAGGAGGAG
>DKJQ01000133.1:0-13393 GCA_002454845.1 Ignavibacteria bacterium UBA6688
CCCAACGAGAAGGTCCCGGGCTGTTCCCCGCGCGCTTCTTCCACTGTGACAACAATCGCATCTGTCCCGCCGGCTTCTTTGTACCGCGCCACAAATTCCTGCAAGTACTCATTCGCTATCCTGTTGTCTTGCACGATCAACGTGTTTTCGTTATTCGCGTTCTCAGCTGCGCTCGTCCAGTTATGCGAGCCGGTGATCACCACCTGTTGAAGATCCATCCGTTCTGCGTCGATGATCGCGTACTTATGGTGGAGGAACGGCGACGCCGGATCGAGCCGGATATCCAAGCCGGCGGAGGTCAATACCCCATATTGCGATCCTGTATCGGTCCCGTTATCCAGCACTCCCCTTACTTTCACTCCGACATTCTTTCTTGCGATGAGGGCGGAGGCGATATCGGACCTGGTGAACGTCAGCATGGAAATGTTGACCGAGTGGGAGGCATTTTGTACGACATCAATAATCCTTCCCGTCGTCCGGTCCGACGGACTGAAATAGCTTTCCACCTGCGTCCCGTTGATCGAAAAGAGATGGGGTGTATTATCTGTCTTGCGAAGACCAAATCGCGCATTGCCCGCGTCCGGAATCTCCCCCTCACTCCCCCACATTTCAGCGAACTCGAGCGTATACGCGCCAGCAAGGGCCTGGTCTTGGATCTCCACCACATTCTGGAAATCGTCATTCGTCCCGGGGTCGGTCGGGTTCCAGGATCCGGTCCAGACCCAAATCTTGTCCGGCTCTCCACCACGGTAATCAAACACAAAAAACTTGTTATGGTGGAGACCGACCCCCCCATTTGCCGCGTCAAAATCGTCGGCAATCCACGGAATACCTGACGGGGTGATGACCTGGTTCATGGTGGTTCCTGTGCCGGCAAAGAGGTTGTCCTTTTCGACCATCATCCTTACCTTCACCCCTCTATTTTTTGCCCGAATCAAGGCTTCGGCAATCGACTGGCCGACCGAGCCGCTGAGGCTGTAGAGAGCAGCGTCAATCGAATGTTGCGCTGCGTCGATCCGCCGGACTATCGCCTCCAGCAAATTCGCATTGGCATTGGCCGGAGCGAACCGTTGGACCGAAGCGTCGGCCGGCTTATTGAAATAGACAATGATCTGGCCAGTCGAACCTTGCGAGGCGGTGCTCACGACACGGTTGCCCGCAAGGCTGGTATCACTTCCGCTGACAGAAAATGCCTGGATTTGGTAGATTGTCGCAGGAGAGAGACCCGAAAGCTCGACGGCGTGTGCCATTGACATGGCCGTGTCCCCGGCAACGCCCAACTCGTACGCCCGGGTGCGGCCATACCGGACGAAACCGGAAGCCGGACTTCCCGTCGTCCAGTTAACCCGGAGGGAATTCTGAGTGATGTTCGATTCTTTCGGCGCGACAGTGATGAGAGGTCCCTTCCCCAGCGGCCTGACGTCGTCAACGCTCCGGGGGAGAATTTGGTATGCCGAAAAAAATTGGCCCAGGACTCCCACCATGTCAAAAGCCCCGGACGGAACAGGAACGTTCGCGAGGTTTATCCGGCCGCTGATGCGCGCCTGCACCTGCCCGCTCGCATCGCTTAGAAAATAGTTGATCCCGCTCCCCGTGGCATCCCATGCCGTAGCAGGCTGACCGTTGATCCCCGTAACACTCGTAATGGAGTTAATCCGGACAAGCCGTGATTCATACGGTTCCGTTGTACCCTGTCCATTGATCTGCGCGGCTGTGACAAGGAGGGTATCGACGGAATTTCCAGCCGAACCCTTTTCCAGAAGGATGCATGGTGCTAATTCAAAGAGTTCGTTAAACGGTGCCACGAGTCCCAGCAGAACCACATCATCCCCTTGCTCAAGATTAGCGCTGACCGATTGATCGAACACCGCGATGCCGGCCGTTGCATCCTGAAGATAGGATGGGCCTCCAAATTCGTTCCCCACGGTCACCACACCCCGCACGACGACCCATTTGCTTAAGAGCCGGTGGACTCCATTTCCGTCCTTTTCCTTCACCGATGCCATCGATCGGGGTGAACCGTACACCATGGTTTTTGGCTGAACCTGGATAGGAAGAAACGAGAATCCGTCAGAACTGGAGTGAAGGTCAAAGCTCCATTCGTCCGTGGAGTCTTCTGCTGTTACACCGGCAATCATAATCTTAACAGTATCGGGGGCTCGGACCGCCAAACCGGTGACCGTGATCGTGTCGTGAGAAAATGAAAGGGCTGCATTGGGAGAAGAGGTTGAGAAGTTTGCGCTGATCCAATGAAATTCTGCAGGTTTGCGAAAACGAAACGCCCGAAGAGTGTCTGTACCAGGGGTGAGGACAATAGTGATTGCGGTAGGGTTATCATACTTCCATCGGGCCGGTGCCACCGTTGCCGTGCCCGGTTCAAATTGCGGTCCAGTGGGAGGCTCCTGTGGGCTTGTACTGTTTTGGGGGTTGATCGCAGATTGGGCGACAAAATCGGACGCGTTGTTATCGGTGTCCCGACCATTGCCGGACTTCGCTTCCGCCCCACCCGGTGCGAGAGAAGATGGCGTTGAATTGGCCGAGGCTTTCCGTTCGATGCTGGAGGTATTACTTGGCGCCGGCGTGGGTCCCGATCCTTCAAACTTGTTGGCGGTTCCGTCATACCCGACAAAATCCACAACCATCGGATCAGATGGATTCGTAATGGCCGCCGTATCTGTCACTAATGCAACCTTTCCGGCTGTTGAACTGAGGGGAATTGGATTCGAAGGAGAGACATCAGGAGCCGGTAGCGAAATAGTGCCCCCCGTTCCCTTGGCCATTTGGACCAGGAAATATTTTTTTGGCTGGATCGTTCCGGAAAAAAACACTCTCTGGGAGAAAGCGGCGGTCAAGGGTGCGGTAGCGGACTGGTACTGAAGCGACCAGTCCGTCATGACCACGGGGGAATTTGTGGGATTGTACAGCTCTACAAAGTCGTGAGTATAGGTGGCCCCAATGTTCCCTCCCCCTCCATACACTTCGCTGATGACGACGTGTGCGGCCTCCTGGCCATGCAGGAGAGCAGGATACAGAAACGAGAGAAACAACACGCACCATCCAAACTTCATCACCCCTCCGATAACTGCCTTGGAAATTACAGTTTTTTTGGAACGATGCAACGAAAATCTGCAATATCAGCATTTTAACCCCGGCGACCCCTTACGTTGGATTTCCCAAAACCATTCGGTATATTTTTCGCACCATGACAAGAGTCTCGGTCGGTGTCATTCAGCGAAACGGAACCTTCCTCCTCTGCCAGCGCAAAGAGGGATCCCGCTACGGTTTGAAATGGGAATTTCCCGGCGGGAAACTCGAACCGGGCGAAACTCCCGTGGAAGGACTGAAGCGCGAACTCCAGGAGGAACTCTCGATCATCGTCGGAGAAGTGGAGCGGATGGAAACCCAGACTGCTTTTTATGCAGACGGCGGGACATTCGAAGTAATCTATTGCTTTCTCTCGAATTTCGAGGGGGAACCGAAGAACAACGTCTTTGAACAAATTCGCTGGGTGACTCTTGAGGAACTCCGTACCATGGATATCCTGGAAGGGAATAGATCGTTCGTAGCGCAGCTCTCCACCCCTCGAACATAACTCATGTCGAAACCCCGGGGGAAAACCTTGCCCACAACAATACGACATCTATCGAGGCTCACCGGGGCCGTTCTCCGCTGGTATGGTCGAAATGGGCGCGATCTTCCATGGCGGCAGGAAAAAGACCCGTATCGCATCCTTGTCTCCGAAATCATGCTCCAGCAGACTCAAGTCAACCGCGTCCTTGAATTGTATCCCCGTTTCCTCAAGCGTTTCCCGACTTTCCGCTCCCTTGCCAACGCCAGACCATCCAGTGTGATACGTGCCTGGCGGGGGATGGGGTATAACAACCGTGCACTCAGGCTTCAACAGACTGCCCGGACCATCCTGCAAGAGCACGGAGGAGCCCTTCCGGGGAGCGTTGAAATGCTGCAGCAACTCCCCGGGATTGGACGCTACACAGCCCACGCCCTGGCATGTTTTGTCTTTAAGAAACCCCTCCCTGTGGTCGACACGAATATCGTCCGAGTCCTTTCACGATTCATGCCCCGGGCGATCCCCCTGGATCAATCGGGAAAAGCAGACGTAAAAAAGGTCTGGGCCGTCGCGGGATCCATCCTCCCCCGGCGGCATGCCTATCGCTGGAACCAGGCGCTTATGGATTTGGGGGCGACGATCTGCACCGCTTCCAACCCCCAGTGCGGTGCATGTCCTGTTGCGACCCTTTGCCCATCTTCGTTTCGAGTAGAACGAAGGGTTCCCGGAAGAAAAAAAGTGGAACCCGGGAGAGAGGGCATACCGAATCGTCTGTACCGTGGGAAAGTCGTTGAAGTTCTCAGAAACCTCCATGGGGGGCGATTCCTTTCATTCTCTCAACTCGCACTAAAAGTCAAGCCCAATTACACCCTCCGGGACAAGCGCTGGCTCCATGGCATCCTGAGCGGACTGGAGAGGGATGGATTGGTCGCAACAAAACATCATGGATTGACCATCCTCGTTTCATTGCCACGATGAAGAACGTTCATCGGGATCGGCGGGACAAAGAATGGTCCGGACTGGTAGCGCTCCACCGGCAACGCCGGACTGCTATCAGGCAACGGCTTCGGGAGTTCACGGAAGTCCCTCCCTCGGAATATCTCTATGAACTGATGTATTGTTTGATGACCCCTCAGACGAGCGCCGAGAGCGCTGACAAGGTCGTCGGCAGGCTGAAACAGTTGCTGTTTGAAACAAGCGAGGTCGATCCTGAACCGATCCTGCGGGACAGGCGCCACTACATTCGTTTTCACAAAACGAAAACACAGCGTCTGCTGATGATGAAGGAAGAATTCCCGACGATCGCGTCTGCCCTTGCGACGATTGCATCTCCCGTCGAACTTCGGGAGTGGCTTGTCAAGCACGTAAAGGGGCTCGGCTATAAGGAAGCAACCCATTTTCTTCGCAACATCGGAAGGAATGGTGGATTGACAATCCTCGACCGGCATATCCTCAGGAATCTTCAGCGCTACGGTGCCATCCGGACCGTTCCGAAATCGCTGACCAGGAAGCGGTATCTTTCCGTTGAGCGACGGTTCATCGAATTCTCGGGCAGCATCGGCATTCCCGTAGATGAACTTGATTTGCTGTTTTGGAGCATGGAAACCGGTGAAATCAGGAAATAGGTTGAACACCAGATCTGAAAACTAACCGACTCAGGCACATGAAATTTCTCGTTCTCGGTTCCGGTATGATGGGGAGCGCCCTTGCGCTCGACCTGGCCCGTTCCAAAAACGTTGAGAAGGTGACGCTCGCGGATGCGGACCTGCTCCGGGCGGAACAGGCAGCGCACAGGATCGGCTTGCCGACCGTGCACCCGGTAAGCCTCGACGTGACCATGATCGACAACGTTATCGATCTCATGAAACGGCACGACTGCGCACTTGGCGCGGTCTCGTTCCGGTATAATTATGTCCTCACCAAAGCGGCTCTTGAGGCAGGCATTCACTTCTGTGATTTGGGGGGGAACGACGAGGTGGTGCGCAACCAGATGAGCCTCGACGCGGAAGCCCGAAAAGCCGGCGTCCTCATAGTTCCGAATTGCGGCCTTGCTCCGGGCCTGGCAAATGTCCTCGCTGCCCGCGGCGTGGAGCTCTTCGATTCTGTCGACTCGGTGAAGATCCGCGTCGGCGGATTGCCGCAGCATCCGCGTCCTCCCTTCAACTACCAACTCGTTTTTTCCGTTGAGGGGTTGATCAACGAGTACTCAGGAATGTCAACAGTCATTCGGGATGGGAAAGTGACCCAAGTTGAGACACTGACTGAGATTGAAACAGTGCAATTTTCGGAACCGCCCGGAACCCTGGAAGCATTCCATACCTCGGGGGGAAGCTCTCTTCTTCCAATGATGTTTGAGGGAAAAGTGCGCGAACTCGACTATAAAACGCTCCGATACCCCGGCCACTGTGAGAAGTTCAAAGCATTGCTTGATCTGGGCTTTGCGTCCAATGAACCCATCACCATAGGATCGAACCTGCTTACAGCAAAAGAGTTTTTCCTCGAATTACTCAAGAGAAAACTCGATTCCGGTGGCAGGGATATTGTAGTCTTAAGGGTCAGCCTTGTAGGGCGCCGGGGGGGGCATTCGCAGACTTTGACTTTTGAACTTATTGATTTTTATGATGAGATTAACAATATTACATCAATGATGCGAACGACCTCATTCCCGACGTCGATCATCGCGCAGATGGTCGTTGGAGGGACGTTGGCTTCTCGAGGCGTATTGCCGCCGGAATCGTGCGTGCCACTGGATCCGCTCATAGCGGAGCTCGCGGCCCGGAGAATATATATCAAGCAAATGTGGTCAGAGCTTGTCGGATAGCAAGCATTCCATCAATGATTGAAGAGTCCTTCGTATGGGTCAGATGCAGTTGTTACTTGTCGTCTTGGGGGTGCTGCTTGTCGGTATCGCCATCGCGGTGGGTATCACGATGTTCCAGGGCAGTGCGATTGAATCTACCCGAAACGCCATCATCAATGACTTGGGCTATTTTGCCCAACGTGCTCGCACCTATTATAACAAGTCTGTCACGTCAGGGGGCGGTGGAGGGACTTTTGTAGGCTTGACGATTGGAGCACTTTCCAGTATGACAGAAAATCCGAACGGGATCTACTCCCTCGAGAGCTCCGATGAGGAGGAGTGTGTGATTATGGGTGTCGGGAGGATCGTCTCGGGTGATGATTCGGTGAGGGTTCGCATTCGCGTGAATGAACGCCGTAATATCATCGAGATTATCAATTAACCCATGGCACAACAAAGCTCCTTCGACATCGTCTCACAAGTTGATTTACAGGAAGTCGATAACGCGTTGAACCAGGCGAGGAAAGAAATCACACAACGGTATGATTTCAAGGACTCAAAAACCTCGATCGAGCTGAACCAGAAGGAGAAGACCGTAACATTGCTTTCGGACGACGACTTCAAGCTCAAGAGCGTCATCGACATCGTTCAGTCCAAGCTTATCAAGCGCGGCGTTCCGCTGAAGGCACTCCGCTATGGAAAAATCGAGCCCGCAGCAAACAGTGCGGTGCGGCAGGTCATCACGTTACAGGTTGGTATCGACAAAGAGGATGCGAAAGTCGTGGTCAGGATGATCAAGGATACCAAGCGTAAGGTGCAGGCACAGATCATGGAGGATCAGATCCGGGTCAGCGGCAAGGACAAGGACGACCTTCAGGAGATTATCAAGTTGTTACGTGAATCCGATTTGTCATTCGCCATGCAATTCGTGAACTACCGGTAGATGAAGGAACTGCGTCTCAGGATATCCCTCGCTCTTCTCATCCCCTTCCTTTTCCTCTTTCAGCAGGCGGACGCCTTTGAAAAAATCACCATCCGCATCAACTATGCGAACAGGCCCCCCTCGTATCTGAAGGCGCTGGATCTCGGTGGCGCATTGTATGTCTCTTCCAATGATTTTGCCACGCACTTCAGTCTTCCTTTTGCTGTAAGCCGGGAGCGGTCGAAGTTTGAAATACGCCTCCCTCACCATCGTCTCAAGATGACGGCCCACAATCCCTTCGTAGTCATCACCGAGGTCGCTACCAATGTTTCCTCCGTGTATCAGGTTCCAACACCGGTCCAGTTTCTTGACAGCCTCTACTACGCACCTGCCCATCACTTCTTTGAACTGGTCGAGCGGTTTTCCGGAGTCGGGGTGTCCTGGGAACGGGAATCTCGCACGCTGTCCTACAGTACAACACCCCCGCCACCCGGACCGCAATTCGATATCACGGGTATCGAGCTCGAGCCGCGACTGAATGGCTACCTCCTGACGGTCAAAGCCAATCGAAAACTCAACGAGTACGAGGCCCTCCTCAAGCAAAACGACGGGTGGCTGTTCGTCACCATCGCCAATGCCAACGCGGACACCAACGCTATTAAGCAGTTCAAAACGGGGCCCATTGTCCGTCAGATTTTGACTTTTCAATCGCCGACCTCCGTCCAGCTTACATTCCGCGTGGGCACCGACGTTGCACGGGCCGAACCCCTTACGGAAGAGGGGACGAACAACCTCATGATCGCGCTCCATACAAGGGCCGAAGTGGAAAAGGAAGAGTTGGAGCGGCGCAAGCAGGAATTGATCCGGGAGCGTCTGGAGCGGGAACGAAGTCGCCAGAAACTCGATGTGATCGTTATCGATGCGGGTCATGGAGGGAAGGATCCCGGGACCATCGGCGTGAACAAGACACGCGAGAAGGACGTCACCCTTGCCGTGGCGTTGAAGCTTGGAGCGCTGATTGAAAAATCCATGAAGGATGTCAAGGTCGTCTATACACGCAAGAATGACCGGTTTGTCGAACTTTACCGCCGGACGCAGATTGCCAACGAGGCGGACGGGAAGCTCTTCGTCAGCATCCACTGCAATTCCACGGAGCGGAAACCGTCATCCGCGAATGGTTTTGAGATCTACTTGCTCCGGCCCGGCAAGACGGAGAGCGCTACGCGCATCGCCGAGCGTGAAAACTCCGTGATCCAGTTGGAAGAAGGGTACGAGGACCGGTACAAAGAATTAACCGAAGAGAATTTTATTCTTGTTGCCATGCGCCAGAGCGCTTTCGTCCGGTACAGCGAGCGTTTTGCCGAAATCGCCTCGGAGACCATGGCAAACCAATTGAAGATCCGGAATAGCGGCGTGAAACAGGCGGGATTCTATGTCCTGGTCGGGGCGTCGATGCCGAACGTCCTGGTGGAGACCGGCTACCTTTCGAACCGCAACGAAGAGCGCGTACTCCGGAGCAAGGATGGTCAACAAAAAATTGCCGAGGCGTTGTTCGAAGGGATTAAACACTTCAAGGAGATGTATGACAAGGCCCTGGACGAGACAAGATCCGGAAGCTAAGGCGTACGGTGAAGAGGTATGAAACAACAGGTGAGAACCCCACGGCCGTAAGACCATCTTCGATCCCCCCTCGGAACCGAATCGTTCCCTCCTTCTACACCATCCCCGCCATCCTCCCGATCTGTGCCACAAAAAAACAGACGATGAATGCGATCGCCAACGGCAGGAGGGCTGAAACCCAGGTCCATCGCGCACTCCCCGTTTCTTTATAGATCGTATACAAGGTGGTCGAACAAGGGTTGTGCAGGAGGCTGAAGAGCATCAAGTTGAGACCCGTCAGCAGCGTCCATCCCCCCGCATGGAGAACTGCCGCCGTAGCCGTCTCTGAATCGAGTTCAAACATCACACCCGCTCCACCCCCCACCTCAGCAGAACCCGTCATCAGCACCGTCAGCATCAGGATGGTCGGAATCACGATCTCGTTCGCCGGGATTGCGATAATGTACGCAAGCAGGATGACGCCGTTCAATCCGATGAGAATCCCGACGGGATCCAGGAACCCGATCGTCAGCCCGGCAAGGCTTTCGCCACCGATGTGGATGTTGGAGACAAGCCAGATCACTCCCCCTGCCGGCACCGCCCAGATGACCGCCCTCCACAAAACAATCGCCGTCCGGTCGATGAGCGAAGTATAAAGCGTTCGCCAGATCCTGGGGGGCCGATACGGTGGAAGCTCCAGGCTGAAGGTCGAGACCTCCCCGCGCAACACCGTTCTTGAGAGTCCCCAGGAAACAAGAAAGGTAAAAAAGATGCCGATCAGGACGACCCCCACAACCGCCAGTGCGGATGCGGCACCGGCAAGGTGAGGCGGGACGAGCGCCCCGATAAAGATGGTGGCCACCAGGATCTGTGTCGGCCAGCGTCCGTTGCAGAGAGCGAAGTTATTGGTGAGGATGGCAATGAGACGTTCCCTCGGACTGTCGATTACGCGCGTGGAGATCATTGCGGCGGCATTGCAGCCATATCCCATCGCCATCGTCAGCGCCTGCTTCCCATGCGCACCCGCCCTTCGAAATAGAGCATCCAGGTTGAACGCGACGCGGGGAAGATAGCCAAAATCTTCGAGAAGGGTAAACAATGGGAAGAAGATCGCCATCGGTGGCAACATCACACTCACCACCCATGCCATCGCGAGGTACATCCCGTCGAACAGGAATCCGTTCAACCACCACGGGAGACCGAGCGATGTTCCGGTTTCCTTAAGGAATGGATGGGCGAAATCGACCAGAAAATCGGCCAGCAAGCGGGATGGGACGTTCGCCCCTTCGATCGTAATCCAGAACACGATCGCAAGCAAGAGGAACATCAGGGGAAACCCGAACACCCTGCTTGTGACAAGGCGATCAAGCGTCCGATCAAACGAGATCCTGGGCCTTCCTCCCTCGACTGCCACAGACCGGCCGGCGATACGCTCCGCCTCCTTGTACAGCGACTCGATGGTCGAGTCATGCAGGCGTTCCCCAACCTCCCACCGGAGAGCGTTGGCCGTACTCAGTATCTGCTCGTGCTTAGACTGCTTGGGAGTGCTCATTGTACACTTTCTTCTTTCGACCTGTTGTGAGGGAATCTTCCAGGGCTGATCGTCGTGTCAGGTCGCCCAGTTCACCGCTCCGGATCGCATCGACAATCCTTTGATCCCCCTCCAACAACCGGAGTGCGACCCAACGCGCGTTGGGGAGAGAGGGGAATGCCTGCTGGACCTTCGCAGTCATTTTTCCGATCGCTTTATGCAATGCACCGGATTCGATCGGGAAACGTTTTGGTTTGCAGACAAACGTACCGGTTGCAACTTCTGCAATTGCACGAAGGAGTTCGGGGATCCCCTGGTTATTCCTCGCGGCCGTGGGTATGACCGGTACGCCCAGATCGCGCATGAGAACCCGTTCCTCCACCACGATCCCATGGCGCTTCGCTTCATCCACGAGATTGAGGCAAACGACGGCCTTCTCCGTTATCTCCAGCACCTGCAGGACGAGGTTCAGGTTTCTTTCCAGGCGGGTGGCATCGACAACGACCACCGTGACATCAGGCTGGCCGAAGAGGATGAAATCCCGCGCCACCTCCTCATCCGTGCTGGTGGAAAGGAGGGAATACGTGCCCGGAAGGTCGACCAACTTGTACCGTTTCGCATCGTAGGAAAATGCCCCTTCCGCCCGGACGACGGTTTTCCCGGGCCAGTTCCCCGTGTGCTGCCTCAAGCCTGTCAGGCTGTTGAAAACAGTGCTCTTCCCCACGTTGGGATTCCCGGCAAGGGCGACAACAAAATCAAAATTCCCGGCTTCCAGACCCAGCTGGACCAGTTTTGCGTCCTTGTTGACCGGACAAACTTCACATTGCTGAGGATTCATTGTCGTCATGCTGTTCCTGTTGGCTCCGAAATATAGATGAGATCTGCCTGCTGTTGCCGGAGAGCGATGGTCGCGCCGCGAATCCTGTACGCCGTTGGGTCGCCGCCGGGACTTCGTAATTCGGCTTCAATCATCGTTCCGGGAACAACGCCAAGGTCCATCAATCTTCGCCGCTGCGTGCCGCGACACGCGGGCGAAAGTCCGGTCACCATTCCACGTTCCCCGATGGCAAGGGAGGCCAGCGTCAAAAAGGGGCCCTCGTGGACCGCTTCGACCGGTAACATCACCACGGAGATGTTGGCAGCGACGACGGGGGCAAGAATAACTTCATTTCCTGCCGCATCGAACACCACCCGGTCCGGCGATTGCCCGATCATCCGAACCTGCATGCCGGGGAACAATCCCACGGCAACCAATTGAGCATAGATCGCCGCCGGCTCGTCTTCGACGTGCACAATGGCTGCAACCTCATTGTCCTTTAACGATGTGAGCGGAATGCCCTGATGCGACGGCAGGGTTCCGGCCACGGTCGGGATCGGGTCGCCATGCGGGTCATACAAGGGATCGCCGAGTTTTCGGGCAATGGCATTTGCCTCATCGACGGTCATCGCGTGCTCCTTCAACTCGGCCTCTGTATGCCACTCCGCTTCCCGGACGTTTGTCTCATCCGCAAGGTACCGTTCCCACAGCCTGTGGAGGCGGATGACGCGGAGCGCGTACGACCGGCCACCCGTCGTGAGACGGAGCTCGAGGTTCCGGCGTTCGACCAATCTGAGACCCTCGAGTCGCGAGATCAGTTTGACCGCTTCATCCCCGGAGATGGAAAGGGTACCTGCAAGGCTTTCCAACGTCGAGGGAATTTTCCGGTACTCGTAATCATACAGGTGCTTCAGCGCGTCCTCGACGAGGATGCGCGCAGATCGTTCGGCGGCGCGTCGCCAGCGGGCAATGAGTCCCTTACGAGGCCACGCAAAGATCGCACAGATCGCAAGCACCAAAGTTCCGACCAGCAATGTTTCAAAAGGGGTCATACGCTTACCTTTCCGGTATTTCGACAAAAATGCTTTTGGCAAGCTTGGAGCTGATAAACTGCTCCTTCCTCCCTACCTCCACCCGCAACGAGCCGTCAAACTCGATCCGCTCCCTTACCTTGATCTTGCGCCCCAGCAGGATCCCCAGCTTTGCGGCATACTGTAACACTTCCGGACTCGAATCGCTGACGCGCGAAACCAGAACTACCACCCCCGGTTTCACATCGGACAGGAGCATGTGGTTTACGGCCTCCACATCCCCCTCGGGTGACGGAATAATATCACCGTGAGGATCACGCCGGGGGAACCCCAACGCCTTGTCGAGGCGCTGCTCCAGTTTTTCCGAGGTGATGTGCTCCAACCGCTCCGCCTCTTCGTCGATTTCATCCCAGTCGTACTTCAACACTTCGACCAGGAACAGTTCCCAAAGCCGGTGGCGGCGAATGATCCGGAGGGCTTTCTTGCGTCCACGCTCACTCAACTCCACTCCCTTGTAGGGTGTGTAGGTAACGCTCCCTTCATCCGCCAGCTTCTTGATCATCTCGGTCACGGAGGGAGCGGAAATCTGGAGTTGTTCGGAGAGGGACGACGTCGTCACCCTCCCTCCCTGCTCCTGAAGCTTGTAGATGTTTTTGAGATAGTTTTCGACCTGCTCGCTTGCCATAGAGATTCCTGACGTAAAGAGGAACCCACGAATCTTCACCAATCTCCGCTCATCATCGGAGTGGCAAAAAGGGATTAAGATTTTTTTTGTGAATATTCGTGTAGATTCGTGGGAAGAAAACGCTGAGTAATACCATTTCCTTGTTTTTAGAAATAACTTGCAACACTGAAGTTTACACCAACGCTTCTCTCCGCGACATCCACACGATTCCAGAGCCGGTCGAAGCGGTAGTCCAATTTGAACACAGTATCTTCGACCGGGCGGAAGTTCAGCCCCAGGCTGAACCGCTGGATGGCATCACCGCCGATTCCTGCATCAAGGTCCACAAGTTCATATCGACCCACCACGGTAAAACGCGAGCGGGCCATCACGGGGATCCACCCGCCTCCAAAGTGATAATTCATCTGCGCGTACAATCCCTGTTGCTGCTCGGCAAACAA
>DKJQ01000133.1:13504-13827 GCA_002454845.1 Ignavibacteria bacterium UBA6688
GCCCCCTGCCGGTACTCCCAGTCCAATGCCGCCAGGGTAAGGTTCCGCTTATCGTCAATTTGAAGATCGTCCGCCATGTACCTGTTGTACGGACCGGTGTGGAGAGAAACACCGACCTCCAGGGCCATGGACGGGCTGTAGGCAAGACGCCCGACGAGCGATGGGAGGGAATTGTTGTCTTCTCCAAACGCGCCGCGGCCTTCCGCGATACGCGTCCCGTCGGCTGCTGTCAGAACCCCATCGTGAAGACCATTGACTGCGTAGAGTTCATAGGTAAGACGCGACTCTGCAGTAGGGAAGAAGGCTCCATAGAACCCCATCCC
>DKJQ01000133.1:13920-21594 GCA_002454845.1 Ignavibacteria bacterium UBA6688
AGGGGACTGTCATGGGCAAGGTTGAATTTGCCGATGGGCGATAAGAGGATCCCACCTCGAAACGTCAGCGCCGGATGAATCTCGAAATCCAGGAAAGCAAACTCGAGCTTGATCTCTTCGGTTCCATGTTCAAACTCCAGTTCGGCGGCCACCCGCAGACGGTCTGAGACAACCGAATAGGTAAAGAGATTGAACCGCCGTGCCTCGAACGATGGGGGCTCGTTGATTCCTTCCGTCCGTTCGAATTTCCAGAGAGCCTCCATGTAGCCGCCGATGGCCGTACGGCCAAAGAGACGGGTCACAAACGGCTTATCGTAATATCCCCCTGTCACAAAAGGGCGTTCGGCTTCCCGACCGGTTGTGTCCTGGAAAGACTCCGGATGAAGAACTCCCCCGAATGCCCAGGCCGTGGCCATGAGAAGGACACATGCTATTGAAAATACATTCTTCATGATCGGAGTTGGATCGTCAATTGGTTGTTGATGAACTGAACGGGATACCGTTTAAGCGGTTCCTCGGCCGGTCCACGGACCACAACGCCTTCCAGGGTATAAGTGGAACCGTGACATGGACAGCGGAAAAACGACGGCTCTTTTCGCACCATGCAGCCAAGGTGCGTGCATACAGGAGAGACCGCGGCGTACGACCCTTCACCGATACGGACAATCAACAGGCTTTCGTGATGAGACGGAACCTCCACCTCGATGGTTCCTCCCTCAAGAGCCAGTTCAGGATACTTCCCGGGGTCCAGAATCACCTTTCCCACCGAGGCGGATGCCCTATAGGTTGGAAGCCCTGTCGCACACCCGCTTGCCGCGAAGAGCGCGGGAAGCAGCGTGACCGTCAAAGCACCGGTCTGCTGAAGAAAGATCCTCCGGCTCAGTGGAACCTTCATACTCACCCCTTTATAACGAAAGAAGAAACGCGATCAGGGCGTCCTGATCCTGTTTCGAGAGAGCAAGAAAACGTCCCCTTGCCCCTGCTGCTTCTCCACCGTGAAGTCGGATTACTTCGGCTAATTCGAAGGTACGACCGTCGTGCAGATAGAAAGGGTTTCCCCCAAGATGATCCGCTACCAGGCGCATACCCCACAGCGGAGAGGTACGCCATTCCGTCCCCTCCGCCTCCCCCTCGATGAAGTTGTCCTCAAGTTCGGGACCCATGTCGTGAAGGAGCAGATCGGAATACAAGGGAACATCGACCTGACTCAAAGCCGCGATGCTGGGATGTGTCCCCGTCTTCATGGAAGGAATGTGACACGATGCGCAACCGACTTGTTGAAAGAGCTGCTCCCCCTGCAGCACTTGCGGACTGACTGGCCCGCGCTTCGGCGGAGCCAGACCCCGCAGGTAGAAGAGTACGTCGTCGATGGTTGAGCGCGATACCTCAGGTTCGGGGACATCATCCCCCAACGTTCCGTTCGCAGGATGCAGGTTTTCGAACGGAAGGACATCGGACGTGATACCCATATCCTGATGGTACGCGTTTGCAACCTGCTGAAACAGGAAAGCGACACCAGCCTTCCGGCCAAATTTTCCGACCGAAGGTGTTTGAGGTACGCCCATCCAGTCCGGGGGAACCACCATGTTCGGGCGGCCCGATATACCGTTACCGTCCGCGTCATTCGGATCGGCGTAAGCGAGAATGACTGCGTCCGGAATTGCTTCGATCAGTCCAAGCCCGAAGACCAGCGGACCGCTCCGGATGGAGATCGCGTTTGCGTGTGCAGGAAGCATCTCCGGGACAGCGCCGGGAATGGCGCGTTCCTGGAGTTGCGGCCCCCCTTCTGTATACAGCGGATCGAAGACGCCCCCTGTGTTGCGGCCGAACCGGATCAGGTTGGTCCTCGGATGCCCCTTGCCATCACCGGAGTGGCAACTCTCGCACGAGGGTTGGTTGAAGAGCGGTCCAAGCCCCTCCTTCACAGAAAACACTTTTTCAAAAGCCTCATCGCCGCGGGCAAACGCGAGTTGCTGTGCACGGGTCAGGCCCGGGAGAGGTTGGTCGAAGGATTCGCCTTCCTCCACCGGAGCGGTAAAGAGCGCAGCGCAACCCGACATGGCACAGAGTGCAAGGATCGAGCCCGCCAATATCAACCCAGCCCATGTATTGAATCGTACGCTTCTCATGACTTTCTGATTCTGATTAGCTAATTTTGAATTTAGGGTAGCCTAAATATAAATCAAGGCCAACAGAATGTCAACTCCTTTTTCTAAAAAATGAAGAGGAGAGCAGCCTTTGAAATCAGGGTCATTCTTGTTTCTCTTTGAACTTTGCCGTATCGTTGAGTGCCATCACTGAAAGAACTCCTCACTGTGACGAGAATTCTGATTATCGATGACGATGCCATGGTCCGGGAGATGATTGCCACGGCTTTGGAACAGGCAGGGATGGAGCCTGTTCAAGCCCCGGATGGTCAGCAGGGAGTTCAGGTTGCCATCTCCACCCAGCCCGACCTGATCCTGTGTGATGTTCAGATGCCCCGTCTCGATGGGTACGCCACGCTCGCCCAACTCAGGAAGAACCCGTCGACTGCCACCATCCCGTTCATCTTCCTGACCGGCCTCTCAGACCGAACCAATATACGACAGGGAATGGACCTGGGGGCGGACGATTTCCTTTCAAAACCCATCACTGTCCTGGAACTCCTCGGGGCAATCCATTCCCGGCTCGAGAAGCGTCGATTGACCAACGAGCATGGCGAACGAAAGCTGGAAGCGCTGCGGTCGAGCATTACCCTCTCTCTTCCTCATGAGATTCGAACTCCCCTGAGTGGGATCATCGGATTCGCCGAAGTGCTGCGGGATGATAGTGCGGACCTCACACCTGCCGAGATCTCCGATATGGCAGGCCTTATTCTGAAGTCCGCAAACCGGCTCGGCAATCTCACGGAAAACTTTCTTTCGTACGCCCAACTGGAAATCCTCGCGTCCGATCCGGACCGCGTGTCCCTGCTGAGGACCGAACGGACGGCCATGCTCGACATGCACATCGATGAGCTCGCCAGGAAGAAACAAGGGGAAGCGGGTCGTGGGGAAGATATTGTGGTGAACCTCACCGGAGGTGAGGCCGCCATCTCCAACGCTCATATGCGACGGGTCGTGGAAGAATTGGTTGATAATGCGGTGAAGTTTTCGGCCCCAGGTACGCCCGTGCATGTCGTAACGGAGAGGACGGGAGGCATGTTTCGCCTGTCCGTTACGGATCGGGGCATCGGTATGAGCGACCGGCAGATTGCGGAAATCAGTGCATACAACCAATTCGAGCGAACCACGAGGGAACAGCAGGGAGCCGGACTGGGTTTGGCGCTCGTCAAACGGTTGATCGAGCTGTACGGTGGGAGCGTTGTTCTTCGAAGTGAGTTAGGGAAAGGGACGACGGTAACCGTTACACTCCCCATCCCCCCCTCGTAACGGGAAAGCGGATTTAGTCCTTCTTTTGCGCATCCTTTCGCTCAAAAATCTCATCCCCCAACCCGGTGTTGATCCGATAGTTTGAATAGATCACGCTGATCATCCCGCTCCTGATCGAACGCTGTCTTTCGTCCAGTTGCGGCGTGGGGGTCGCTGTGGGGTCGCCCCCTCTTCCGGTTGTATCACGATCGGGGGCTTCGAACTCCGCCTTCATCGATTGCGGCATCCAGTATCTCCCCTCCAACAGCATGTAAGCAAAGGACATCGTCAACACCCTGCCTTGGTAGGGAATGGTCTGCATCCGGACGATCGTCCAGTTCCTCTCGTCGACCCAAACGAACATCTGCCTGAGCCGCGTGGATGCCTTCTTTGCTGCCAACTGCAGTTTGGTAGCCTTCCCTTCTCCGAGGTCATCACTCCCTGCCAGGGACACATCATAATGCTCACGCATTGCCGCCGGATCGATCGTCAGCCCCTCCCGCGGCAGCATGGTGAAGCTTGGCGATTCAAAGTGGACCTTGTTCGGATGTTTGAAATACATCTTCGCCTGCATGCGGGGGATCTTCATCCTCTCCATATCGACTTCCGCCTGAATATCGACGATGTAATCCTTCACCGCGAACATGCGTTGCTCGACATTCAGAAGGATTTGGGCCGCTGCCGGCGGCTTCTGCGCCTCTGCATCATAAACCACCACCAGCAGGGCCACGCCGGTGATCATTCCCCGCAGCAGACACATCACATCCCTTTTGTATCGACAAACGGTTTCCACTTTTCCTCCGGTGATGGGGGGGTGAACAGGCTCACGCCGATCAGGCAGACGATGGAAGCGATGGCGGCAGGGATGATAATATAGTCTGTCTCCATAGCGCTTTCCGGTACGATGAAGTTATACACGGTAATCGCGAGCGTCGTCCCCATGCCGGCAATAATGGAAGAGACTCCGCCGGCAACCGTGACCCGCTTCCAGAGAAATGCCGCGAGCAGCGCCGGGGTGATGCCCGCTCCCACCATGGTGTATGCCGTAAACGCCATGTCAAGGATGGTCTTGAAAAAGTTCGCCAGGACGAACGCGACGATACCCAGGACGACGATCGAGATCCTCTGAAAACGGACGATCGCCGGCTGCGAGACATCCGGATTGATGAAGCGCTGATAGAAATCCCTCGTGATGTTCGTCGAGGGAATCATCAGGAACGAGTTTGCCGTGGACAGAATGATCGCGACCGCGGCGCACAAGAGCAGCACCCCGGCCGCCGTCGGAAGATCAAACCGTGCGAGGTGCAGGATGATTGTCTCCGTGGTCGCGCGGTCGATGGAGCCGTCGGCGCCAACAAAGGGGGCGAGGTTGATGTACTTGGCGCTCCCAAACACGGCAAGGGCGCACAGCATGCTTTCGACGATGACCACGCCGATAATCATCATCACGACCGCACGCCGGGCAGTCGACTCATCCTTCGCGGCGAAAAATTTCTGATACATTCCGCTCTCACCCAGCAGCAGGAAAAACGTGGGGAAGAACACCCCCATCGCCCATGTCATGTTGTGCGTTCCGAACGCGGTAAACCGGTCGGCGGGCAGGGTGGCAAGCTGCTCTGCCCCGCCGACTGCTGCATACACGAGCGGGACGGCGATCAGGACTCCGATCGTCATCATCACACCGTTGAAAAGATCGATGGTAATGATCGAGACCATCCCGGCAATCACGGTAAAGAGGATGACGACGGCGCACGTAATCGCGCCCCCCCAAAGCGGGTCGATGCCGGTGAGGATATTCAAAAGCCTACCGCCACCGCGGAACTGGTAGCCGGCGATGGTCAGATACGCGATTATGACCGCCGAGCTCCCGAAAATGCGCGCAGTGGAGTTGTAGCGCTTCTCCAATATATCCGCCACGGTATACTGCGAAATCCTCCGCACACGGTGGGCAAGGAAGTAGACGATCGCGATCCCGACCCAGGCCCCCGCGCTCATCCAGAGCTCGGAAAATCCCATCCGAAAGGCCAATCCGGCCCCTCCAAACAGGCTCCCCGACCCGATCCACGAACAGATGAGGGTGCCCGCCAGAAAGACCGCCGACGTCTTCCTTCCGGCAACCATGAAGTCATCCTGCGTTTTGACGGATCGGCCTTTATAGACTCCAAAACCGATCAGGACGGCAAGATACACCACTACCGCCGCGAGATAGATATCCATATTCTTCCTCTTTCTTTGATGGATGACTTCAAGTACTTGTCCGTCTCAGGACAAAACATCCTTCCGAACGAAAATGAACCACGTGGCTCCCAGAAACGCGGCGGAGTACGCCCCAAGCACCAGGGCGTCGTTCCCGATCGCCGACCAGGGAACGGGATCCATAAACACCTTCTGCCACAGGTTGGTGTAATGCATAAAAAGATACGGGCGTACCGATTCGAACAACTCGACCGGGATGGTTAGGATGACAAGACTGACGATCAACACCCCCATCGTCCCGACGATCGGCCCGATGGCATTCTCCACGAATGAAGAAAAGAAGAACGACAGGGAAGCAATCGTCAGCATCATCCATGCGGCAAGGCTATAGCCGACAACAAACCGCCAGGCCACATCCGCTTCGGGGAGAACTAAAATTCCGCGGTTGAACACGAAAAGGTCCCCCCGCCCCAACAACGGTATTGCCAACCCGATACTGAGAGCGCCGAGAAAAAAGACAAACAGAAAAGTGTACAGGAGGGTCGTGATATACTTGGACAAAAGAATTTTCGTTCTGGAGACGGGCCTGATCAGGATCAGGCGGTAGGTTCCGGCGGTCGCCTCTCCCGCCAGCATATCCCCCGCTACGAACGACACGAGGAGGGGAATATGCACCCAGAGGCTGTTCATCATGTTGTACGAGACGAGCCAGCCGTTGAAGAGGTTCCCCACAAAGAAAAAATCCTGCTGCAGGGAGCGTGTCATCCCCTGAAGAAACCTCCCTCCCTCCATCTTCATCGCCACCTCGATCAGGGGGACGATCAGGAGGATGAGCGCGAAACCGATATAGGTCCGCTTCTTCAAAAAGGTCTTGAGGAGTTCGAAGTAGACTATACGGGCCATGGACGCCTGCCGTGAAGGGAGATCAGGATGCCCGTGGATAAAAGTCCCGGGAGGTCGTGAAGAAACCGTCCGGGCAATGTCAGGCTTTTGATTCATTCTCCGTGATCGAAAGGAAGAATTCCTCGAGCGACCGTCGGGGGACGATCGCCTGAACTGAAACATTGTTCCGGACGAGAGCCCGGTTGAGTTGTGGCACACGATCGAACGGCATCGAAACTTCGAAGGCATCGCCAATCTTCCGCACCGATGCCGCATACGGCTGTTTGCGCAGCACCTCTCGCAGCTTTCCTTTCGGTTCGCCACGGAGGAGCACATACGTCTCCCCTTCCTCCAGAAGCTTCTTCACCTCCCCCTGCGTCACAAGCTCCCCCTTGTTGATGATGGCCATCCGGTTTGCCACGAGTTCCACTTCATTCAGGAGATGGGAAGAGAGGAGGATCGTTTTCTTCCGGTCATGAGCGAGGTGGTGTATAAGATCCCGGATTTCCTTCATCCCCTGCGGATCCAGCCCGTTGGTCGGTTCATCCAAAACCACCAGTTCCGGGTCGGAGAGGAGCGCCTGGGCGATACCGAGACGTTGTTTCATGCCGTGCGAGTAGGTCTTCACCGCGTCGGTGACCCGCCCCCCCAATCCGACCAATCCGAGCACTTCCAGAATACGTCTGCGGTTGGTCCCTCCGCTGAGGGCACCGACGATTTCAAGGTTTCGGTACGCTGAGAGGTACAGATAGAAATCCGGTTTTTCGACGATGCCTCCGACTGATTGGAGCGCGGCGCTCCGTTGTGTCCGGAGAGAATGACCGAACAAGTGTACGTCACCGTCGGTGGGTTTGATCAGGGAAAGCAACATGCGGATGGTGGTACTTTTTCCGGCGCCATTGGGGCCAAGGAACCCGAAGATATCGCCGCGGCGAACCTCAAGATTGAGGTTGCGAACGGCCCACCGCTGTTTAAACCGCTTGCTCAGATTGGCTGTTTGAAGGATGACGTCGGCTGACAAAGGACCGTGGGGTTGGTTGAACCTCATGCGCGTCACAACAACGTTGAAAACGTGGCCAATGTAGAAGTTATTTGAGGGAATTGCAAGGTAAGCAGCGGGGGGGTAATGTCTCAGTTTCCATGGTAAAGAAATTTCACACCTGCCCGCCGCACGCAAAGCTGTGCTTGCGGCAGGCGGGGAGTT
>DKJQ01000135.1 GCA_002454845.1 Ignavibacteria bacterium UBA6688
AGTTATACCACCTTGATCGTTTGAGGACGCGTGATCAGGAAAACGATTCCTTCCGCACTTCGAATTTTTTTATTTTCGATTCAGAAACCATATGACAATTCCCCGCACCGGGAGGGATGGTGATCAATCCATCCTTGACTTCGATCAATGGTTCGATGATGTCGTCGACGAACCACCGGGCAGAAGACTCGACATCTGTCGGATAGGCGAAATTGGGAAGTGTGGCAAGGTGCACAGTCTGCGCTCCGCCGATTCCAAGTTCCGGCATCGTTCCCGCCCAGACAGGGACCCCTGCATTGGCACAGATATCGTGAATTTCTTTCGCATGCATCAATCCACCGACCCGTTGAATCTTGATGTTCACAATTTTACAGCTCTTCATTTCGATTGCTCGACGGACGGTCGCGGGATCTTTGGCCCCTTCGTCCAGGCAAACCGGGGTCCGGACCATGGCCTGCAACATTGCATGCCCCTCCAGGTCCTCTTTGGGCAGCGGTTGTTCGATCATGATAAGTTCAAAGTCGTCGAACGCCTGGAGGTGGTCCAGATCCTTCTGCGTGTAGGCGCAGTTTGCATCGACCATGAGGGGAATCCGACCGAACTCGCCCCGCACCGCGAGCAACGGTTCGATGTCCCATCCGGGCTGAACCTTGATCTTGACCCGTTTATAGCCCTCACCAAGGTACCGTTCGATCGCTGCAAGGAGTTTGTCAATCGTCGGGTAGATCCCGACCGCCAGTCCGGACTCCACACTTCCCTTCGTTCCCCCCAGGGTCCGGAAAAGAGGCTCGTTCCCTTTTTGAGCTTTGAGGTCCCAGAAGGCCGTTTCGAGGCCGGCCCGTGCGAATGGACTTGTCTCTGATCCATCAAGCAATGCGTTGACTTCCTCAATGGAATCAGGCTTTCGTTGAAGGATCTCCGGAATGAGTTTTTCCACAAGGTGGATCCAAACGGACTCGGGAGTATCGTCCGAATAAAATCCCCCGGACATCGGGGATGCCTCACCCCACCCGACCAATCCTTCACTGGCGACGCCGACGAGAATACCGTCCTTCTCGCTCACCTCACCGTTGCTGATTTTGAAAGGCTCGACGAGCGGGATGCGGACATGCGTGAGTGTGATGCGGTCGATCTTCATTGATTCCGCGCAACGTTCTGCAATTCACCGATCTTCTCGATGCGGCAGGAGACCGTATCACCATGTTTGATGGGACCGATTCCTTCCGGCGTTCCCGTCGAGATAATATCCCCGGGATCCAGCGCCATGTTCCTTGTGACGAACTCGATGATCGTCGGAATATCAAACACCAGGTCACGCGTGTTGGCGTTCTGCCGGATCTTCCCGTTGACCCTGCACTGCAATTTCAGGCGGATCGGCGGTTTGATCTCGTCGGAGGTGATAATCCATGGTCCGAGCGGCGTGAACGTATCGTAACTCTTCGAACGGAACCATGGGTGACGCACGGTAAGGTCCTTCGTTTGCTGATCACGGGCAGTGATGTCGTTGGCAATGGTGTATCCTGCAACGTATTTGTATGCGTCCTTCTTCCTCACCTGCGTCGCACGCCGCCCTATCACCACCGCAAGTTCGACTTCATGGCTCATGTGTCCGATCCCGCGAGGGAGCAGAATCGTTTCGCCCGGTCCCGTCACCGACGATCCGGCTTTGGCAAAAATGATCGGCTCCTTCGGGACCTGGAAGTTCCCCTCTTTCGCGTGGAGAACATAGTTCAGACCGAGTGCGACGATCTTCGGGGGACGCATGATCGGTGCTTTCAGCATCGCATCGCCTCCGATTCTGTACTGCTTCTCCAGCCGATGCTGTTTCAAGAAGCGGAGAACCGCTTTAAACTCCGCTACGTCGAACCGACCATCTTCGATCAATTGCAGGATGGTGGTGGTGGGTTCAACCACCACGCGGTGGGTGATGGAGGTGTATGCCGCCTCGGCATCGGTATAGTTGATCCAGGATTTGTTCTGTTCGATGCCGATACAGTATCCCTGCGCGTCTTCAAACTGTGCAAGCTTCATAGGAATCGTACTTCTTAAAAAGAATGGATGATTTGTGAATTCAGGATGCAATACAGGGGTCTGGCCGGGCAAGCATTCACTTCACCGCGTTAACCGTTTCCTTGAAATAGACGCCAACCGGATGTTGATCTGCCAGCACCTGGTCGGGGTAACCCAGGACTCGTTCCCGACGTTGGGGATCGTTTCTCGTCAATTCATCGATCCAGTGGATTCCATAGAGGACGTGGTTCACTTCATCGGCCAGTAGGAATTCCACGAGTTGTTGTGACCGCGTATCACCGGTTTTCTTTGCCTTCGCAATCCAGTCACGAAGATGCTTGCAGCTTTCACTCTCGAAGGTCATATTCGACAACGCCAGCCGCTCCAGCGGATCCTTGCGGTTCACATCCTGTTCCCATCCGAAACAGCTTGTCGGGAACATACCAACATGACCCCCCAGCTCTTCCAGGCGTCGCTGCACGATTTCCGCGTGCCGCGCTTCATCCCAGGCCTGTCGCGCCATATCGAGCTTCATTTGCCACGGGATGTCGGGACAGTCGGACAGGATTCGCCCCATCCGTTCCACCGTGATGAACTCGCTGTTTAGCAGGTCGTGCAGGAGGTGTTGTTTTCCTTCCTGGTTGTCAAAGGACCAGTTTTTCTCGGTAAAATCCGAGGGAGTTTGCATGACGTTCCACCGGATGTCCCGGGTGGGGAGCTTGCTGTGCGGATGGATCTTTGCAAAGGAGTATGTCCCAGGTTTGAGTCCCTCCCCCCATGCCCCGCCTGCCGCCTGCACTTGTTGCTCAAGTTCGTGTTGCCATGAGGCGGTTTCATCAGCGCTTTTCGAATTCTGGACAAGGCGGTGAACGACCTTTTTCCCCCAATCGATATGATCCTGCTCTTCATCCGCGATGTGGCGAAGGATATAGGCTGTCGGCTCATCCGCCGGAAGTTCCAGATGATCGAGATGGCGTTTGTAGGCCACGACGAGCGCCGGTTTGATGACATGGTAGAGCGCGACCATGCGGAGAAGCTGGTCCGGCTGCATCCAGATTTTTTCCAGCAATCGCACATAGTCATCGCTCGGTGGAATAGAGTGATAGCGCTCCGAGCGCCCTTTCAATTCCGGGATCCGCTTGCCGAGCAGATCCGCGTGCACCGAATCCTGAAACATCCCCCGGCCGAAGCCGATCTTGATTTCCGGATCGACCATGGTGTAGGCCCAGCTTCCCATGATCTCCATGCACTGGATTTCGGTATAGCGGTATTTGCCGAGAAGTTCAAGGTTCTGTTGAACGGTGAACGTTGCCATCGTTGTTTCCCTCCTTGAAAACAATGATCGGTAAAACCCTCGTCCGATGATCCGGACGGACAAACAATGCTTCTCTAAGCCTGTGCCGGCAAAGCCTTGAAGATGGTGAGTTCCGACCGCGCCTCAAATTCATGGTTCCCCACGGCGGCGGGAAGAAAGAGCTCTACTCCCCGTTTCAACGGAATCTCTCCATGGTTATGAACCAGCTTTCCTTCACCGTCCAGCACGATCAGGATCGAACCGCGGTCTTGGGTTGCATCGCTAAGGGTTTTCTTCACCTCAAGACGATGTCCGGAAAAACATTCGGTCGTATCATAGCCAAGCAATTCCACCTCCGCACTTTCCCCTTCCCGGCGGACCACTTTCGGCTTGATGACCAGTTCCCGCCGAACTTCCTCCGGGGAATAGACGCGATGGTCGATGACAGAGAGCGTCGTGTCGGGATCAAGACCGAGATAGCACTCATCCTGGCGGAACGTGTAGGCGGGGCATGTTTGCTCCAGGATAATGCTGTAGTCGGACGGTTCCTGAAGTTCCACCATGAAAATCCCTTCGCCGATCGCGTGTGGTACCCCCGCCTTCACGTACACCACGTCCCCTGCTTTCACCGGCACCCGGTGCATCAACCGCATCATTTCCTCAGTGTTGTTCATCAACATCATTTCTTTATACCGGGGACGACTGACCTCGTCCTTGAATGCGATCAGGACGTACGGATCCTCAACCTCCGGTCTTGTCTCCAGCACAAACCAGGCTTCTGTTTTCCCGAAACAATCGTTGAGGTGTGTCCGGGCAAATGCCTTTGACGGGTGCGCATGGATGATCAACCGGATTGCCGCGTCGAGCAACTTCACCAGGAGAGCGGGGTTTGAGCCATGAGTCTTCACATGCTTTGCCCCCAGCATTTCTTCCGGGAACTGCTCGATGAGCGACTTCAACGGGATGGGCTCCGGTACGCCGGTGCCGATCACCGCCAGTCCCTCCCCTTTTCTGAAGTGCACCCCGGGATTTGACGCCTGCACGCATGACCCGACCCATTCCTCGGGATACAGCGAATCCTTCGGATTGGCAAGGCCTTTGAGGCGGTCGATCATTTTCCCGCCATCGTAAAACCTCCAGACGCGATTGGGCTCAAGCACAATGGGCGTTTGGGTTATTCGTTTCAGCGATGCATCCATATCAATTCACTTTCTCAACATTACCATGGGAGAAACCGCGAGGTACTACACCTTCACCCAGCTCTTGGTTTCGACCGAACGGTACATAGACTCCATCAGGTGATGAATCTTCAACGCGTCATGGAAGTTGGGTGACGGCATCCGGTCGTTGACAACACAATCGAGAAAATGGTAGATGGCGGCGATGTGCGAGCGGACCCAGCCCATGGTAAATTTCGGTGCGGGCATCATGGCCGGAGCCGGATACTTTTGAACGGTGCTGATCCGCTTGAAACCCTGAACACCCTTCGGCTCACGCGCATCGAAGGCGAGCAGCTCGTTCGGCTGCATCAGGTTGAATGCCAGCGCCCCGTTTTGTCCATGAATCTCGAATCGCATTTCATCTTCCGCCCCTGTCGCCACGCGCGACATTTCGGCAAACCCCAGGGCTCCGTTGCTCAGTCTGAGCAACGCCGTGATGGCGTCCTCCACCTCCACTTTTCCCATTTTCTTCGGATCCTCCGGCAGGGGGCGCTCTTTGAAAAATGTGTCCATGGCCACAGAAACCTCCTCTACTTCACCGACAAGGTACCGCATGATGTCGAGGATGTGGGGACCGAGGTCAACAAGGACGCCTCCGCCGATCACGTCTTTTTGAAGTCGCCATTCGCGCGGGCGCTTGGGATCGATATACCCGGAATGCAGATACAGCCCGCGAAAATGAAACACCCGGCCGACAAAATCGGCATTGATGAGTTCTTTCGCTTTCATAATTGCGGGGATGAAACGATACTCCGCCGTGATCTGATGCTTCATTCCCGATGTTTCCGCAACGGCCACGACTTCTTTTGCCTCCGCCTCGTCGAAGGCAAGCGGCTTCTCACAATACACATGCTTCCCGTTCTGCAGAGCCGCGATCACCGCGTCCTTGTGCAGTCTGTTCGGAGTGCAGACGTTCACGACATCGATGTCTTTGCGCTCAACGAGGGCGCGGTAGTCCGTCGTGTGTGATTCAAAACCTGCCTGGTCGACTCCTTTTTTTGCAAGCGCCTCGTTCGCGTCACAGACACACTTGAGCGTAATTTTGCACGGCTGGCCATCGTAGTAGAGCGGAATCGACCGGTAGGCATACGTATGAATGCGCCCCAT
>DKJQ01000040.1:0-896 GCA_002454845.1 Ignavibacteria bacterium UBA6688
TCCTCGTTTCCGATATTGGCCGGACACGCTATGCCGACGCCTGGGATCTTCAGCATAGGCTGTTCGACCTCCGGCATCACGGTCTGGTGGATGACCTGCTTCTCTTTACCGAACATGAGCATGTCTATACGATCGGCAAAGGGGGAGACCAGGACCACCTTCTTGCTTCAGAGCAGGAGCTCAAGGCGGGAGGGGTGGATGTGTTCCGGATCGACCGTGGAGGGGATATTACGTACCACGGCCCTGGCCAAATCGTCGCGTATCCGATCATCGACTTGAACCGGTACTTTCCGGATATTCACCGCTTTCTCCGGTGCCTGGAAGAAGTGATCATCCTGGCGCTGGCGGAGTTCGACATCGAGGCGGATCGGGAGGAGGGGCTGACTGGTGTCTGGGTGAAGGGGGAAAAAATCGCCGCTCTCGGTGTGCGAGTCAGCAAATGGATCACCATGCATGGCTTTGCCCTGAACGTCAATACCGACCTTACCAAATTCGATCGCATTATTCCCTGTGGTATCTTTCATAAAGGCGTCACCTCCATGCAGCAGGTGCTGGGAAGAGAAGTTTCGCTGAAAGAACTTCAGGCGACACTGACGCAGGCATTTGGTGTCGTATTCGGATGTGAGCCGGTGCTCTTCGCACCCGAAGCACTTCTGCAAAGGCTGGAGGCATTTCAGATCGATCGCGCCCGGACACCCTTGGCGTAGAATCAGAGTTCTTCAATAAGGGAGACACACCACGATGGCGGCTCAGACGACCGCGGCCCCAAAGCACTCCAAGGCCACCGGCCTCTCAAAGGACGAACTCCTCCGCGTCTATCGCACGATGCTGACTGCCCGCAGGCTCGATGAGAAGATCCTCATCCTCCTGAAGCAGGGGAAAGCTTTTTTCCACAT
>DKJQ01000040.1:1001-2835 GCA_002454845.1 Ignavibacteria bacterium UBA6688
AACACGACTGGTCCTTCCCCTATTACCGTGACATGGCCTTCTCCCTTCAGATGGGAATGACGGCCGAGGACGTCATGCTCATCTCTCTCCACCGTGCCGAGGATCCTACGAGCGGGGGACGCCAGCCTCAGGGACATTACGGGAGGGCAGACCTCCGCATGCCGACTCAGTCAAGTCCGACAGGCACCCAGTATCTCCAGGCAGTTGGTGTGGCCATGGGAGCCAAGAAGGAGCGAACCGATGAGGTGGTCTATGTCTCTTCCGGGGAAGGGGCGACAAGTGAAGGGGAGTTCTTTGAAGCGGTGAACTGGGCGGCCCGGGACGCATTCCCGGTCATTTTCTTCATACAAGATAATAAGTTTGCGATTTCCGTCCCGGTTGCTCACCAGACGGCGGGCGCGTCGATCTACGAGGCGACAGCCGGGTTTCAGGGGCTCGAACGCTTTGAAGTGGATGGTTCGAATTTTTTTGAAGTCCATGCGGCGATGAAAAAAGCGGTCGAGCGTGCCCGGCAAGGAGGCGGACCGAGCCTTGTGCAGGCGCATGTCGTCCGGCTCTTGCCGCACTCTTCGTCGGACGACCAGTATAAGTATCGTTCAAAGGAAGATCTTGAACGGGACAAAGCGCGCGATCCCATCCCGATGATGACTCACATCCTCATCGAGGAGGGGTACATCACGGACAAAGATGCGAACGAAATCCAGAAAGAGGTGAAGCACGCCGTCGACGCGGCGGCAGAATGGGCGCTGACCCGTCCGCTTCCCGACCCGGCGACAGTGGAGCACCATGTATACGGAACGGCCCACGCCAGCCCCCCGAAGGATTTCATCGAACGGAAGCACGAAGGTCCCAAAGTGGTTCTTGTCGATGCCATCAACCATGCCCTGAAAGAGGAAATGGAACGAAATCCGAAGATGATCATGTTCGGAGAGGATATCGCGGACGGGAAAGGGGGCGTGTTCACGGCAACGAAAGGAATTTCGACAAAGTTCGGCACCGACCGCGCTTTCAATTCTCCGCTTGCCGAGGCGAGCATCGTCGGCGTAGCAGTCGGACTCGGGTTGAAAGGCTGGATGCCGGTTCCGGAGATTCAATTCGGCGATTATGTCTGGCCCGGGTTCATGCAGATCCGCGACGAGTTGGCGATGTTCCGCTACCGTTCGAACGGGACGTGGAGTTGTCCGATGGTGATTCGCGTGCCGGTCGGAGGATACATTCACGGCGGACATTATCACAGCCAGTGCATTGAAAGCATCATGGCTCATGTGCCTGGAATCAGGCTTGCGTTTCCGTCGAACGCCGCTGATGCCAAAGGGTTGCTCAAGGCCGCGATCCGGGGCGACGATCCGGTTATTTTCATGGAACATAAAGGACTCTATCGTCAAGGATACGCCTCCTCGCCGGAGCCGGATGCGGACTTTGTCCTCCCCTTCGGTATTGCGGCAGTAAAACGGGAGGGCAAGGACATCACGATCGTTACCTACGGGGCTCTCGTACAGAAATCACTCGAAGCGGCAAAGAAGATGGATGAGCGGGGAGTCAGCGTGGAGGTGATCGATATCCGGACGATCAATCCGCTCGATGAGGAAACCATCTACCGGTCGGTGAAGAAGACCGGGAAAGTGCTGGTCGCTCATGAAGATACGATCACCGCGGGATTTGGAGCCGAGATCGCTGCACTGATCGCCCAGAACGCATTTGAACATCTCGACGGTCCCGTCCGGCGTATCGGCGCACTCAATATCCCCGTGCCATACAGTCCCCCGCTCGAAAATGCCATGCTTCCCAGTGAGCAGAAGATTCTTGCGGTGCTTGAAGAACTCGCAGCGTACTA
>DKJQ01000328.1 GCA_002454845.1 Ignavibacteria bacterium UBA6688
TTCACATTCAACGGGACCGTCAACACCGGCGAAGAGAATCCGACATACCAATTCACATTCGATTTGAAAGGCGCCGACTTGCAGCGGCTTCACTTCACGTCGGACGATATACGCGTGTCAGGCGTGATAACGTCGGATCTTACAGGACAGACCATCGACGGCATGAATGGAACCATACGCGCACGCAACGTTGTCATCATCAAGAACCGGAGACACTATCTCATCGATTCGCTCGTGGTTGCTTCGGTGAATACAGAGAATGAAACCCACATCCGCTTCGAGTCGCCTCTCCTCGCCGCGACCTTTGACGGCTCGATTGCTCTCGGTGAATTGCCGGGGGCGATGAAAGCACATTTCAACCGGTATTTCACTCTTCACGATACTCCCATCGCAAAAGCCTCGGGGGCTCAGGCATTCTCGTTCCAGATTGTCTTGCGTGATCCCCGGATGCTCACCGAAGTCTTTTTCCCCCAACTTGAGAGACTCACCGCAGGGGTAATCGAAGGAACATACGGCAGCGAGGAGATGATCCTGAATGTGAATATTGATATTCCCACACTGGCGTATGGCGGTCTCGATATTGATAGTCTCGGTATCACGGTTACATCGAATCCTCAACGGCTGCAGGCCGCGGTCCGGATGGGATCCATGGGAAACGAGATGCTGCACCTGTCCAATGTTCAGCTGAGCGCAAGCGTTGAAGACGATAGTATCGAAGTATCCCTGCAGAGTCTGGAGAGCAACGGCGGCACCACGATGCTTCTTGCCGGGATCTGCACCAGCGTGCCGGACGGGTATCAATTTCGATTCCTGCCGGATGGAATCGTATTTCAGAACACCCCATGGCACGTCCCTGCAGATCATACCATCCTCTTCGGTTCCAACCAATTCGTGGTGCACCATGTCGAGCTGCGCGACTCCCTCCAAAGCCTGTTGCTGAACAGCACCGACAGCACAACCCGGCAACCCCCTTTGAACATTGAGTTTGTCAATTTTAAACTCGCAACAGTGTCGCTCGTTGTTGAGCGTGACAGCGGATTGGTCCGCGGTGTGTTAAACGGCAATGTTGCGCTGGAAAATCTTGACAAACAAATGGCGTTCACTTCTGATCTCAACATCCAGGACTTCACATTTGCACGAAGCCTGGTAGGCGATATTAATGTGCGGGCAAACAATCAAACGGAAGGTGTGTACGAACTCACCATGGAGCTTACCGGCAACGACAACGACATTGCCATGCAAGGCCACTACCGAAGCAAGGTGGGCGGCAGCGAGCTGGACCTCGATCTCGATTTTAACACCATGAACCTTGCCACCGTGGAACCGTTTACATTCGGTTCGGTCGAACGGCTTTCGGGAAGCATGACCGGTGAGCTGCACATGTCCGGCACGTTCACGAAACCCTCCATCACCGGGAATCTGCAGTTTACGAACACCGCCCTGAACCCGACGATGCTGGGCTCTTATGTGCGCATCGAAGATGGCCGGATCACATTCGATGGCCAGGGTATCCACTTCCAATCTTTTGAACTCAGTGACACACTGGGTCATAAGGCCTCTCTGAGGGGGAATCTTTTTACCGAAGACTTCCTTGATTTCCGGTATGACCTGCGGATCCACACGGAAGACTTCCTGTTATTGAACAAACCATCCAGCCGGGATGCATTGTATTATGGCACGGTCTTCCTCGATAGCGATATCGTTATTGGAGGAGACCAGGCAAGGCCGGTTATCCGCATGCAGGCACAACTTGACAAAGGGACCGATCTCGCAGTCGTCTTGCCGGAATCGGAAACCTCCCTCCAACAGCGGCGCGGAATTGTGAGATTCGTGGAAGTGGAAAGCAAATCGAATCCCATCATGTCCCGAAGTAAGCCCAGAACCGGAGGCGCGCGCGACACGACCAGGGAAAAACTTTCGGCTATCGATCTCACCGCCAATGTGGAAGTCAATAAAGAGTCCAGACTGCGGATATTGATCGACCCAATAGCCGGTGATTCCCTGGTGATCCGGGGAGAAGCAACATTCAGTGTCGGCGTGGACCCAAGCGGGAAACTGTCGGTCACGGGACGCTACGAGATCATGGACGGATCCTATCAGCTTTCGTTCGGAGATTTTATCCGTCGTCAGTTCGCGATAGAAAAAGGAAGCAGCATCACATGGTTTGGATCTGTGACCGAGGCCAATGTTGACATCACCGCACTCTACACGGCGAAAACTTCCGCATTGGATTTGGTGCAAGACCAGCTCGTGGGGTTAAGTCCCGAGGAGCGTAACAAATACAAGCAGGAACTCCGCATCCAGGTCTTTCTCATGATGGATGGAAGATTGTTGCAGCCGAATATCCGCTTCCGGCTCGACCTTCCCCCGGACCAGCGGGGCGCGCTGGGCGGGTCGATCTACGCAAAGCTGAACGAACTCAACGGCCAGGAATCCGAACTCAACAAGCAGGTCTTTGCGCTTCTCGTGTTGGGCAGGTTTATCTCATCCAATCCACTTGCCTCTGCAAGCGACGGTGGGCTCTCCGGGTTTGCACGATCGAGTGTCAGCCAGATTTTGACCGCGCAGTTGAATCGACTCTCAGAACAATTCATCACCGGCATGAGCCTCAATGTCGGTGCAGAGTCATTTCAAGATTATTCCTCGGGCACGGCCGAGGGAAGGACCCAGCTGCAGCTGTCACTGACGAAACAACTCTTCGATGAACGCATCACCGTGCAGGTCGGCGGGAATGTGGATCTCGAAGGACGGCGGAGCCAGCAAAATTCGCTCAACAATTTTGCCGGGGATATCAAGGTGGCGTATAAGATGACGGAAGATGGACGATGGCAATTGCAGGTTTTCAGACAAAATACACACGGCGGCGCAATCGAAGGTGACCTTGTGGAGACCGGACTCGGAATCATCTTTACGATTGATTATGACAAACTCTTCGGCTTCTCACTCAAACCTCTTTCCGGCAACGGGGACGACAAGTAGATGTGGTTGTTCCGACATATCTCCAGGTGCCGAACCACAGTCACCCTGAGTGGCCGACTGCCTTCGTTGAGCCACATTCGCGGGCAGGCCGTCTCGCCTCCTGACGGGGAGAAGACCTCGAAGAGCACGATCTCCCATGTGCTCCAGACACCGGTTTTCCCTTCGTTCGCTGTGTGCGATCGGCCACGACTGACGCCGGGGTTGGGGAAACAAGCGATGCAATGCTTCGTTTCCATCGGACTGGTCATGCTGGTTCTTGCTGCCGGTTCAGGCTGCAGCGGCACCGGATATCTTGCTCAAGGCGAAAAGCTCTACACGGGGGCAGAATTAGAGATCGAGAAGAAGGGTGAGATACCGGATGAAAGCGACCTCGAAGACCAACTGGAAAACCTGATCGTCCCCGAACCGAATGGAAAGCTCTTGTGGCTGTTCCGCATGAAGTTATGGCTCTATAACGTCGGACTGTTTAAGGAAAGCATGGGAGAACCCCCCGTGCTGCTTGAAAACGTCGACCCCGATCG
>DKJQ01000204.1 GCA_002454845.1 Ignavibacteria bacterium UBA6688
AAAGAGGATATTGAGCGGTTTTGACATTGATCTCCATGCAGAAATTCATAAAAAACCGCACAAAATTAGCCTTTTTTTGTGTCATAAGCAATCAAAAAAAATCTTGCATTGTTCACGATTTGAGACCTCCCGAAACTGATGCCCACGACAAGCAACGTATGGATTAATCATCAGTCGTCGTGATGGCGGAGATGAGGCGTGTCCCCTGATCTGCGCGACCGGTTCCGAAGAGAACGAATCGTGAGACATTCGTCACGCGGGGATGGAACCCGTCTGAAACATCTTGACAATGTTCCCCCCGTTGAGTACCTTTGCCTACGAAATTTAACCACAAGGAGCACCGTATAACGTTATTTGTTAAAGGTTGAAGGCTGGACAGGCAGGTTGGCATCACTGTTCGGCGTGTTGTTGGACGAGACAAGCCTTTTTCAAATGCGGTACGGCGCAACCAAAGTATAGCCGAATGAGAAAGCTTGTCGCAGTTTCCATTCGGCTATTTTATTTTCTATGAATCGACTTCTGACCTTTTTCATATTTTGTCTCGGCGGTACGGCGCTCGGCCAGCCTGCGGACGATGTTCGCATCGTCAGCGAGGATGCGCGCTCGCTGGTGCTCGAATTCCGGCCATCCTTGAGGCGCGACGTCATACCAGGAACCGACGGGCAAGCTTTTGTGCGATTTCTCTTCGCGGAGGCTCAGAATCTGCCCGGCGAGCCGGGGTCCCCGATGATCTCGTATCGGGCCATTGCCGTTGTTCTCCCCTCACGCGCTTTTTCCCTCCAGGTTCTTGCCGCCGATTATAAAGAAGAGCGCGGAGTTTCCCTGACCCCCAACCCGGGGTTTCGCCGGGATAAGGAGTTTGGCATCGTTCCTTACTACACTGGAGACCCGACGCAAGTCCGCTCAAGGGTAGACGCACCCCTTCCCGTCGCAGAATTAGTGGATGTGGGGGAGTCCCGGGGAATGACAATCGGCACACTCAAATTGTATCCGGTCCACGTCTTGAGGGGGAGCGGGGTGGTTCGTCTCTACAGCCGGATTGTCGTGCGGATTGAATTCGGGAGCGCCCACGCCACGCCCAACCAGGCTTCCGCGCTCATCACCGGGAACTATCTGGAGAGTGCGCCTCAACCGATACGATCCTCTCCGGCCAAAACGGCAGCCGATTCTCCCCTGGCGCAGGGGGAGTGGTTTTCGGTGGAGGTCAAGGAGCCTGGAATCTACAAACTGGATCAGGCTTTTTTCACCGGCGCAGGAATCACGGGCGGGGCGGTCGGGAACATCCACTCGATCAGGATTTTCGGCCAGGGGGGAGAGGAATTGCCGGAGAGTTTGCAGGGACCACGACCCGAAGGTATGGAGGAGATCGCGCGGCTGGTCGTCGACCGGAACAACAACGGCGTTCTCGATTCTGATGATATGATCCTTTTCTATGGCAAAGGGACCCGGGGATGGCGATATGATGCGGCCCAGCGGACCTTTTCCCATACCATCAACCACTACACGGAAACCAACAAGTACTTCCTCACGTTCGGTGGCAGCGGCCGCGGAAGGGATATGGAGGCTGTCGCGTCGACTTCTCTCGCCGGAGCGTACAAACCCGCCGATTTTCAGGGCAAGGTCTTCGTCGAACAGGAATTGAACAAGGATCAACTCACATCGGGTCGCCAGTGGTGGGGACAATTATTTGACAATTTCAATAGTTCGGCAGTGTACACGACTTCGTTGCCCGGCGTCGACGCATCCAAACCTGTTCGCTATAGCGCCGTGGTCCTGAGTCGCTCCGCCACGGTCGACACATTCCGAATTCAGGAGAATAACCAGAATCTTGGGAGTGTACTGACGTTCCCGATTAATCTTTCTGGCCTGGCATTCGCTGAGTACTTCTACCGTTCTCCGGTAACATCGTTCACCAGAACCGGAGCCTTGCCGAACGATCGAAGCGCTCTTCGTTTTGTCTTTGGAACGGTGAATTCGGCGGCGAAGGGATGGCTGGACTGGTTTGAAGTTTTCTACCGGCAACGATTCGAGGCGCAGAACGATCTTCTTCTTTTTACATCGCAGGATACAACGGCGGTGGTGGAGTACACCATCACCACGATGTCATCCCGGGATGTCTTTGCGTTTGACGTGACGAGCCATAAGAACGCCAAGGTTGTGACGAATCTCTCTTTCGACCCAGCGGATGCCTCGTTCTTCCGGTTCCAGGTTTCGCAGACTCAAGGTTCGGTGCGTGAGTTTGCCGCGGTCGGTCGAAACGGTTTCAAACATCCCGGGGGGGTCAAGAAGCTGCCGAACTCGAACCTGACGGGGTTGACGAATGGGTCGGAGTTTATTATTATCGCGCCCCAAGAGTTTCTGGCGGAAGCGAACCGCCTGAAGCTCCATCGTGAATCGCGTGACCAGCTCTCGACCATCGTGGTCGATGCGGAACATGTTTTTAATGAATTTTCGACGGGGCTCGTCGACCCGACAGCGATCAGAGATTTCCTCAGGCACGCGTACTCCACCTGGACGACCAGGCCCCGTTATGTTCTCCTCTTCGGCGGCGCGAATTTCGACTACAAGAATATCCGGGGCGATGAGAGGAACTGGATCCCCCCGTACGAATCACTCGAATCCATCCACGAGATCGCCACTTACACCACCGACGATTACTTCGTGTTTCTCGACCCGAACACCCAGCGAATTTCGTTTGCCATCGGACGGCTTCCGGTACGGTCGGTGCAGCAGGCCAGGGATGTTGTCGACAAGATCATCGCCTATGAAACGAACACCCTGTTTGAACCATGGCGCAACCGGGTAACGTTCGTCGGAGACGACGGACTTACTTCAACGGTTGATGAGGGAAGCATCCATACCGGGCAGGCAGATGTGGTCGCCCAGTCCTACACGCCGGCGAGCTTCCAACGGGAAAAAATCTACCTGATCGAGTACCCCACGATCAATACGTCGACCGGACGAAGGAAGCCGGCTGTGAATCAAGCCATCATTGATGCCATCAATCGGGGGACCCTCGTCCTGAACTACACCGGCCATGGGAATCCCTCTCAATGGGCGCATGAGAATGTTTTCTCCAAAGGAGAGGATTTCCCGCGGATCAAGAATGTAGGGCGACCCTTTCTCGTCGTGGCGGCCACGTGTGATTACGCCCGGTTCGACGACCCTAAAGCGGAGAGCGCCGGTGAACTCCTCCTGCTGATGCAGAACAGCGGCGCCATCGGTACGGTGACTGCCGCGCGGGTCGTGTATTCCGGTGATAACTTCGAATTGAACAAGACCTTTTTCAGTTTTCTCTTCCAACGGGATTCCCAGGGTTCCTACCCCCGATTGGGGGATGCGATGTGGGCAACCAAGCAGACGCACAACAGCCTGAACGACGTGAAGCACCACCTGCTGGGGGATCCAACACTCCGTCTCGCCGCTCCCCGCTCCATCGTTTCCATCGACACCATCAATAACGAGCCGGCAGTCCGTGCTGTGTTCCTCCCCACCCTGGGGACGGTGAAATTGAATGGGACCATCCGGAATGCTGACAGCAGCCGTTATTCAGATTTCAGCGGCAGGGCGCTTCTCGAGGTTTTCGATTCGAAAAGAATTGTGGTTATTCCCGAGTGGGGCAATTATCAGTTTGAGGTGAATGGCAGCCTGCTCTATCGGGGTGAAGTGACAGTGAGCCAGGGGAGCTACCAGGCAGCGTTCCCGATCCCCAAGGACGTCTCGTATGATGGGAACAGAGCGAGGATGGCGCTGTATGGCTGGAGCGCGTCGACGGACGGGAGTGGGTACTTTGATAATGTCTTTATTTCAGGAACGGCCCCCGCCGGTTCCGATACCGCCGGTCCTGAGATGAGCATCCGATTCGACGATCCCTCGTTTCGTCCGGGCGACGTTGTGGGAACGAACCCGTTGTTGATCGTCGATCTCACCGATGAAAGCGGCATCAACACGTCGACGGCTGGAATCGGCCACCGCCTGGAAGCGGTCCTGAACGGTTCCTCCAAGACCTACGACCTGACGAATTCGTATCGCGGGAATCTCGACACGTATCAGAGCGGACAGGTGCGTCACCAGTTGGCCGAACTTCCGGAAGGACGCCATACGATTTCGGTGAAAGCCTGGGATATCCATAATAATTCATCTCAGGGGGAGACCTTTTTTGAGGTAAGAACGTCATCGACCCTTTCGATTTACAACGTGTTCAACTATCCGAACCCGTTCAATCGTACAACGACCTTCACCTTTCAACGCTCATCCCCCGACCCGGTCGATGTGGAGGTCAAGATCTATACGATCGCCGGTCGTGTGATCCAATCCTTTGAAGTACTCTCCGTGGTGGACCGGTTTGTGCAGATTCCGTGGGATGGCAGGGACCGTGACGGGAATGAGATCGCAAACGGTGTCTATTTCTACAAGGTCATCGCAAAGTCCCTCGACGGCAGCTCCACGAGCGAGGCCCTGGGACGGCTTTCCGTATTGCGATAACCGATTGATATTCAACCTGTTGTCTTTATTGTATATCACTGCAAAATACGCTATTTTTATAAACGCCGGTGTGAAGATGCCGGACATCTTGTTTGTCAGGAGGACGATTGTATGGAGAAGAAACTTTGTAGTCTCGCGCTGCTGGTGGCCTTTTGCTCAGTCGAAATAGCAACCGCGCAGGTAGCAACCTCGGCGGTTCCGTTTTTATTGATCGCGCCGAACTCGCGCGCCAGTGGCATGGGGGAGGCAGGGGTGGCCCTGGCAGATGATGCCGCAGCGTCCTTCTGGAATCCGGCCGGTCTCGCGTTTCAGCAAGGATCGGAATTGAGCATTTCACACGCTAACTGGCTCCCGGCCTTTGGGCTTTCCGACCTCTTTATCGATTATCTCGTCTATCGCAAAGACATGCCGGAGCTTGACGGGACGGTTTCGGCGAGCATCACCTATCTCAACCTTGGAGAGTTCAACAGGACGGAAAACGACCCGACAGTGATCGAGACGTTCAAAGGGTACGAGTTTGCCGTCACGGCCGGGTACGCAACGAAACTCTCCGATGCCCTGGGTATTGGAGTGAACGGGCGATTCATCCACAGCCGGCTCGCTCCGTTTGGAACAGCGCAAGAAAAGGGGAGCGGAGTTTCTTCGGGGTTCAGTTTCGACGTCGGTATGCTCTATAAGCCCCGCTCGCTGGAAATCCCGTTCACCGGCCTCGACATAGGGAATCGATTCAGCCTCGGGTTCAACTTGTCCAATATCGGCCCGGCCCTGACCTATATCGATAAAGCGCAGGCAGATCCGCTCCCGACAAATTTCCGTTTAGGATTTGCCTATAAGATTCTCGATAGCGACTTCAACAACCTGACCGCCATCCTCGATGTAAGCAAGCTCCTCGTTGCGAAGAAGGAAGACGGAACGTCTGAACCTTTCTACAAAGCCATCTTCACCGCATGGGCGGATAAACCCCTGAAGCAGGAGTTGCGTGAATTTGTCACGGGTCTGGGATTCGAATACTGGTACGGTTCCCCCAAGTGGGTTGCGTTACGGGCGGGGTATTTCTATGAAGACCCACAGTTCGGCAACCGAAAATTCCTTACCTTCGGCGCCGGTGTGCGGTACGATATTTATGGATTCGACTTCAGCTACATCAGCACATTCGAAGAGCAACATCCGCTTGGGGAAACTCTCCGTTTCACCCTCTTAATCTCCTGGGGAGGCGTGTCCATCTAGTTCCTTGTTAGCAACACTTTAAGAAACCAGGAGTCATTCCATACGAAGCGATCCGGTGGAGGGTGGCAAAAGGAGAGGGGGAAGCGCGATGGAATGGCACCGCGCCCTCTTCAACCCCTGGCTGTGGGTCGTCTACGCACCCCTTCAACCAGGCAGTGTTGTGTGCAAACAGGAGATTCATGAAATCCCGTCGTACCTTTTACGTTTTCCTTCTTTCCATCCTCGGTGTTGTCCCGCTCCTCCTCTCGCAATCGTCAAGTGGGACCGGGCCCGGAGCCGGGTCGCCACTGTTTCGCCGCGTCGATGGGGCCCCCCGAGCATCGTCCACCCCCGAACGGTTTCAGCACACCACGGACACCATCCGCGTCCTCGCGCTGATGGTTGATTTTCAGCCGGACACCGACACGCTGACCTCCGGCAACGGGAAATTCGAACTGCACCAGACCGATGCCCGCCTTATCGACCCGCCACCGCGGAATGCAGCCTTTTTCAGCTCGAAACTTCAGTTTCTTTCCAACTACTTCCGGAGAGTTTCCAACGGGAAGGTGAACGTCGCCGGCGAGGTGCTCGGCGGTGTGATCACACTTTCGAAACAGCTCTCCGCTTACGCCCCTCCCAAAGATGGGAGCGATAACAAACGGCTCGTCGATATGGTTGTGGAAAGCTGGCGCAAAGCCGATTCCCTCAATCCCGGGTTCCCGTTCTCAAGCTACGACGCGTTTGTTCTCTTTCATGCCGGGGTCGGCCGCGATATCGACCTGGTGAGCCTGCTCGGGTTCGACCCGACGCCGAACGACATTCATTCCATCACCTTTAACCTGAAGACCTTTCGCGAGTACGCAGGCGACCCATCCTTTGGCGGCATCGCCGTCACTAACGGCACGTTTCTGATCACCAATACTATCGTCCTGCCGGAAACGGAGACGCGCTTGTTCCGGTCCGGGAGCCGTACCGACACGCTGCAGCTCGGACTCAACGGCCTTTTGGCCGCTTCGTTTGGCACGTTCCTCGGTCTGCCGGATTTATTCGACACGAAGACCGGCGCGTCCGCAATCGGGAGGTTTGGACTGATGGACGGCGCGGCGATCGGAGCTTACAATGGATTGTTCCCGCCGGAACCTTCTGCATGGGAGAAGGTCTATCTCGGATGGGTTACACCGGTCACACTCAACTCTGGTCCGAGCGAAATGACATTGCCTGCGGTCGGATTAACCGATGTTGATGACGTCATCTATAAAATCCCTATCAACGAACGGGAATATTTCCTCGTCGAGAACAGGATCCGCGATCCGCATCAGAACGGACAACGATTGACGATCCGGGAGGGGAGCGTCAACATTATGCGGCATTTCGGGAGTGATACGACCGGATTCCAGTTCGACGATGTGCGCGCCATTTCAGGATCGGTGGTCGATGTCGAAGATTTTGATTGGGCCCTGCCCGGGTATCCCGATACTTCGGAAGTCTTCCGGGGGGGCGGATTGCTCATCTGGCACATCGATGAGGGGGTCATTCAGCGCGGGCTCATCGACAACACGATCAATGCGGACCCGAACCTTCGCGGTGTTGATCTGGAAGAGGCGGACGGAGCGCAGGATATCGGGCAACTGTACGAACTGCTTCAGGCAGGATTCGGCGCGGAATCGGGCTGGCCTCTCGATTTCTGGTTCCAAGAGAACCCCATTCCATCCTACAAGAATATCTTCAACCACACGTCGCGACCCGGCAGCGCGAGCAATACCGGGTCGAGGAGTCTTGTGACGATCAAAAATATTTCTCCGCGTGGACCGACGATGTCGGCCCTTTTTGAGAAAGGGGATGACCGGATAAAACCCCTTGCGGGATTTCCATTGAAGATCGATGGTAGCATCAGTTCGAGCCCGATTCCTTTTGACCTTGACGACGACGGTGTGGAGGAGATCATTGTCACGCGGGAATTGTTCGATGGGCCCGGAGGAAGGGGCGGGTCACCGACGGGGAGAGGGGCCGTTGCAGCATGGCGACAGGATGGGACCGTTTTCCCATCCCCCTTTTCAGAAAATCCTTACATCATTGCGGAAGTGGACCGGCCGTCGATCGGCTCTCCCGTGTTTCTGCGGCACCCGACAACCGGGATTGCCTATCTCGCCGTTCCCGATTTTGAAAGCGTCTATTTGTGGCGGATTGCACAGAGTCAATCAGGACCTGTCCTGCAACGGCAGTTTAAAGTTCCATCCACCGGACTTTTTTTGATGTTCGTTGACACAACACTCCTGGCGTACGCGTCCTCATCGGGAAGCGTCGAACGAATCTCGCTCGACGGCAGTGTGCAGTCCATCCCGGGAGTGGGGAACAATAACTTTGCCCTTGCCAGGCTCGGTTCGGGGTCCACGATTGCCGCCGTTGAACAGGAATCCAATCTCAGGATTCTCGACCTTGCGACGAACAATATTCTTGTCACGGTTCCGATTCAGGGGATCGTGCAGCATCTTGTTGGTGGCGATGTACGGGGCAACGGGCTCAGTCAGGCTGTCTGTTTTGTGAACAAACAGGTGATCCCCGGCCAAACCGTTGAGCAGCAAGTGAGATACATATTGATTGTCGATCAGCAGCAAACTGTTACGATCCCCCTGAATCCTCCCGCCCTCATGACCGAATCCGACGAAGGCTTTGTAACCGCTCCGGTGCTGGCGGATCTCGATGGTGACGGAAGGAAGGAAATCCTTATCGTCTCATCGAAAGGAAGGTTGTTCGGGTTCAATGGGCAAGGTGTGCTTGTCGATGGATTTCCAGTGGCTCTCGGCTTACCTGCACCGGCTGTGTTGTACGGTCCTCTCGTGGATCTCGGGTCACCCGCACCGGCAGTGATGTACGGTCCTCTCGTGGGTGATGTGAATGGCGATGGGCACTCCGACATTGTCAACATTGATGCGAACGGGGATCTGTGGTCTTATAGTCCGGGGGTTGAGAAGAGCGCAGAGATGCTGTTCCGCGCCGGGGACATTACGGCGAAATCACCATCATTCTTTCACAGACGGTTGGGGGCATCCACGACTCTCGGATTCATCTCGGTTGATGCGCGGGGGCAGATTGCGGCGTTCGACATGAGCGTCCCGTACAGTTCGCTGTGGCCGATGTACCGTTACGATCCTGCGGGGACCGCTTTCGCATCGGCGGTAACCCCCTCCCCGAAGCCGATCACATCGGCATTTCTTCCCAGGTCCCGCGTTTATAACTGGCCGAACCCGGTCTACACCTCCTCGACGCAGATCCGTTACTACACTTCTGAAGATGCGGAGATCAGCGTCAAGGTGTTCGACCTTGCAGGGGAGAAGATCACGGAGTTGAATGCGCGCTCGACCGGTGGCGTCGACGGGGAGGTCCGGTGGGATGTATCGGGGGTTCAAAGCGGGGTCTACCTTGCCCGCGTGGAAGCGACCGGCAACGGACGCAGTGAAGTTGCGATCATTAAAATTGCAGTGGTGAAGTGAGGAGGTTCATTCCAGTGCGTGTCGGATTGGTGAAGGTTTTATGGATGTTGGCCCTCGTTACACTCATGGGGTGTGAGCGGGAGATTCCCTCTCTGGTCGACAGAACGGATGACGATGGTGAGATCCAGGGGTACATGATTATGGGGAAGCTTTCCGACCGAATCGGCAATCCTCTAAAAGAGATCGCTGTTTCGGTGATCTACGATTACGTTTTTGTCGATGATCATGCCCCGCCGATCAAAACCTACCAGGTTGAACAGGGAAGCGATACGGTGGTTGTGCAGGTGGTGGACCGGAAGGGATTTCCCTTGCGCGTCCTGTTCCGTGACCAGATCTCGTCCGGCCCGTTGACCGTCGAGTGGGACAGGAAGGATGCGGCGGGAAACATCGCCCCGAGCAGCGTCTACCATGTCCAGTATCTTATCAGGAATGAAGTACGTCATTCCTACCCTGTCACGATAAGCGGGACGGTGGTGACATATTCGGATTCGCTCGGCCAGTTCACCATTCCCGATGATAATCTCCCAATCGATTTTTATCCTGTTCCGCTCTCTTCCTCGGACGGTTCACGCTACCTGGGGAACCACCGCATTATCCCGTATGTCACCCTCCGGTTTACCGCAGAGGGAATCAACAACGGAGCCTATCTTTCCCTCATCAAGAACGAAATCAAGCGGATCGAAATAAAAATCTCGTAACGTGAAACGCCTCCTTCCCATTCTGTTTCTTTTCTCCACCAGCTTCCTCGCGGCGCAGGAGGACCTCTATCCTCACCCGGAACTCGACTGGTTTACGATCGAAACGCAGCACTTTTTGGTGCACTACCACAACGGGGCGGAACGCTCCGCGCGCGAGATCGCCCAAATTGCCGAGGAGATTTACAGGCCGATCACCCAGCTCTATCAACACGAACCCGACCAGAAGGTGAGCTTCGTTGTCATCGACTATGACGACTATTCGAACGGTGCGGCGTACTTCTACGATAACAAGATCGAAATCTGGGCTCCTGCTCTCGACTTCGATCTGCGCGGAACCCATCCGTGGCTGAGGGATGTGGTGACGCACGAATTTACCCATATCGTGCAGATCCAGACGGCGATGAAGTTGGGGCGCAAGTTCCCCGCGATCTATCTCCAATGGCTCGGCTACGAGGCCGAGCGTCGTACCGACGTGTTGTACGGATATCCCAACATTATCGTCTCCTATCCTCTTTCCGCCTTCGTGGTGCCAAGCTGGTTTGCGGAAGGGGTCGCTCAATACAATCATCCCGACCTGACGTACGATTATTGGGATTCGCATCGCGACATGATCCTCAGGATGTACATGCTCGACGGCAATCCGTTGACCTGGGATCAGATGGCCGTGTTCGGGAAAACGAGTCTCGGCAACGAGTCCTCCTATAACGCCGGGTTCTCCATCGTCCATTATATCGTGGAGACGTACGGGGTTGAGAAGCTTGATGCCATCTCTCGGGCCCTTTCGTCACTCCCACGAGTGACGGTGGATGGAGCGATCGAAGCGGTTCTTGGAAAGTCAGGGGAGGAGCTCTACGAAGAGTGGAAGAAAGTGAAAACCGAACATTATCGCGCCAGCACCTCACATCTTGCTGCAAAGAGAGTGGAGGGGTCGCTGATCGAAGAGGAGGGATTCGGAAACTCTTACCCGGTGTTTTCTCCCGATGGGAAGTCGATCGCCTATGTCTCGAATAAGGGAGAGGACTATTTCAGTCTGAGTTCGGTGTACCGGTATGACCGTGCAACAAAAACGTCAACCCGACTCAAGAAAGGCGTCCGTTCGACAGTCTCTTTCTCTCCCGATGGGCGCTTTCTTTATTATTCGAAGGCATCGAGGGACAATCCCCATTGGTCGACATTGTCCGATCTCTATCGGTACGATCTTGAGAAGGAGGATGAAGAACGGCTCACCCATGGATGGAGGGCGTGGAACCCGCGGCTTTCCGCCGATGGGACGAAGATCGTGTTCGTGACGGGCAGCGATGGGACTGCCAACATCGGGGTCGCGTCCGCTGATGGAAAAAACTTTGTGCGGCTTACACACTTCAAAGATGGAGAACAGGTGTACACCCCCTCCTGGTCGCCGGACGGGACGATGATTGCGTTCGGATACTCGGATGGGCACAAACAATCGGTGGCCCTCATGGCGAGCGACGGCTCTGGATTGAAGACCCTCACCGCCAACAGCGACGCCCGGAATCCGGTGTTCTCAACGGATGGACAATCGTTGTACTATGCCTCGGACGAATCGGGGATCTTCAATATCTATCGACAGGATTTGCAGGGGGGCTCGCGGCGGCAGTTGACCAATGTGCTGGGTGGGACATTCATGCCGGCGGTGAATAGCGACGGCGATCTTGCTTTTGCATTCTATACATCGTCCGGATACAAGCTCGCGTTTCTGGAAAAACCGACTCCTCTTGTCGAGACAACCCAACCCGTCCTCCCGCCAGTGACATTGTCGGAGCGTTCTGCCGGTACAGCCAATACCGGTCAGCCGGAGAGCGGAGTCGCACCATCCAAGCCCTACCGCAACGTCTTTTCCAGTCTTTCGATTATTCCGCTCCTGCGTGTGGACAACTATAACCCCGGGAACAAGGGGATCGACATCATCCGTCCGGGGATCTACTTTGCCTCGAGCGATATGCTGAATAAGCTTTCCTTGTTCGGCAGTGCCGCCATCAACCGCAAACTGGAACGTGACCTCTTTTTCATTTTTGAATACCGCGACGCCATTCCCCTGCTGTATCAACTCGGGATTGAGCCGGTTATGACGCTGGAGTTGTACAATATCTCGCGCAAGACCGATGTGACCTTCGATCTTTTTACGGACAGGCAGCATTTCCTCTCCACCGATGTAACCTACAACCTTCTCGAGTTCGATTTCACGTTACGGCAGAAGGTCATCAGTGAAGAGAATGAGCTGAAGCTTGCCTACACACTGAGCAAATATAACGCGGATGTCGGCTCCTTTCTAATCCCTTCCGTCGGCGTGTCGCCCGGATTTCGAAACGAGTACCTGATCGGCAACACCTTCTCCGCTCATTTGCGCCATGAGAGCATCCATCCCACGGTGGACAGGGACATCAACCCGGTGGGTCGGACGGTCTCGCTCCGGTATACCTTTGAATCTGATAAGTTCAATCCGGAGAGCGAGTACGAAATTGAAAATGGCGTACTCGTTCCACAGTACACGAATCCGCAGTTCCAGCGGCTGGAGGCGGCATGGAACGAACATCTCGCACTGCCGTTCAAACGACACACGCTGACCCTGTCGGTGCGCAGGAACACTTCGTTCAACAGGGGCATCGATGATTTCTTCGATTTCTACATCGGCGGGTTCACCGGGATGCGGGGGTACCCGTTCTATGCATTGGGGGGAAGCGAGGTGGCGACGGCCAGTCTCAACTACAGGTTCCCGATCATGACCGGCATCAACACGAGGTTCCTCCAGTTCTACTTCACGAAATTGTACGGTTCGGTGTTTGGGGATATGGGGGAGGCGTGGCGCGGGTCGGCTCCTCCGCTGAAGGATTGGAAGACCGACGCAGGGTTTGAACTCCGGCTCGAAGCCTTCTCTTTCTATCAGTATCCGACCAGAATCTTTTTCAGCGGAGCGTACGGGTTCAATCAGTTTACGAAGACCTTCAGTAACACTCCGGTGTCGTACGGGAAGGAATGGCGTTTTTATCTTGGCGTTTTGTTCGGGTTCGAGTTGAGCCAATCAAGGAGGATGTTTGAGAAAACGTTCTAATGGGTTTTTAGGGAACCACGTATTTTGCCACCAAGGCACAAAGGCACAAAGCATACTTGAGGAGTCCTACATATTTTCTTCGTGTCTTAGTGACTTTGTGGCATTGTTTTTCTCTCCCAAGGGTCTGATAAGGATGAAGAGAGCAACATTCCGTCGCCTCACGTTGGCCCTGATGGTACCGCTGGCACTCATGGGACAGCTCAAGGAACAGCCTCGCCTGCAACCCATGCTCACGGGCAGTATCCGTAACGACCTTTTGGGAATAAGCGGGTCAACGCCGCTTCGCGGTACGGCATTGCACTTACAGGATGTCCCGGCGGCCCGTAAATCGCCGGTTCAGGCAGCACTCTATTCGGCGGTGTTGCCCGGCGCGGGGGAGTTCTATGCGGAGAGCTATTGGAAAGCGGGGGGTTTCTTCCTTGCGGAGGTGGCGTTGTGGGGATGGTACGCTGTAAACGATTCCAAAGGAAACGACCAGACAGTCTTGTTCCAGCAGTACGCGGACCTGCATTGGTCGGTCGTCAATTATGTTGAGTGGATTGAACGCTATAGCGCTGAGTTAAATCCTGATGCGGGGGGGACCGGCGGTATCATCACCGGAAATTCGGGTCCGCCATGGGACCGCGTGGACTGGGCGAAGCTGAACGAGCTGGAGGAAAGGATCGGCAGAAGGAGCGGCAACGGATTCACCCACCGGTTGCCGAGACGTCCTGAGCAGCAGTACTACGAGCTCATCGGTAAATATCCGCAGTATGCCGGAGGCTGGGATGATGGCACGAACATAACGCCTTCGGATGTGACCAGCAGTAACGTCTCTGCACGGTTTCTTGAGTATTCGGCCATGCGGGGCAAAGCGAACGATTTCTTCAATGTTGCCAGCACGATGGCCTCCCTGATTGTCGTCAACCATCTGCTCAGCGCCTTCGATGCCGCGTGGAGCGCTTCGCAGTATAACAGCAGACTGCAGCTGGAATCCCACCTTATCCCCACCGTCCGACCCTTCGGGCTGATCGAGTTCGTTCCGACAACGACATTGACGTACCGCTTTTAGCCTGGTGTCCCACAAATGAGGCTAGAAAAGATTTACCCGCGAATCTGCACGAATCCACACGAATTTTTTTAGGGACGCATCAGGAATAAACTCTTCGCGCAGATTTGCGTGGATTCGTGGGAAGTCTTTTAGAACTGAACCACCCCAAACAGCCACCCTTCGGGCTGATCGAGTTCGTTCCGACAACGACATTGACGTACCGCTTTTAGTCACACCCCTCCACAAAGAGATCAA
>DKJQ01000055.1 GCA_002454845.1 Ignavibacteria bacterium UBA6688
CGCCGGCAAGTCGACGCTGATGCGCATTCTCTCGGGTGTCCTGCCCAGGGATGCGGGGACCATCCTTCTTTCCGGCATTCCCAAAATGCTCCACTCCCCGTTGGAGGCACAGGGAGAGGGAATCAGCACGGTTTACCAGGAACCGAACCTCGTCCCCTACATGACGGTGGCAGAAAATGTGTTTCTCGGCCATGAAAAAACATCAAGGTTCGGTGTCGTCGATTTCGGACACTTAAATACCAGGACGAAGGACATTCTCGCAACGCTCTCCCTCGAGATCCCGCCTACAGAACTTCTCGCGAACCTAAGTCCGGCAGAAGTACAGCTTGTCCAAATCGCGCGTGCCATCGCCTTTTCCACCCGCATCCTCATCCTCGATGAGCCGACCGCTTCCATCACAGACCATGAAACGGACATCCTGTTCCAGCTTCTCAAGAAACTTAATAAAGACGGGCTTACGATTGTCTATGTGTCTCACCGGCTGAAGGAGATCTTCGAGCTGTGCCACCGGGCCTCCGTGCTCCGTGATGGACGGTATATCGGAACGGTGGAGACGGAGAAGACCAATGAAACCGAGCTCATCACCATGATGGTGGGAAGGGAAGTGAAGGCAGCGGGCGAGACACGCGTGATTGAATCGGGGGAGAACATTCAACTTGAAGTACGATCGCTCACGGTGACCAAGGCCCCCGTCCATGTCCAAAACATTTCCTTCCAGGTACGCAAAGGGGAAATTGTCGCGCTTGCCGGACTTGTCGGATCGGGCCGGAGCGAAGTCGTCAAAGCTCTCTTCGGGCTGAACCCGGTCGACTCCGGGGAGATCTGGATTGACGGAACAAAGGTCGAGATCCGAAGTCCCGCCGAGGCGATCGAACAGAGCATCGGCTTTGTCCCCGAGGATCGGAAAGGGGAAGGTCTGATCGCGTCCCAATCGATCAAACACAACATCTCGCTGACGGGATTGCGATCGATCTCGAAGCTTGGTTTCGTCAATAGGGCGCGGGAGAACGATATTGCCGCGTCGAGCGCTCAACAGCTTGCCATCAAGGCTGCAACCATGGAGGCCGACGTCTCGACCCTGAGTGGCGGGAACCAGCAGAAAGTAGTCCTTGCGAAATGGCTCTGGCTCAATCCGTCCATCTTGATTCTCGATGAACCGACGCGCGGCATCGATGTCGGAGCCAAAGCCGAAATCCACAATCTAATTTTCGCCCTGGCCAGCCGTGGTGTCTCGATCCTCCTTGTCTCTTCCGAATTGCCGGAAGTGTTGACGCTCGCGGACAGGATCTATGTCATGCGTGATGGGGCGATTGTCGGAGAGTTGGCGCGTGCCGCGGCAAGCCAGGAGGCCGTCATGAGACTGGCAGCGGTCGGGAATTAACCCGGGATGATCGTCTTTGAAATAATCGAGTTCACCCATCACTACAAGAGCTGGAACAAAGGAGGAGCATGAAATCAGCGAACGTCTATGACTTCATTGTGATCGGCGTGTATTTCCTGTTCATGATCGCAATCGGGTTTTACTTCATGCGGGCAAGCAAGGGGGGGAAGGATTATTTTGCCGGCGGCAATATGCTCCCCTGGTGGGTGGCCGGGATGTCGTTGTACATGACCAACTTCAGCGCATGGACGTTCACCGGAGCGGCAGGGTTCGCGTACAGTGTTGGATGGTTTATGATGTTTAATTTCGGGGCCGGCGGTCTCGGGTACTGGATCGGCACCGCGCTCACGGCAAAATACTGGAGACGGTCGAGGACGATCTCCCCGGTCGAGTACACCTACACCCGCTTCAATGTCGGGACCCAGCAGATGTTCGGATGGGTGATCGCCTTCAACTTCACTCTTTCCGCCGGAGTGCAGCTTGCCTCGACCTGCAAGCTCTTCGCACCGTTCCTCGGTCTCGATATTACCACCGTTGTGCTGGTGATTGGAATCATCATCCTGTTGTATTGTTTTATGGGAGGGCTCTGGGCTGTCGCCGTGACCGACACGCTCCAGGGGGTGATCCTGCTGAGCATTGCGTTTCTGATCGTTCCGGCCAGCCTGTATGCGGTGGGAGGGTTCGATGTGCTGGTCGAAAAGCTCCCGGCCCTCAGCTTTGAACATGTCTATAATGGCGTCTATTATGATCAGCATTGGCTCCTTTCGATTTTGATGATCTCGTCGATCGGTTTTGCCGCCGGGGGAGCGCAACGGTTTTTCAGCGTCAAGGACGAAAAGGACGCGAGGAAGGTCGGCTGGTTCGCCGGATGGCTGGCCTGGCTTGGGCCGCTGGTTTTTGGCATTCCGCCTTTGGTTGCCCGCGTGATGTGGCCGGACCTTTCGCAGGAGCCGTTTTTCCAGCCCTATATGGAAAGCAATCCGCAGGACCTTGTCTATGTGGCCCTGTGTCTGAAGATCCTTCCCAACGGTCTTATTGGAGTGTTCCTGGCGGCAATGCTTGCTGCAACGATGAGCGCCCTTAGTTCCGTGTACAACATGGTCTCCTCGATATTTTCCCGCGATATGTATCAAACGTTGTTCCGCCCGAACACCACCGATGAGGAACTCCTCAAAGTGGGGCGCATCATGACGCTCATCATCGGCGTGATCGTCACCGGCCTTGCCGTTCTGTTCGTCAACAGCCAGTTCGGGATTTTCAATCTCATGCAGGCCTTCTTCACCCTCTTGAACACCCCCGTGGTCATCCCGATCGCGTTCGGGTTGATCTTCCGGAAGGTACCGAAATGGGGGGCAGCCGGCGCCATTGTGTGGGGGTTGATTGTCGGGGCCACGACGCGCTACGTGCTGGGCTGGACCATCGGTCCTCAAGTGTATCTTTCCTTCATCATGACGTTTACCATCTTTGCCACATCGTACTGGACGGGGCAGTTGTACAAGAACAACAAACTCCTTCTGGGAGGCATCAGCCTGGCGATCGCGGCTGGTCTCGGCTGGTTGTTCACGCACACCGCGGCGGCGGAGTTGAGCGACGTCATGAAAGCATTCGGTATCGGTTCCGGAGCTGCGCTGGGGGGAAGCCTCTTCGTGTTCGCCAGGCTTTTCGCTTCGGAAACCGTCGAGCAACGAAAGCTCGTGGACGACTTCTTCAAAAAGCTTGATACCCCAATCGATGTTGCACGCGAGGTGTTTGCGAAGGGGAAAAAACAAATCTCCACATTCCCCATCGTGGGAGGAACAACCATCGTGTTGGGATTGATGATGTCCCTGATCTTCCTCACCGAGCTTCCCGAAGAAGAGATACCTGTCCTGGCCGGAATTATCATCCTCCTGATAACTGTCGGTGGTCTGATGTGGTACTTTGGCAGGAAGTCGGAGATTCGCAACTTTCAGGATTTTATGACGGAGACCCCCAGTGAAAAATAGACCGGACGGTCACCCATTCCACCAGCATAGAACAAAGGGATACACATGAAATCGGTCAACATCTATGATTACGCGGTCATCGGAGCGTACTTTCTTTTTATGCTCGGGATCGGGCTGTACTTTATGAAGATCAATAAAGGAGGGAAGGAATATTTTGCCGGGGGCAACATGATCCCCTGGTGGGTCTCCGGCATGACGCTCTACATGGCCAACTTCAGCGCGTGGACGTTCACCGGAGCGGCAGGGTTTGCCTACGCGACGGGGTGGTTTGCGATCCTGTATTTCTCTGTCTGGTCGATCTCCTACTATCTCGGCTCGCAATTGACCGCGGCCCGGTGGCGCCGGACGCGGTCCATTTCGCCAGTCGAATACACGAATACCCGGTTTAACTTTACAACGCAGCAATTTCTCTCCGTCGTCATCGCGACCAATTTTACACTGTCGGCCGGCGTGCAACTTGCCGCAACGTGCAAGCTCATTGCCCCGGTCATGGGACTCGATATCACGATGGTCACGTTTGTCACGGGCATTGTCATCCTCGCATACACGTTTATGGGGGGACTGTGGGCTGTGTCGATTACGGACGTGGTCCAGGGGGTGATTCTGCTCAGCATTACGTTCATCGTCATGCCGTTGGCCCTGGGTCTCGTGGGGAGTCCGGGAGACCTGATTGCGGCGCTCCCTCCACTTTCGTTTGATCATACCTACAACGGCGTCCACTACACGGAGCACTGGTTGATCGGCATTTTTATCATTATGAGTCTCGGCACAGCAGCGGGCGGGGCTCAACGGTTCTACAGTGTCAAGGACGAGAAGGATGCGAAAAGGGTGGGAATGCTGGCCGGGGGATTATTCCTCACGGTCCCCCTGGTGTTCGGTGTTCCGCCGCTCGTGGCAAAAGTTATCTGGCCCGATCTTTCCCAGGTCGAATTCTTCCAACCCTACATCGGAAGCAATCCGCAAGACCTCGTTTTCATAGCTCTCTGCCTCAAGCTACTTCCGAATGGTCTGATCGGGGTGTTTCTCGCCGCCATGCTGGCGGCGACGATGAGTACGCTCAGTTCCGTCTATAATATGGTGTCGTCGATTCTCTCGCGCGATATCTATCAGGGGTGGATCCGGCCGGAGACGACGGACGTGGGACTTCTGAAGGTCGGAAGGAGTTTCTCTATCGGCATCGGACTTCTCGTGACGGGGCTTGCGGTGTTCTTTGTGAACAGCCAGTTCGGCATCTTCAACCTCATGCAGGCCTTCTTCACGTTACTCAATATTCCGGTCGTGGTGCCGGTGGCATTCGGTCTGCTCTTCCGCCGCGTCCCGAAATGGTCTGCCGTCGCCTCCATCTCCTGGGGGTTGATCATCGGAGTGACGACGCGGTATGTTCTGGGGTGGGATATCGGACCGCAGGTGTACCTGGCGTTCGTGATGTCGTTTGGAATTTTCGCGTCGTCCCCCTGGACGGGAGAATTGTTCAAGACCCGAAAACCGCTCCTTCTCCTGATCTCGCTTGTTGTCACTCTCGCAACGGGATTCCTTTTCTCGGCGACGCAGACGATAAACACGGAGCTGTCGGCGGAATTGCAGACGCTGCTCGGATGGGCAAGCGCAGTTGTTCTTGGCATCAGTCTGTTTGGTTTTGCGAAGCTGTTCTCTTCGGATTCGGAGGAACAGAAGAAAGTAGTGGCGGAGTTTTTCAAGAAGCTCGATACACCGGTCGATGTTGCCGTCGAAGTGTTCGGCGCGGGGAAGAAGCAAGTCTCGACCTTCCCGCTGGTCGGAAGCACAACCGTTATTATGGGATTACTGATGAGCCTGATCTTCTTCACCGAACTCGCCGAAGGGGAAGCGACGACCCTGGGGATCATGATCGCTATTATGATCGCCTTTGGAGCGTTCATGTGGTATTTTGGGAAGAAATCGGAAATCCGAAGTGCAGCACAGTACGAGCAGAAATCACAATAGCCGGAGGGCTGTACCAATCCGGAGGACCAGGGAAGGAAATCACCATGCTTACCTTGTTTGGGACGCGGGCGCTCGTCACCGGCGGTTCGCGCGGCCTCGGTCTTGCGGGGGCCGAGGCGCTTGCTTCCGCGGGATGCGATATCGTTCTCAATCACTTCCGGGATAACGAGAAAGCCGAGAGGGAATGTCAACGCCTGTCGAAGGCCACAGGCCGCAAGGTGTACCATATCGATGCCGATGTCGGGACACCTGCATCCGCGCGCGCGATGACGGAGAAAGCAATCGAGACGCTCGGCGGCCTCGATATCGTCTACTCGAATGCTGGAATCTGTCAGTTCACCCCTTTTCTTGACCTTGAGGACGATACCTGGCAACGCCACATCGATGTGAACTTCAATGCGGGATTTTGGGTGACCCAGACGGCCGCCCGCCGGATGGTTCAACAGGGGACGGGAGGGCGCATCCTTTTTACGACGAGCGTTGGCGCGTTTCGTTCCAACCCGACCCAAACCCATTACTGCGCGACCAAAGGGGGTCTGCACCTTCTCGCCATGGGCATGGCGGATGAACTCGGGAAATACGGTATTACGGTCAACTGCATCGCCCCAGGATGGATGCATACCGATATCAACGATGCACAGTCCCGCGACGACTCCCTGGTCAAACCGTTTGTCGCTGCCCATGTGAGTGTGGGCCGGCTTGGGATTCCCGAAGACCTGAAGGGGGCTGTTCTGTTCCTTGCAAGCAAGGAAGCTGCGTATGTGAACGGTGCGACCATTTCGGTGGATGGGGGATGGAACGCGCAGTTGTAGTGAGAGGGATGGGGAAGAGACGAACCGGGAATACTACTGTTGTTCCTTGTGCCTTTGTGTCCCTGGTGGCTCATGCTTTCTTTTTCAGCAGCGGGATAGGTTCCCTTTAACAGACTGATCGAAACGGAGAAACGGGTCTATGAGTACGTACAAGATCACTGCGCTCAAGATGGGGGAAACGAATGTCCCCAACGCCGAGATTTACTGGATGACCAAACTAACGGGATGGGAACCCCTCACGTTTTGGGCGTTTCTGATCCGGAATGAGAAGCAGACGATTCTCGTCAACACAGGGTTCCCGCAGGATTATTCCGCATTGCACAAGCACTGGACTACCTGGGCGAAGTCAGCCACAGGGGAAGAGGGGCATGTGCCGGTGGTGAAAGCCGAGAACTGGATCGTTGCCGCGCTCGATGCCCAGGGTGTAAAGTCCTCCGACGTCGATACGGTGTTTGTCACTCCCCTGACATCCTATGCCACGGGGGGGCTGGATCAATTCCCCAAGGCGAAGATCTGCATGGCGAAAAACGGTTGGATCGATTTCCATGCACCTGACCCGGAGATTCCTCAGTTGCCGCGCCATATCATCTTTCCGGACCACGTGCTGCAATGGCTCGTGTCCACGGCGGCCCCGCGCATTCATCTTTTGCCAAACGAGGAAACGGAAATTCTGCCGGGTATCACGGCTTGGTTCTGTGGTGCGCACCATCGTTCGAGCATCTGTTTATTGGTCCAGACGAAATCCGGCAGGGTTGCTCTGACAGATGCGATCTTCAAGTATGGAAACTACGAGGAGAGGATTCCCCTTGGTTTGAGCGAATCGTTGGAGGAGCACTATCGGTTGTACGCAAAACTGAGTCGCGAAGCGGACATCGTTGTCCCGCTGTATGACCCGCGCGTGATCGAACGACATAAAGGAGGCGTCATCGAATAATGGGAACGTATGATTTCAAAAACAAAGTGGCTCTCGTGACCGGGGCGGCGAGTGGCATCGGGTTCGCGGCCGCGAAAGAATTTGCCGAAGGGGGAGCGCGGATCATCGGCGTCGATCGCAATGGAGAAAGGATGAAAAGCCTTCTCAACGCTCTGCCGAAAAGCGGTCAGTCCCATCTCACGATCGAGAAGGATCTGCGCTCGGCGACCGCGGCACAGGAGGTCGTTCCCGAAGCCCTCAAGCTCGCAGGGAGAATCGATATCGTCGTGAATGCGGCCGGGGTCTGCTATTTCACGAAAATGCAGGAGATCTCCGTCGAGGAGTTCAACGAAGTGTTCGATGTAAACGTCCGGGCTCTCTTTCTTATTTCGGTTGCGGCAGCCGAGGCGATGGATGCGGGGAGGGGGGGGCGAATCATCAACCTCGGGTCCAACGCGGGGCGAAAAGGGCGCTCCCTTTCCGCACACTATGCTGCGTCCAAAGCAGCGGTCAAGAACATCACCGAATCGCTCGCCCTGGCATACGGTTCAAAAAACATTGCCGTGAATACCGTTTGTCCGGGACCGACGGATACACCCATGTGGGATAGCAATTTCAAAGGGCTCAAGGTGATCACCGGCAAAGAGCCGCAGGAATTCTGGGAGCTCTGGACGAAACAAACTCCCCTCGGCCGGGTGGGGAAGCCGGAGGATGTGGCAAATCTCATCTGCTTTCTCGCGTCCGAGAAGGGCGGGTTCATCAATGGGCAGGAGGTCAATGTGTGCGGTGGGTTCATGTTGACGAGCTGAAGCTTTACACGTCCTCGGGAAAAAAGTACATAAAGGGAAAGAATTTCGATGAATATCAAACATTCCCCCCTGGTGAATCGCGACCTTCGGCACGACGAGCCGGGTGAGGTTGGCGTGTCCACACTCCAACAGGCTTACAACGCCATGGAACGGGGCGATCTGGAGGAAGCAAAACGCATCACGGAGTATGCCCGACTCGAATGGCAGGTAGTGCACGATATGTACGTCAACTGGTCCTGGTCGTTCTTCACCTACATCGCGGACAATTTCGGAGAAGAGGCGCTTGAGAAAGCGTACCGCTCCATTTTGGGGAGCTATTACCGGCACCGCTATGACAAGGTGATGGCGAGTGACGTCAAGACGCAACTCCAGCTTACGGTGGAAGGATTGCGGGGGCACTTGATGGGAAAGGACAGGCAGGGCGAAATCTCTATTACAGAAGAAGAAGACCGTTACGTGTTGAAGCTCGATCCGTGTGGAAGCGGTGGTGTCGCGCGCCAGCGGGTGGAGGGAGGCAACGAGCCCTTCCCGGAACATTTTGGGTTTTCGAAAGAAGCACACGACTGGACCTGGGGGAAAAAGAACGTTTGTTTCTATTGCGGGCACTGCACATTTGTCAATGAAATCCTGGCAATCGAGAATTACGGACACCCCATGCGTATAACAGAATATCCGCAGGACGGGAAGGACGCGTGCATCTGGTATGTATACAAAGACCCGAAGAAGATCCCCGCGGAATATTATGAACGAGTCGGAAAGAAAGCCCCGGAAGGGGCGCCTCGTCTGAATCAATCCGGAGAAAAGCGATGAAGCGCGAACCAAAGAACACATGGTCCACACCGTGGGACGCTCCCCTTGCCCCCGAATTCCCGTTTACCTTCCGCAACGTCGAGGTGATGACGCTGGTGTATCGCACCCGTTTTGAAGCTGTGAAGGCGCTTCTCCCTCCTCCGTTGGAGGCAACAACGGACTGGGTGTTGATCCACGTGTACAATATGCATGATGTCGAATGGCTTGGATCCTATAACGAATGCAACGTGATGATCGGTGCGAAGCTTGGGAAGAAAGCTCATGGAGGCTATTCCCCCTATCTTTTTCTTAACAGTGATGTCGGACTGGCCCATGGCCGTGAAGTTCATGGCCAACCCAAGAAACTTGGCGAGGCAAAGGTGGAGGCGCGCAAAGATCTCCTGGTGGGGGTGGTCGAGCGTAACGGCATCGACCTCATCACTGGAACCATGGGATATAAGCAGGAGCGGGGTTCCCTGGACGATCTGAAAAAAGCAACCTTTGATTTCGGCACGAACCTGAATTATAAAGTCATTCCCCACATTGACGGTCGCCCCGCCGTCCGCCAGATCACGAGCCGCAAACTGGTAAAGGTGAAGGTCCATGAATGTTGGGCAGGCCCGTGCACGGTGGAGCTGCGGCCGAATGTGCAGGCGCCCGTGTACAAACTTCCGGTGGTTGAAATGGGAGTCGGGTATTACTGGAAGGCTGATTTTACCCTGGTGGCCGGGGATATCGTGCACGACTTCTTGAAGCATTAGCCGTTGTTAAAAAACAGGATTTTTGCCACAAAGGCACGAAGGCACAGAGTTTCCTAAGGTAATGTGAAACGCCTTCTTGGTGTCCTGCCCGCCCGAACGACTGTGTCGTTCAGGCGGGCGGGGTGACTTAGTGGCGATTTCTTTTCATTGGCCAGCCAAGTTGTCGGAAAATTCGAAAGGATGTGACGTGAAAGTAGTCGTAACAGATTGGGGATTTCCATCCCTCGAGCAGGAACGGGAGATTTTTGCCCGGCATGGCATCGAACTTGAGGACCATCAGTGCAAGACCGAGGAGGAAGTAGCAGCGATTGTTGCGGATGCCGATGTCGTGATGGCACAATGGGCGCCGGTCAAAGCCAAAGCGATCGCGGCGATGAGACAGTGCAAGGGTATTGTCAGGTACGGCATCGGCCTCGATAATGTCGACCTGCAGGCGGCAAAGGACCGCGGCATCCCGGTTCGGAACGTGCCTGATTATTGTTTGAACGAGGTGGCCGATCACACCATGGCATTATTGCTCGCCCTGCAGAGGCAGGTTGCCCATGTGCAATCGCTGGTCCGGTCCGGGAAATGGAGTATCACCCCGCCTCAGACGCTCCCCCCCCTCCGCCGTTGCACGCTCGGGCTTCTTGGATTCGGCAGAATCGCCCGGCTTGTCGCCCGGCGCGCGCAGCCATTCGGCATCACAACCATAGCCTTCGATCCATATGCCGAGGAACATCTTTTTTTGGAATTTGCTACGCGGCGGGTTGATCTGCCGACACTTTTTTCGTCGTCCGATATTCTCTCCCTTCATTCCCCCCTTACGGACGAGACCGGGCATGTGGTGAATGCCCGGAACATTGCTTTGATGAAGTCCCATGCCCTGATCGTCAATACCGGTCGGGGGGGGCTAGTCCATACCGTCGATCTGACTGAGGCCCTCCGGCAAACGAAAATCGCAGGAGCGGCTCTCGATGTGTTGGAAGTAGAGCCGATTGCAAAGGACGACCCCCTGCTTGCTATGGAGAATGTGATCATCACCAGTCACAACGCTTGGTACAGCAGTGCGAGTGTGAGTGAGTTACAACGCCTCGCTGCTCTGGCCGCCGTTGAGTTATTGAAAAAAGGAAAGGTCGGATAAGGATCATGCCGGAATTCACCATAGACAAGACGTTTATCGCTGAAGAAAATAATCATCTCCGAACTCAAGTGCAGAGCGAGTATGTCCAGCTTGGTGAGCAGATCCAGCGACGTGGCTTTTCGATCGACGCAATTACGAAACAAGTTCAGGCGTTTGAAGTAGCCGTTCCTTCATGGGGAGTGGGAACCGGGGGAACGAGGTTCGCCCGCTTTCCGGGTCCGGGAGAACCAAGGAATGTTTTTGAGAAGCTCGCGGATTGCGCTGCGATCCATCAGCTCACGCGTGCGACTCCGCGTGTCTCCTTGCATATTCCGTGGGACAAACCGGATGATCCGGCGGAACTTACAGCTGTAGCTGCGTCGCTTGGGATCGGGTTTGATGCCATGAACTCGAACACCTTCCAGGACCAGCCGGATCAACGGCACAGTTACAAGTTTGGCAGCCTCACGCATGTCGATGCCGTGGTCCGGGCACAGGCCGTGGAGCATAATATCGCATGCATCGAAATCGGAAAGGCGATCGGGTCGAAGGCGCTCACGGTCTGGATTGCGGATGGAGGCAATTTCCCGGGGCAGGTGGACACCCGAAAGGCATTTCACCGGTATCTCGAGAGTCTCCGGAAGATTTATGCCGCACTCCCCAACGATTGGAAAGTATTCGTCGAGTACAAACTCTACGAGCCGGCTTTCTATTCCACCGTGATCAACGACTGGGGAACCGCCTATGCCGTGGTGAACCAGCTTGGCCCGAAGGCGTTTTGTCTCGTCGATTTGGGGCATCATGCGCCCAACGTTAACATCGAGATGATCGTGGCCCGGCTCATTCAGTTGGGGAAGTTGGGGGGATTCCATTTCAATGACAGCAAGTACGGGGATGACGATCTTGACACCGGCAGCATCAAGCCATTCCAGCTCTTCCTGATCTTCCACGAACTTGTCGGCGCCGCGTCAGATTCTTCGGTTGAAAACTTTCACCCTTCGTACATGCTCGACCAGAGCCATAACGTGACCGATCCCGTCGAGGCCCTCATCAGCAGTACCGAGGAACTGCAGCGCGGCTATGCTCAGGCGCTTCTGGTCGATCGTCCGGCCCTTCAGGAATACCAGGAAGGCAACGATGCGTTGATGGCGCTGAAGACGCTGAAAGGGGCTTTCACGACCGATGTGACGCCGATCCTTCAAATGGCCCGGATGAACAGTGGCGGCGCGATCGATCCGGTTGCGGTGTTCCGTGCAAGCGGGTATCGGAAGAAGAAAGCGAAAGAACGGCCTGCCGCAACCTCGTCACGCTCAGGGATTATCTGACCATGAAAATTCATCTTGCCTATGGAAAGAATGGGCTGGAGATCGAGGTTCCGGAGAAGAACCTCGTGAAAGTTATGAGCATGGAGGGAGCATCGCCTCTTCCGGCTCCCGGGACAGCGGTGCAAGCATCGCTCGAACAACCAATCGATTGTCCTCCGCTCCGGGAGTTTGCCCGAAAATCATCGAGTGCGTGCATTGTCATCTGCGACATTACCCGCCCGGTTCCGAACAAGCTGCTCCTTGCCCCGATTCTCGAAATCCTTGAACACGAAGGGTTGCAGCGATCGAACATCACCATTCTCATTGCAACGGGACTTCACCGTCCCAGCTCCCATGAAGAACGGCTCCACATGGTGGGGGAGGCGATTGTCGCGCAGTATCGTATTGTGGACCACCATGCTCGTGTGCGGGATGAACATACCCATCTTGGCTTGACGGCAAACAGAACCCCCGTCTTTATTGATACGCGATATTGTGAGGCGGAATTAAAGATCACGGTAGGGTTTATCGAACCGCACCTGATGGCCGGTTTTTCCGGCGGGCGCAAAATGGTGGCTCCCGGTTGTGCAGGGGAGGAGACGATTAAGGCCCTTCACAGTCCCTTGTTTTTGGAAGATCCTCATTGTCGTGAGGGATCGATCGAAAGAAACCCGTTACATCGCGAGTTGCTTCAGATTGCCCGGATGGCGGGGCACGATTTCATCGTGAACGTATCGCTTGACGCCGCCGGGGCGGTCACAGGAGTCTTCTCCGGCCACCCTGAGCACGCGCATGCCCGCGGGGTGGAATTTGTGCGGCAGACGGTTCGGGCGACCCTTCCCTCGCCGGTGGATGTTGTCGTGACAACCAGCGCCGGCTTTCCCCTCGATCTGACGTACTACCAGGCGGTCAAAGGAATGACGGCGGTATTGCCGATTTTGAAAAAAGGGGGGATGCTGATTCTGGCTGCCGAATGCGCAGAGGGGTTGGGGGGTGAGGAGTTCAGTACGATGGCGAAGCAATTCGACTCGGCTGATCATTTTCGTGATTGGATTCTCAGCAATCCCGTGGCGGTGGATCAATGGCAGCTGGAAGAGTGCGCCAAAGCAGCCCGTCACGCCGATGTTGTGCTGGTCTCCGGCGGGGTGCAGGACGAGGAGAGGAAACATCTGTTTATTCATTCTGCCAATTCGGTGGAGGAGGCGTTGGAGCGAGCGTTCGAACGGTTTGGACCAGACACCTCTGTTGCTGTGGTTCCGAAAGGCCCCTATACACTTGTCGAAATTGACACTCCCGTGTGAGGTTTCCGGCAATGTTCCCTTGACAACAAACTAGAATTCTTGTATACTCTGCAAAGCTTTAATTAAACACTATTCAATTAGCAAAATCCCAGCCCTTATGCCCCCCAATTACACCGTCCCGGCGCTAGATCGAGCGGTTAAGGTCCTCGAACTTCTCTCCTCATCGCCACAGGGAATGTCCCTTGCCCAACTTGCGGTACAGACGAAGGTACCGAAGAGCACCATGTTCCGTATCCTCTTCACCCTGCAGCAGAACTCGATCGTCGTGGAGGACCATGAACGGAAGCTCTTTACCCTCGGCATGAAGCTCCTCGATTGGGGCAATGCCGCCCTGTCGAAGATCGACCTGAAGACAATAGCCCACACGCACCTTCTGACCCTTGCGCATGAAACGCGCGAGAGCTTCTACCTTGCCATGCTGGACCATGACGAGGTGATCCTTATCGACCACGTCGACACTCCCGAGATCTGGAAAATGGTAACGCGTCTCGGTCACCGTTCTCCGTTCCATTGCACGGCCAGCGGGCTCGTATTGACATCCGACCTCCCTTCGGAGGAGGTCGACGCCATGATCGAGCGCCAGGGATTGCGCAAGTACACCTCCAAGACCGTGACCACCCCGGCGAAGCTGAAGAGGCGCATCGAAGAGGTGAAGAAGCAGGGATTCGCCATAGCCGATGGAGAATACAAAACCGACCTCTGCGCCATAGCTGTTCCGGTCTGGGATCACAGCGGCCAGGTCGCCGCCTCGCTGATGACCGCGGTCCCTTCGGATCGCATCAGCCGCGAAAAGCGAATTGTCGATGATCTTCTCTCGGTCTTAAGGCGAGAAGCCCTGCACATCTCAAAACGAATCGGGTACACCGGGCAACACGCCGATTAATGTGACCATCCGGTGGCCACCCAGCCCCCATCGTTCATACACCGACGGCAATGACACCTCCTCTTGCACTAGGCATTGTAAGCGACGAAATTTCCCCGGATTTCTCAGAGGCCATTCGCCACGGGAACTCCTGGGGGATCTCCATCTATGAACTCCGCGTTCTCCGGTCGGGTCGCGTTCCTCAGGTCGATCCCACTGAGCTGGACGAAGTCCAGAATTTTGTGAAGACCCACGGCCTGACGATTTCCGCCCTCTCTCCGGGCATCTTCAAACACCCCCTTTCCCAGAAGCATGACCTTGAGCAGGAGTTGACGGAAGTCCTTCCCCGGACCCTGGACCTTGCAGGGCGACTCAACGCCGGGCTGGTGATCGTCTTCGGATTTCGAAGAGAGCCCCATGAACCGGCGGGGAACATTGTGCGCGCGAGCGAATTCCTTCGGCGCGCCGCGGAACAGGCGGCGCGGCATGGCATCACCGTGGCGGTGGAGAACGAACCGGGGTTCTGGTGCGATTCGGGAGCAAACACCGCCAAGATCATTGAGGCGGCGAAAATTCCTTCCCTGCGCGCAAACTGGGACCCATGCAACGGCTACGGCACGGCGGAGGTACCGTTTCCCGACGGCTATGAAGCTGTCAAGCATCTCATTGCCAATGTCCATGTCAAGGACACAAAAAAAGGGTCCTTGATTGAATGTGTTCCCGTGGGAGACGGGGCGATCGATTGGAAAGGACAGTTACGCGCTCTGGTACACGATCGCGTCGTCAAGCATGTGACACTCGAGACTCATTGTCTGCCTCTCGTCGAGAATTCGAAACGCAATGTCGAAACCCTCAGATCCTATCTTCAGGAATTGTCCCCACCGTAACAGGCCACTCTATGAGCATACAACGTCGTGATTTTCTCAAACATGTCGGTGTCGGAGCCCTTGCGACGACCGTTCATTCTCCCTTTGCAGGACTTCAACGGTCCCCGAAGGCGAAGGAACAGCAGCTTCATCCTGATTTCCAATCGAACAATCCGGGGACAGAATATTATTTCCTCGGGAATGGAAAAATCCTCGCCGCGCTTCAAAGCTGCCCAAAACCGGAATCGGGGACGCATGCCGGGCTGCTGGTGATGTCCTCCGAACATTTTGGCCGGAAGATCAGCACCTATTTGTATCACCCCGAACGCGGGCTGCAAAACTCTCGCTTTGTGGTGCTGATGGGGGGAAGGGCTTATGCCCCGGAGTATGAAAAATCGACCATTCATTGGGAGTATCCGGAAGGAATCCCGACCGTCGTCCTGGAATGGGGGGCGGGGGGATGTAACGTGCGCGAGGAACTCTTTTGCCCCATCCAGGATGCCGCGATTGTTCGAACCGTCACACTCCGGAACACAACAGCATCATCCATCGATGCTTCGAGCATGATGCTGCTGTACCCCAACCTGATGTACTTCGACGAGTACCATGTCGACCGCGTCAAGATGACGCTGACGGCCAGAGGATATCAGTCGATGCAATTATTCTCGTTGAACGATGCGACGGTGGGTGACCGGCACATGAATGTCCCGTTCGGCGCGATCGCCCCGGGGGGAGAGAAGACCATCACGCTGATCATGACCCTCAATCTTCCCCGCGAGCAATGGGAACGCAAGGGGCTTGCCGCGATGCGTGATGAGTCGAAGCAGTACTGGCAGGGCCATGCGACGCTTCACACCGATCACCAGGACCTGAACCACTTGTTTAACTGTTCGAAGTCCGGGCTGCGGACGGCTGTTGCGCAATCGGGAAAAATGGATGGAGGCATCTGGCAGTACAACATGGAATGGGTACGGGATCAGTCGATGGTTGCGGCGGGAACTGCCATGAGCGGGCAAACAGAAATCGCGGAAGCGCTTCTGCGTCGTATGATCACTCAATCCGTTGACGACGATGGCAAGACGGTCGATTCCAGCAGGCACCGGCCGCCGGAGACCATGGAGCTTGATCAGAACGGCGAGTTGCTCTATGCTCTCTGGATGCACTGGGTGTGGACAGGGAGTGATCATCTGATCAAGGAGTACTGGAAGAAGATCAGGAGCGTTGCAGACTATGTACTCCAGCCGAAATTCCGCGATCCAAAGGTTGGTCTCCTGAAGAATTCGAGAGAGTTCTGGGAACGAGACCCGGGGTTTGGCGTGAAAGAGGGCTATGAGTTGGCCTATCAGACATGGAACATCGTCGGTCTCCAGCTTGCCGCGGATATGGCGAACCACATGGGTGAACAGGGAAAAGCAAAAGAATGGACCACGGCCTCCGACTTGATGCAGGAATCATTCCTAAGGCACCCGAAGTTTTCGCTCGTGGACGGCGGCAGGTTTGTGAAACGCCGGCTTGCAACGGGAGAAGTTCAGAGGACCTTTGAGCCGCCGAACCGCCAATCCATGCCAAAGGGCATGCCGCTGAACGTCGAAACAACCTCCTATTGCGATCCCGATGCCGCCAACGTGTTGCCGATCATGCTCGGGGTTGTGGAAGCAAAGAGCCCGCTTGCCTCCAGGACACTCGAATCGATGGAGCACCTCTGGAACCAGCGCTGGACGACCGGAGGCTATGCCAGATATGATGTGACCTCCGAACCGGATTCACCCGGCCCCTGGCCTTTTGCAACCATGTTTATTGCACGGTCATACTTTGAAGCGGGGAATGATGATAAGGTGTGGCGTTCGTTGAATTGGCTCCTGAACGTGCAGGGAGGGAAGGCGGGATCCTGGCTGGAGTACTACGGCGACCGGCCGACGCCACCGTTGCCCCCGGTCGGGATCGTAGTCTGGACATGGTCGGAGATTCTCATGTTTTTCATCCATCACATGCTGGGCGTCCGACCCAATCCACGGAACCTCATCGTTCGTCCTCGGTTACTCACGGGTCTGAACGAGCTGACCGCAAAAATCGTCGTTCACGGACAGGATGTGACCTTGAAAGTCGTGCGGTCCGCCGCCGTACCTGCGGCAATCGTTGATGGAAAGTCCGTCGCTCTGGTGAACGGATCGCTCACGCTTCCGCTTCCCCGAAGACCCGTGTCCATTACCATCACTCTTTAAAAGAGCGGCGAGTTCGCCCGCCTCAGAACAACGTGCCCGAGAAATATTTCTACTATAAAACCCTTAGCGATCTCCGTGCGGATTGCCAGCGGCTGGGCGTCGATCTGACGTTTGAAGAAAACCTCCAGGCGATCAGCCAACCCGTCAAGGTCGGAGACCGCATAATTGGCAACGCGATCGGGATCCATCCCATGGAGGGATGCGATGCAACGCTCGACGGGAAACCGGATGAGCTGACGTACCGTCGCTGGGAGCGCTTTGGTGCGGGGGGGGCCAAACTAATCTGGGGTGAAGCGACCGCGGTGGTGCCGGAAGGACTTGCAAATCCACGCCAGTTGCTTCTGAACGAACAGAATATGCCCGATCTCGAGGCGCTTCTGAAAAGGTCCCGGGCGGCGCACCGTGAGCACTTCGGCCGGGACGACGATCTCCTAGTGGGTCTCCAGCTTACTCACTCCGGGCGGTACAGCTATCGCAAGCCGCTCATCACCTACCATCACGCCCAGGCGGATACGCTGACCTATCTTGATAAAAAGAACGGCATAAAGCTGCCGGCGGATTACCCTGTGCTCACGGATGAGTACCTCGAACGGCTCGAGGACGTCTTTGTGGACGCCGTGAAGCGCGTTCACAAACTCGGGTTCGATTTTGTCGACATGAAACAATGCCATACGTACCTGCTGAACGAGCTTCTCGGAGCCAGAACGCGGAAAGGAATATATGGCGGCAGTTTTGAAAACCGAACGAGATTTATCCGCAACGTGCTGGGGAAGATTCGAAACGAATTGGGCGATGCCATCATCGTCGCCTCGCGTTTGAATGCCTATGACGGCGTACCGTTTGAGAAAAATCCAATTTCAGGGGTCGGAGAGGCGCTTCCCTTTGAAACGCCCTACCCGTACAGCTTCGGTGTCGACAGGAACAATCCGCTCAAGGAGGATCTTGAAGAGCCGATCAAACTGATCAAGCTGATGATGGACTTGGGTGTGAAGATGGTGAACGTGTCGATGGGAAGTCCGTACTACAACATGCACATCGGACGCCCGTTCGAGCATGCACCGATCGATGGATATATCCCACCCGAACACCCACTTCTCGGGATCGACCGTCATTTCAGAATTACCGGGGCGATCCAGGCGGCGTTCCCGGATCTTGTGGTGGTCGGAACAGGATACAGCTGGTTGCGCCAGTATTTGATCAATGCCGGGGAATCGAACATCCGGCGCAAACGGGTCACCATCGTTGCGACGGGGCGCGGTGCTATTGCCTATCCCGATTACGCGAACGACGCGATCACACTCGGGAAACTGAAACCGTCAAACGTTTGCATCGCGGTAAGCCATTGCACAAACCTGATGCGCGCAAAGAACAATGAGCTCGGGCAATTTCCTGCGGGGTGCGTCCCACGTGATTTGATCTACGCCGAGATTTTCAAGGAATCGCTGGGAA
>DKJQ01000301.1 GCA_002454845.1 Ignavibacteria bacterium UBA6688
TTTTCTCGGTTCATTCAATACGTATGAAGCAGCGGTGCCCATGTCCCGGATTTCCGACTGGCGGTGGTTCTGGAACGGCTTCTATACATACCTCCTCCTGAGAGAAGGAGCGAATCGGGAAGCGCTGGCGGCAAAGCTCCCGGAATTCGCGGAACGGTATCTTGGCCCCAAAATGAGAGAGATGAGAATGTTCTACACGTTCTCCCTTCAACCGCTCGGCGATATTTATCTCCATTCGGATCTTCGCTATGAGATCCAGGCCACGGGAAGCATGGACACTGTCATCATCTTTGCGACAATCGGGGTGCTCGTGCTCCTCATCGCCTGCATCAATTACATGAATCTCGCGACGGCGCGGGCTCTGAGAAGGACCAAGGAGGTGGGAATTAAGAAGATTCTCGGCGCAACCAAAGGCGACCTTGTCCGGCATTTCCTGCTCGAGGCTGTCCTTGTTGCGGTGATGTCCCTTCTTGTGGCCCTGCTCTTTCTTGAGTTGGCCCGGCCCTTTATTTCGGAGTTGACCGGAAAACCGCTTGAAAATATCTTCTCCCGCAATTCTTTGGGTCTGCTGACTGGAATAACACTTTTCGTCGGGTTGAGTTCAGGCCTGTATCCGGCGCTTTTCATTTCCTCCTTCAAACCGATTTCCATGGTGAAGTCCTGGAGGTCGACCGCCTCAGGCATTCTTGTCCGGAAGGGGCTGGTGATCCTTCAATTTGCGGTTTCTATCGCACTGCTCGTCGGAATCGGTGTTGTTTGGAATCAGATGGAATATATCCGTTCAAAGGACCTCGGTTTCAATAAAGAAGAGCTGCTGATTCTGAATCAGAACGGATTTTCAGAAGTGAATGAGGGGATCGACCCGTTCCGTGAGGAGCTGCTTGCAAATCCGGCCATCAGCGGGGTGGCAACGTCACGCGGCCTCATTGTCGGGGGCCTGTCGAACTCGCACATCGAGACGGTTGACGGAAGCGGTAAGCCTGTTTCAACAAGCATCTATCAGCACGAGGTAGGCCTGGAGTATCTTGATGTCTATCAGATGCAGGTCCTTGCGGGAAGGTCGTTTGTCCCGACTGACACAGGATCGGCCTACATTGTCAACGAGGCCGCTGTAAGAGTTCTGGGATGGGGGAGTCCCGAGAATGCCTTGGGGAAACCATTCGGAGTCGGATCACGCACGTCGCAAGTCATCGGAGTCGTGAAGGACTTTCATTTCTCGTCTTTGGAGAATCCCATCGAACCCGTTGCCGTTAGTCTTGCCCGGCCCCGACAATTTTCGAGAATCTCCGTTCGACTTGGGGGGGCTCAACTTGATGAAACCATCATGTTCCTTGAGCAGACGTGGCGCAAACATTTTCCGCAAGCCCTCCTCCAATATTCGTTCATGAATGACCGGCTTGACCGTCAGTACCAGCCCCAAAAGATCTTCGGGAAGGTGTTCCTTGTCTTTGTCATGCTCTCGCTGGTCGTGGCTTGTCTCGGGCTATTCGGATTGGCGTCCTACGCAACGGAACAGCGGGTCAAAGAGGTCGGTATCCGCAAAGTTCTGGGGGCCTCGGTTCCCGGTGTCGTGATGCTCCTCTCGGCGGACTTCCTGAGACTCGTGTTCGGGGCGTTCGTTGTCGGAAGCCCGGTTGCGTACTTTACCATGTCCAGGTGGCTCCAGGATTTTGCATACCGCGTGGAAATCGGGCCGGGCCTGTTTCTCCTGGCAGGTGCTTTTGCCATGGTAATCGCCTTTGTAACGGTGGGCTACCATGCGATCCGGTCGGCTCTGTCAAACCCGGTTGAGGCGTTGCGCTGTGAGTAGAATCAGGAGGCTTCCATGCCGGAAGTTGCACAGGCGCATGAAGCGAGGAATAAGTCTCACGAGTGAAGAAACATTCTTTCAAGGTGCAAGATGATCTCCAACTTCTTTAAAATCGCCGTCAGGAACCTGCTCCGCTCTAAGGGGTACTCGTTCATCAATGTTATCGGACTTGCCATCGGGATGGCTTGCTGCGCGATGATCCTCCTGTTCGTCCGGGACGAACTGCAATACGACCGTTACCATGAGAATGCGGACAGAATTTACCGGATCAACGAGATCATCGGTGAAGAGGGAAGGGGAGAGCGGTCTGCAAGCAACCCGTTTCCGGTCGGGCCGACGCTGGTGTTCGACTATCCTCAGTTCGTTGAAGCGTCGGTGCGGTTCTTCAACTTCCAGGCCCCCACACTCGCGGTTTCAGCCGGCGATCGGAAGTTCAATGAGAAGCGATTGTTCTTTGTCGATTCAACACTGTTCGAAGTTTTCAGTTACAGTCTTCTTCAGGGTGATCCTTCGACAGCCCTTGCCCAACCCAATTCCATCGTTCTGACGAGGGACATGGCCCGGAAGTACTTCGACGATGAAAACCCCGTCGGAAAAGTACTGACGTTCGAAGGAAAGCATGATTTGCAGGTTACGGGTGTTCTGGCCGACCTTCCACCCCAGTCGCATTTCCGGTTTGATTTTCTGGTCTCCTTTTCCTCGCTCTACGGAATCTACAACGGCAATATCCCGGACGGGTGGTACTGGAATCCATGCTGGACGTACGTCTTGCTCAAGCAGGGGGTGAACGCCGCGTCGCTGGAAGCGGAAATGCCGGCGTTTGTGCAGAAGTACTTTCCCCAGGTGATCAGGCATGAGACATCTCTTTTTTTGCAGGCTCTGACAGATATCCATCTTCGTTCCAGGCTCGACTTTGAGGTGGAACCCAATAGCGATATTGCCTACGTCTATATTTTTTCCGCGATCGCATTGTTCATCCTCCTCATTGCCTGTATCAACTATATGAATCTCGCGACGGCCCGTTCCGCCAATCGATCCAGGGAGATCGGAGTTAGGAAAGTCCTGGGAGCCAATCGTGGTCAATTGGTGCGTCAATTTCTTGCGGAGTCCCTCTTGATGAGTTTTCTCTCCGTGCTTATCGCCCTCGGATTGATGGAACTTCTCCTGCCGTTGTTTAACTCCATCTCCGGTAAAGCGCTTACGCTCAACCTCCTGGCGGATCTTCCGGCGCTCATGGGATTTTTCCTGATCGGGGCGATCGTCGGCGTCGTCTCAGGAGTCTATCCGGCGTTGTTTCTCTCTTCATTCCAGCCTGTCCAGGTGTTGAAGAAGTTGACGCGCGCACATCCGAAGCATGGAGGTTTGCGGCAAGTTCTCGTCGTTGCACAGTTCGCGATCTCGATCATTCTCATCATCGGAACGGTCGTTGCCACCGATCAGCTCTCCTTTATGCGGCAGGCGAACCTTGGATTCGAGAAGGAACAGGTGGTCATGGTCCCCATCGCGCGGACACCGGTCATACCGCGGTATGAAGCATTCAAGTCGGTTCTCCAACAGGACCCGGGCGTCGTATCGGTGACGGCCACAGAGGATGTGTTGGGGGTGGCCTACCAAACGGCAACGTATGTTCCCCAGGGATTTCCCGAGCCCCGTCAGTTTTCGCGGCTGAATGTGCGCGAAGATTTTACCAAAACCTTCGGCATCGAAATGGTGGCAGGGCGGGATTATTCCGATCTCTTTCCGACCGACAAGGTGGAATCCGTCGTCATCAACGAGGCGATGGTCCGCTACGTCGGATGGTCTTCCCCCGAGGAAGCCATCGGCAAAACCATGAACGGGGGCACGCCGCCGGTGAGGGTTATCGGTGTTGTCAAAGATTTTCATTTTGCGTCGCTCCACCAGCCGGTGGCACCGTTTGCGCTCGAGTTGCCGAACAATCCCGGAGGACACGCGTTCTTCATCAAATATCTCGCTGTCCGGATCCGCCCGAACACGGTCAGCGAAACGCTTGCCTTCCTGGAGAGAACATGGAAGGATTTCGCCCCTGATCGCCCGTTCGAGTATTTCTTTCTTGACCAAAACCTCGACCGGCTCTACAGGGCGGAGGAAGCCCTTGGAAACGTTGCAGCCTCGTTTTCGATTCTCGCAATCTTAATAGCCTGTCTTGGCTTGTTTGGCCTGGCAGCATTCATGAGTGAACAGCGCACAAAAGAGATCGGCATCCGAAAAGTCATGGGGGCCACGGTGACAAGTGTCGTCGCTCTCTTATCCAGGGAGTTCCTGAATCTGGTTCTCCTGGCGAATCTCCTGGCCTGGCCCCTCGCGTATTTCGGCATGAACGCCTGGCTCCAGGATTTTGCATACCGTATCGACCTTCATCCGATTACGTTTATCCTTGCAGGAGGGGCCGCGCTTCTTGTCGCACTACTGACCGTCAGCTACCAGGCCATCCGGGCTGCCCGTTCCAATCCCGTAGAGACGCTCCGGTACGAGTAGGGCAGGCTGGAGAGTTGGGAGGATGCCAGTGAGATGAGTTTCCTGCACGTTTTCTAAAAAATGTCTTTTACTTCATCACACCAGAGAGGAATGAGATGATAACCCACTTCGTGAAGGTGGCGCTGAGGAGTTTGATGAGACACAGGGTCTACTCTTCCCTGAATATCATCGGGTTGGCGCTCGGGATGGCGTGCAGTATTTTGATCCTGCTCTATGTCCGGTTTGAGCTCAGTTACGACCGGTACCATGAAAACGCCGACCGACTCTACAGGCTTGCCACACGCGTTGAAGGGGCCTCTTATGACGGGATTGCAAAAGTGACGGGCCCGTGGGGGCTTGCAGCGAAACAGGAACTCCCGGAGGTCGAAAGCATGACCCGGTTTGTTTTTTTCGGCCAGACGCTGATGGAACGTGGCGAGCGGAGGTTGTACGAAACCGGGGGTCTCTTCGCCGACCCTGCCGTCTTTTCCATGTTCAGCTTTCCGTTCCTGAAAGGGGATAAAGCGACCGCGCTCGTTGAGCCGAACACGATCGTCATGACACGCGAACTGGCGGAACGCTATTTCGGAGAGAATGATCCACTGGGACAAACGATCCTTGTCAACGGGGAAGTTCCGTACACCGTAACGGGTGTCCTGGATGACGTTCCGCCAAATTCCCACTTTAGCTTTACCTTTCTTGCCTCCATGAGTACCCTCAACTACCCGGACCGGGATAACTGGGTCCGGTGGAATCAATTCTATACATACCTCTTGTTGAAGGAGGGGGCTTCTCCCGAGGTCGTTTCGGCGAAGATTCCCGCCATCCTCCAAAAGAACATGGGGGAGCAGGGGGCGCGTTACAGACCGTTCCTGCAGCAGGTGACGGAGATCCACCTCACGTCCAGTCTCTTCAGGGAGATGGCTCCGAATTCCAACGTCGTGTACCTCTACGTGATGTCTGCCATCGGATTGTTCCTCTTGTTGATCGGTTGTGTGAACTTCATGAATCTTTCGACGGCGCGTGCAGCAAAGCGGGGGAAAGAAGTAGGCGTGCGCAAGGTTACCGGAGCCAATCGACTGGCTCTGGCAGGACAGTTCATGGGAGAATCGCTGCTTATGAGCATCCTTGCGTTGTTCGGAGCCATCGCCCTCGTGGAATTACTCCTGCCGACCTTCAACAACCTGGTGGGCCGGCAGATCGTTGTCTCATGGTTGAGCGACCCCTCTCTTCTTTTTTCCCTCCTTGGCATTACTCTCTTCGTCGGGATTGTTGCGGGGAGCTACCCTGCACTCGTGCTGTCCTCATTCCAACCAACGGAAGTACTCAAAGGGCAATGGAGAGGATCGAAAGGGGGGCGTCTTCGTAAAGCGCTTGTGGTGTTCCAGTTTGCAATCTCTGCATTCTTCCTCGCCGGTTCCGGGATCGTCTATGATCAACTGGAGTTCATCCGGACAAAACAGCTGGGGTTTAATCAGGAACAACTCGTGGTCATCCCCCTCCGGGAACCCTCGCTAGCGTTTCGTTCCACGGCAATCAAGGATGAGCTTCTGAGGAATCCGTCGATTACGAGCCTATCCATCACAGCCAATATGCCTGGTGGTAGCGACTTCGGCATACCGTGTGCCCCGGAGGGAGTTCCCCCCGACCAAATTCCTCCGATCCGTACCTTCGCGGTCGATCATGACCTCCTTCCGACGTTCCAAATGACCATGGCATCGGGAAGGAATTTTTCCAAAGAGATTGCAAGTGATACCTCGGCGGCGTTCCTGATCAATGAAGAAGCGGCGCGCCAGCTCGGATGGGAGAATCCTATCGGCAAAAACATTGCGATACCCGCCATCGGGAGAGCCTCCGGGCCGGTGGTCGGCGTGGTCAAGGATTTTCATTTCCGGTCGTTCAGGGCACAAATTGCGCCCGCGGTGTTCTTCATCCCCCCGCCCAACTGGTTTACGACGTTCGTTGTGCGCGTCAACCCTGCGCGCACCTCCGAAGCGTTACAGTATCTTGAGGAGAAATTCGCCGGGTTCGACCCGGTCCACCCCTTCGCCTACACGTTTTTTGATGAACAGTTTGGTCGACTGTATCAGGCGGAACGGAGGATCGGGGAAATGGTCACCTTCTTCACGATCCTTGCGGTGGTGATCGCCAGCCTGGGATTGTTCGGGCTCTCCGCGTTCAGCGCAGAGCAACGGACGAAAGAGATCGGTGTGCGGAAAGTGCTCGGCTCTTCCGTGGCCAGTATTGTCGGACTGCTTTCGAAGGATTTCCTGAAGCTGGTTCTCCCTGCCAACGTGCTGGCATGGCCTCTGGTGTTTTGGGCAGCCGGATGGTGGTTGGAATCGTTTGCCTATCAGACCGAACTCCGGGTCTGGACATTTGTCGGAGCAGGTCTCATCGGGTTGCTGACAGCGTTCATCACGGTCAGCTTCCAATGCTTGAAGGCGGCATGGGCGAATCCGGTGGAGGCATTGCGATACGAGTAGGTAAACGGACAAAGGCATTATTGATGCATACATCACTGAAACGAACTCTTCCGGGGAGACACACACCATGATGGCTCAGTTCTTCAAAGTAGGGATACGAATGTTTCGGGCGAAGAAGCTGTACGCCCTTGTCAATGTTGTTGCCTTGAGCCTGGCGATTGCGATAGCCATTGTTGCCTATCTGAACTATGACTTTGCGCGGGGCTTCGACCGTTTTCATGACCATGCAGACCGTATCTACGTTGCCCGCTCAGTCGTGTCGGTCAACGGAAAAGAGGTCTCTTACGGCGTCACACCCCGCCCGCTGGGTCCCGCGCTGAGAAGGGATTTCCCTCAGATTGAAAAGGGCTCACGCGTGGTGTATTCCTCCGGAGCGCTTCGGCATGAGGAAAAGGTTTTCAACGAGGAGATCTATTTTGTGGATGAAGAATTCCTCGACATGTTTACGTTTCCCGTCCTCTACGGCAATGTGCACACACTTCGGGAGAGAGGACGCATCCTGATCACATCAAAGCTGGCGCAGAAATATTTCGGAACGGACGATGTTCTCGACCGGACGCTCACACTTTCATACGGCAGCGGGTCTACCAGGACATTTGTGGTCGGCGCGGTTCTCCAGGATGTGCCGGTTCAATCCTGCCTGCAATTTGACGCGCTCCTTCCCTACCCGGAATTACTCGAGATGAGCACCGTCAAAGAGGAAACATGGGCGCAATGGTCACACGAGACATTTATTCAGCTCGCAGCCAACACACGGATAGAAGAAGTTGCCTCCCGCATCAATGACTATGCGAGTCAGCAAAACGTGGCACTCCCCGCTCTACCGGTCGTCCGGTTCTATTTTGATCCGCTTCTCGCTGCAGCCGACAGGGCGCGGGAATTGCGGAGTGACATTCTCAGGGAGGGAATGCACCCCGCGGCGCTCGCCGCTCCCAGTGTCTTGGCGGTATTGTTGCTCCTGACGGCGGCATTTAATTTTATGAACACATCGCTTGCGTTTTCCGGTCTCCGGTTGAAGGAAGTCGGTGTGCGCAAAGTGCTTGGGAGCGGCAGACGGCAGTTAGTTGTGCAGTTCCTGAGCGAAAATGCGATTCTGTGCCTGGTGGCACTCGTGATTGCACTGGGGCTGGCGGAATTCCTTGTCCCTGCGTACAGCAATCTCTGGGAGGATGTAACCCTTGAGCTCCGCTACCTTGGAAACTGGGAACTCTTCTCATTCCTGATCGGCGTACTCGCGTTCTTGAGTATTGTCGCAGCATCCTACCCTGCACTGTATATCAGCAAGTTCAGCGCCGTCAGTATTTTTCAGGGGAAACAGGGACTTTCCGGATCGCACTGGCTGATTCGCACCGTCCTCGTGTTCCAGTTTGCGATCTCCACCATGACGATCATCGGCGGTGTGGTGTTCACCCGGAACGCATCGTACTATGATACGATAGACCTTGGGTACGATCCGGAACAAGCAATCGTCGTGCCGCTCCAGGGGACAAAAATTTTCGCAGCCTACCGGAATGCCGTCAGGCAAAACCCGGAAATTATCAGTGTCTCCGGCACCCAGCATCAGGTGGAATATAGCGGCGTAGCGATGCGCGCCGGGAGTGAAGGGAAGGAGCTTCCCGTTTCCGTCTTAAGCGTAGGGGAGGAGTACGTCAAAACGATGGGCTTGAAGCTGCAGAAGGGAAGGGCGTTCGACCCCGCTCTTGCGACCGACCGGAGTCAATCCGTCCTCGTTACCGAAAAACTTATTCAAGAATTCAACTGGTCGGATCCGATAGGAAAACAGTTGACGTTGGACAGCGTTCGTTACAGCGTTATCGGAGTTCTGCAGGATGTCTACAACCGCGGCATCTGGCGGCCTTACGAGATCACCGTGTTCCGCCTGGCCGAACCGGACCAATACCGATACACGATTGTCCGAGCTTCGCTTCCCAACCTTGCGCATGTGAATGAATTCCTCAAGCAGGAATGGCTTCGCCTGGTGCCGGGCATTCCGTACGAAGGCTTTTACCAGGACGAGTCGATCAAAAATGCCATGAGCATCAACGCAAACATTAAGGTCGTTTTTCAGTATCTCTCGTTCACGGCCATCGTGATCGCGGCCATGGGACTGTTTGCGCTGAGCTCGCTCATTATTCTCAAACGGACCAAAGAAATAGGAATACGGAAAGTTCTTGGAGCCGGCATCGTTAGTGTCATGGAGCTGCTGAATCGCGAAATTCTTATCATCCTTCTGATCGCATGCTCCGTTGCCACGGCCGCGGGATATTTTGCCGTTGAGGCGTTGCTGGATAGCGTCTTTGCCTATCATGTCGACGTGACCCTCTGGCACCTGACTCTCGCGAGTATCGCGACATTTCTGGTCGGTTTAGTCACGGTGAGCTGGCAGGTCTATAAGGTCGCAACCTCGAACCCGGTTGAGGCTCTCCGATACGAGTGATATCCAATACCCAGTTTGAACGATACTGAACATGGAAATTCGCTAGTGTCCTGTAACAGAGATGCTTTGAATACGTCCAGGGCAAAAAGCCAACCGCGAATCCGCGCGAATGGTGGGTTTTTTTATAACATCTATTAGCGTTCATTCGCGTAGATTAGCGGTCCCTTTTTTAAAAGTACTTACGGGACGCGACACTACCTCTCAAGAAAGGAGATGAGCCATGCAAGCTATTTCCATTCAACTCCCCACCATCGAAACCGACCACTACGTCGAGGTGGATGTGACCGTCAACGGCGAGCGACGCCAATACAAGTACCGGGTGGAGGTATTCCGCTGGGAGGATTGGTCCAGGCCCCCGGAGAACAGAGCCCTGGCGATTAAAAGAATGATTGAAGCCTACGACAAAAAGTGGCAACTTCTTCAGATTGGCAGCCCGACGGAGAGTACTGTCCCGCTGATGTTCAAACGCGTGGGATAAGTATTGCAGGGAAGGGGCTGTTCAGAGGGGGAACCTTGTTGTCCATTGACCAAACAGGAGAATTATGCTCAGAGTGCAAAATCTTTTTAAATGGTATTCCACGGGGTTCGTCAAGACATACGTCCTCCGCGACGTCAACGCTGAGATACGGGAGGGGGAGTTCGTTTCCATTATGGGTCCCTCCGGTTCCGGCAAGTCGACCTTGCTGCACATCCTCGGCATGCTCGATGACCCTTCGAGTGGGGAGTACTTCTTTCTTGATGAAGTGGTACACAAGCTGAGCGAGAGGAACAGGTCTGAACTCCATAAGAACTACATCGGCTTCGTGTTCCAGAGCTACCACCTGATCGACGACCTCACTGTCTATGAAAATCTAGAAACCCCGCTCATTTATAAAAAAATGAAGACCTCGGAGCGGAAAAGTCTCGTGGCCGACACACTGGACCGGTTCCAGATTGTAGGGAAGAAAGATCTTTTTCCGAATCAGCTCTCCGGGGGACAGCAACAGCTCGTCGGCATCGCCCGCGCCATTATCACAAGTCCTAAACTGATTCTTGCCGATGAGCCGACGGGTAATTTGAATTCCGCCCAGGGAGAGGAGATCATGGCTCTGTTCAAAACGCTGAACCAGGGTGGGACGACGATTATCCAGGTCACCCACTCGGAAAAAAATGCGGCGTACGGCTCCCGCATCATCAGCCTGCTCGATGGGAGGGTGGAGCAAAAACCGGGATAAGATTACCCGCCCAGCCCGCCTGCTACCGCAGGCACGCT
>DKJQ01000304.1:0-137 GCA_002454845.1 Ignavibacteria bacterium UBA6688
TGCCGCCGATCCGGTTCATGGCAATGGCAATCGTCTCATGCGTCTCGGGTGATAACGATCCAAGCGACATCGCCGCCGTGGTAAAGCGCTTTCGTATGTCCTCCACCCCTTCGACCTGATCGACCGGGATCGGGTGG
>DKJQ01000304.1:251-4001 GCA_002454845.1 Ignavibacteria bacterium UBA6688
AACTCTTCGCTGCCTCCCGTCGCCACCAGCCGTTGCATGGAGCGCAGGGCGTCCGGGGACCAGGCATGGCGCTCCCCATTCTTCCGGAACCTGTAATTCCCTTCGTCAGCAAGAGAGGCTTTCTCCGCGGCGAAGGCCCGGGCGTGTCTGTCCATCGCTTCACGAGCGATCTCCCGCAGACCGATGCCTCCGATGCGGGAAGGGGTACCGGAGAAATAGGCATCGACCACTTCGGTTGAAAGGCCAAGGGCCTCGAAAATCTGTGCTCCACGATACGACCCCAGAAGGGAGATGCCCATTTTCGACATTACTTTCAGGATCCCGGCCTCGATCGCTTTCTTAAAATTCCTGCACGCGTCCTGCACCGAAACGGCGGAGCCGGGTCTCGATTCAATCATGGACCGAATCGTCTCGAATGCCAGGTAGGGGTGGACTGCGTTCGCTCCATATCCGAATAACGTCACAAAGTGATGCACATCGCGCGGCTCCCCTGTCTCCACAACCACGCTGACCCTGAGACGCTTCTGCCTTCGCAACAGGTGATTATGGACTGCCCCCACGGCCAGCAGGGCCGGCAGCGGAGCGTTCGTTTCATTCACACCGCGGTCGCTAAGGACGATCAGTGACTTGCCTTCATCCACCGCCCGCTCCGCGGCGAGACAAAGCGCGTGCAATGACTGCGCGAATCCTGAATCCCCCTGCGTGACATCGAAAAGGATGGGGAGCGTTGCCGACTCGAATCCCGGTTCGGCAAATGACGTGAGCGCCAGGAGCTCTGTATGGAAGAGCACGGGACTCGGCAGCTCCACCTGCCTGGCATGCTCCGGGGTTTCGCCAAACCAGTTTCGCCGGTACCCCAGCTTGCTCGTCAAAGACATCACCAACCGCTCACGGATGGGATCGATCGGAGGATTCGTCACCTGCGCAAATTGCTGCCGGAAATAGGCCGGGAGAAGTTTCGGGAATTTCGAAAGGACTGCGATCGAAGCATCGTCCCCCATGGAACCGATGGGTTCTTTCCCCTCTTCGATCATGGGCTTCAGCAACGTCGTAACCTCCTCGGCACCGTAGCCGAAGCAGAGTTGTTGGCGTATTAATTGTCCCGACGGCACGGCCCCTGTGCCCCCGCTGAGAGCCTCTTCGACTTCCGGCAACTTGCGAAGGTTCGCATCAACCCATTGGACGTACGGTTTCCTCCGGGCGATTTCTTTCTTGATCTCGAGGTCCCTCAACAGGACCCCCTGGTCGGTATCGACGGCAATCATCTGTCCGGGACCGAGCCTTCCCTTCTCGACGACATGCGCATCATCGAGTTCCAGCGCACCGACCTCGGACCCCAACACGATCAGGCCGTCGGATGTTATTTTGTAACGTGCCGGACGAAGCCCGTTCCGGTCGAGGGTGGCACCGATGATACCACCGTCGCTGAAGACCAGCGCCGCCGGACCGTCCCACGGCTCGCTGAAACACTCGTTATACTCGTAGAACTTTCTCACTTGTTCGTCGATATCGTCCCTCGCCCGCCACGCCTCGGGCACGAGCATCATCATCGCATGGAGGATGGACCGGCCGGAAAGCGTCAGCGCTTCCAGGGCATTATCGAGATGGGCTGAATCGCTTCCCCCGGGCTGAATGAGCGGCTTCAGGAGTTTGATATTCTCCCCCCAATAGTCGGATGCAAGTTCGGCTTCGCGTGCCTGGGTCCACACGCGGTTCCCCTGGATCGTGTTGATCTCTCCGTTATGGGCGAGCATCCGGAAGGGCTGTGCAAGTCCCCACGTTGGGAACGTGTTCGTGCTGTACCGTTGATGATACATGACGAACGAGGATTCGAACTCCGGATGCTTCAGGTCGGGAAAAAAGCGGTCGAGCTCCGTTGCAATCATCAGCCCTTTGTAGACGATCGTCCTGCTTGAAAACGAGCTGATGTAAAAGTTCCTGATCTTCGTTTTCATGGTGTGCTTTTCAATCTCTTTGCGCGAGAGAAAGAGGATCCGTTCGAACTCCGCCTGACTGATGTGCTTCGGTTTCCTGACGAACACCTGCTGGATACTCGGCGCGGTCAGTGCGGCGCTATCGCCGATCACCGAAAGATCGACAGGCACCTCTCTCCATCCCAACAATCCCATCCCTTTGCTGGTGATGACATACTCCACCAACGCTTTGCAGAGAGCATACGAATCCTCGTCTCCCCGGGGCATGAACATCATCCCGACACCCAACTCCTTTTCAAAATCGATGTGCGCCCCGAGTTTTGGATTATCGAGCAACAGGAAGCGGACAGGAAGCTGGACCAGGATCCCGGCGCCATCTCCGGTCTGCGTATCCGCTGCAACCGCCCCTCGGTGTGTCAGGTTGCACACCGATTGGATCCCTTTCCTGACGACGTCATGGCTCTTCTTCCCGGCAATATGGGCGACGAAGCCCATGCCGCACGCATCGTGCTCGAAGCGCGGGTCGTATAGCGGGAACCGATCTGAAACCAATTCTTGCATACGTGTACTCTGATGCCCTGTGGAGTGAGATACGAGGTTAATCCTCGTGACCAACCTCATTCTTCCCTGGTGCCTTTGTAGACTGAACAGCCTGTTACACGTCTCCCTGGAACTCCCTTTTCAGCGCTACCCTTCCGGTCCGGGCCAGTTCCTTGATCCCGAAGGGTTTCAGCATGGCGATAATCGCGTCCACCTTTTGCTCGCTTCCAGTAGCTTCCAGCGTCAGGGTCTTCGAGCTGATGTCGACCACCTTGGCGCGAAAAATTTCGGCGATCTGCATGATCTCCGACCGCGACTCCGTGGTAGATTGGACTTTGATAAGGACCAGCTCACGCTCGACAAAACTTTCGAAGGTGAGATCGACCACCTTGATCGTATCGATCAACTTGTTCAGTTGTTTGGTGATCTGTTCGATAATCTGGTCGTCGCCCCGGGTCACGACCGTCATGCGGGAGATATCACCCTCCTCCGTCGGCCCAACCGTAAGGCTGTCGATGTTATACCCCTTGGCCGCAAACAAGCCGGCGACGCGGTTAAAGGCACCGAATTTGTTTTCGACAAGAATCGAAATGGTATGCTTTTGTTCCTTCTCCTCCCCATTCGCCTTCGCGGATGCTGTGTTTGCTGTCTGTGCCATAGGTCGATGTTATCCTTTCGTGAGAATCATCATCTCTTCAACAGCCACATCCCCATCGGTTGTCACGGCAACCGGTTCCGGGGTGTCGAGCATCTCGTTGACGGTCTGGCCGGCCGGAATCATGGGATAGACATTGTCTTCCTTTGCCACGGCAAACTCGATAAAAACGGGCCCCTCGTTATACTCCAGAGCACTTCGAATGGCCTCCTCCACCTGACCGGGTTCGGTGACCTTCAACGCACGGGCTCCATACGCTTCTGCCAATTTTACAAAGTCGGGATTATACAACTCAACATGAGAATAGCGCCGGCGCCAGAACAGCTCCTGCCATTGCCGCACCATCCCCAGGAAGCCGTTATTGATCAGGAAGATCTTCATCGGGAGTTTATGCTCGACGATCGTCGCCATCTCCTGGACGTTCATCTGGAACCCGCCGTCGCCGCTCACGGAGATCACCGGAAGATCTTTGCGGCCAAACGCGGCCCCCATCGCGGCAGGGAGGGAAAATCCCATGGTTCCCAAGCCGCCTGACGTTATATGGGATCGCGGGTGCACCCAGTTATAAAACTGTGCCGTCCACATCTGATGCTGACCCACATCCGTGACGACAATGGCGTT
>DKJQ01000112.1 GCA_002454845.1 Ignavibacteria bacterium UBA6688
TCAAGCGGGATTAGGGGAAGGTAAGGATGGGGTCTGCTTTTATGTGCTCTCGTGAGCAAGCGATCCAAATAGTAGGATGCTGACGCATCCATTTTTAGTACGCCGCCGGCCCCTCTCCTAAAAGGAGAGGGGACCCCGGTTGTGGTCAATTAGTGATTTCTATTCTTCAATGTAGCAGTACCTCTAATCAATGGAAAAAGAGCCCCTTCCGCTCTTAGGGGAAGGTAGGGATGGGGTCTGCTTTTCGAGGCGCTCCTTTACCTTCTCAAATCAGACCTCACCCTCCGCTTTTCTTGAGACCATAGGGTACAAGACCCCTTCCCCTTCACGTTTTTTGTGTCCCGCTGTTTCTCAAGCGGGATGAGGGGGAGGTCTTGAAATCCGCTGGCTCCAAAGAGTCGCACACTAGCGCGTGCGTTAATAGTACGCCTCCGGCGGATGGGGTCTGCTTTTCGAGGCGCTCCTTTACCTTCTCAAATCAGACCTCACCCCAGAGGCCGTCCAAAAAGTCTTAGCAACCAGTTGTCTGAGTTCGGGAGTTGTGGAATTTACTCCGATTCCGGAACTCCAACGTGGGCGAGATCAGTCCCCCTTGTCGTGTAGTGTGTACACTCCGGACTGAAATGTGAACAAATCAAGCCCGGTTTCGATTCTAAGCCATTGAGAAGTATGAGTTTCAGGCCCCTTTGGGGCTTTTTTTATTCAGTTCTTTGGCACCTTTCTTGTGACTTTTCTCACAGACGAAAGTGAGGGTATCCCCATGAAAACCACCAACGTTTTGCTCCTTTTTCTCATTCTTGCCTCGATCTCCCTTCTTGCGCAGGGTTGCTATACGCAACTGGCGACAACGGAAGAAGCGGAGGAGTACTATCCCTCCGAATACAGCGAGCCATTGGCGGATGCCCCGGATTCGACCTATCAGGAAGATGTGGAAGAACCGTACAATTACGATTATCCCCGCTACCGGTACTGGGTCGGATTCGGATACTACAGTCCTTCCTGGGGAGTGGGCTGGGGTTACGATCCGTATTACTCCGACTTCTATTACGACCCGTGGTATTATCCGTACCGATGGAACTACTTCGGATCGTACTATTCCCCTTACCATTCTCCCTACCATTATGGTTACTGGAACCCCTATGACTACTATAATAGATACCCGGTAATCGTCTATGGGGATGGCCGGGTCTCCCGTACGCGGGAATCGGGATCTCGAAGAAGTGGATACACACGCGGAGATGAATTGTATGGGCGGACCGGTGCGGGGACAAGCTCCTCGATCACATTGCCTACGGGAAGCAGAACAGCCGGTGGACGCAATGCCGGATATACCGCTCCCGCCCCTTCCAGCCGGAAGGCGCAGGGTGAAGCAGGCCGGGGTGTTACACGGGGTTCTTCCAATTCCGGATCCCGCAGTCGTGAAGCGTCTGTTGAAAAAAGAGGTTCATCCGGCCGTTCGAGTTCGCCGGCAGTAAGGCCGGCGCCTTCATCGGGTGGATCGAAGCGAAGCGGTACCAGTTCAGGTGGATCGCGCAGCAGTGGCAGTTCGCGTGGAAGAGATAATATCTCAAACTTCCCCACATTCCCCCGTGAAACATATCGTGTTGATCCGGGAAGCATCAGACGGGTCGATCCGGGACCGGGTGCGTCGGTGACCATCCCATCGCGTTCCAGCTTCAGGCCGTCATACGATGTCGCGCCATCGTCGAATTCCGGGTATTCGAATTCCGGCTCATCGAGTTATTCTGCTCCCCGATCGTCATCTCCGGCGCCAAGCGCCAGCCCGGCTCCGAGCAGTGGGGGAGGATCGTCGAATAGCGGCGGAAGCAGGAGCAGCGGAGCATCCCGCAATCGCTGAAACTGAGTAAAGGATGAAGGAACGAACGATGAAATCGAGGAAACGAATGTCAGCGAAATCAATCTTGTGTTTGCTCAGTGGGCTTCTGATAACGACCCCCGCATCCGCACAATTTGCGGAGGACGCGCTGAGGTTTTCCGTTTTTAATCTCCCGGTTGGTGCCAGGGCGCTCGGCATGGGGAACGTCTCCATCGGGCTTGCGGATGATTATTCCGGACTCTTTTCAAATCCCGCCGGACTTGCCTCCCTGCGGAGTTTTGAGTTCTCCGCCGGAATTTCCAACTCGGCTTACGATAACGATGTGGCATTCTACGGTATCAGCACACAGTCCAGCAACAGGGCGACCAACCTGAACAACCTCGGGCTCGTGTACCCCATCCCGACGAAACGCGGCAGCCTGACCTTCGCATTCGGATATGCGCGTATTGCCAGCTATACCGGCTCGGCACAATTTGACGGGTTTAACCCGTACAGCTCCATGGTCGAGGCCCTGACCCCCAATGTAAACCTGAACTCCATGTCCGCTTCCGCGCGGAGAGAGTTGCTCGAGAACAACATCCCGTTCCAGACCTTCCTCGCGGACACCATCGGTGGCCGCCTGTATGCGAACGTGTATGACAGCGTTCAACAGAGCGGAACCGTGCTGGAAGGGGGCGGATTGAGCAACTGGTCGCTGGGGGGTGCCGTCGATATCGCGAAAGATCTCTCCCTCGGTATCTCCGTCAATATTCTCTCCGGAACGTACACCTATGATCGTCTCTATACGGAGAGCGATATCGCTGATGTTTACCGGTACGCTCCGCCGTTCGATTTCGATCAATTCCGTTACGAGAGCACGATCAACAGCGACATCAGCGGCTACAACCTCCTTATTGGGATGATGTATCGAAAACAGGGGAAATTCGGAATCGGGCTGACAGTCCGGACTCCGACCTATTATGACGTCTCGGAAAAGTTCAGGGATTTTGGCTCGAGCCGGTTCGATAACGGCGACCGGTACGAACTCGATCTTCCCGGCGCAACAGACTATTCGATCCGTACCCCTCTTGTTTTGGGTGCCGGCGCCTCGTTCCATGTCGGTGAGTGGCTGATCCTCGCGGGCGATGCCGAATACACCGATTGGACGGAGCTCGAGTTCACCAACGACAATCCCGATTTGATCAGCGAGAACAGGGTGATCCGGGACATTTTCCAGCCGACGACCAATCTGCGCGGCGGAGCGGAACTGACCCTGTGGGAGTTCGACCTGAAACTCCGCGGCGGCGTAGTCTACAACCCTTCTCCCTACAAAGGCGATCCGAAGGAGTTCAACCAATTGTACTACACCGGCGGCATCGGGTTTATGATGGATCACAACGTCACCCTCAACGCAGGGTACGCGACCGGGACTTGGAAGACATTCCGGGACAACTACTCCATCGCAGGCTTCCCGCAGGCATCGCGCACGAACGAATCGGTCAACACGAGCACTTTCAACGTGACGCTCTCGTACCGGTTCTGAGGTCGTGATTACAATTCTGATTCCTGTTCACGACAGCCTTGAAAACCGCGAGTCTCGAAAATCGGAATGACTGCCTGAAGTGTGAATGACCCTCTTCCATTCTCTTGCTGACCATATTTGACCGCGTTCCTCATTCTTCATCCGCCTTCTTCTCACGTCACCCTTCTGTTTGTCCTGTACAAAACCGATTGAATGTGAAATCGGGGCGATTTGATGCGCGCGCCTTGACATTAACTGTGGGATTAAGCAACTTAATTCAAGCGATTGTACTCTTCCCGCATTATCTACATCGACCTCATCCGAAATTCTAAATCATATGAAATTGTCTTCGTCAATATTTCAGCGGGATGTGTGAAGGAGGCGAGTCATGAAAAGCAAAGCGGTTGTACCCTTTCTATGCAGTTTACTGGTTCT
>DKJQ01000111.1 GCA_002454845.1 Ignavibacteria bacterium UBA6688
TTGCTAAAACAGATCGATGGTCCCCTCCACGCATTTTGTGGAGGTGTGGGGACTGCCGGGATGGTCATGGACGTATCCGGCGTTTTGCGCAGGATGATCCTTCACCACGCATCGTTGCACTGGAGCCGGCATCCTCACCGGCTCTTTCCAAACGTCAGGGTGGAACACACCATATCGAGGGGTGGGTGTTTGATTGTCCCCTCCGTTGTTCGACAGATCCATCATCGATGAAGTCCGTGCAGTTGACGATACCGAGGCTCGTGATATGGCCTGGCGGCCAGTGAAAGATGAAGGCATTTTCGCAGGGACTTCGACCGGCATGAATGCCGGTGGGGCCTACGCGCTTGCCCGGGAATTGGGCCCAGACCACACCGCCGTAACAGTCGCCGTGGATAGTGGCATAAGTTACCCGACGGTGACCTGCACGGACGAGAGACTCATTGATGATCAGGCACGGTGCACGACGGCCGGCAGCAAGACAGCGCTTGGCGGGCAAGAACACTGTGAGCTCTCGGTAGGTTCTCATGCCTCTTCGGCTCGATCATGGGGCTTTTGTCCTTCTTGTGAACAAGTTGCCTAAAAGACCGCCGGAAGTCTCAAACTCCGCACACTGTTTTTCTCGTCCGCGATCACCGGTTCGAACAGGCCTGTTCCCCACTGCCAGACCCACTCTTCTTTCTGAGAGGCCGAGGCTTTGCCTTCCCCTACTCCACCTGGTCTCTTCCCGTTTTGAACAGTGATTTCCATTCCGTCTTCTCCTCTCATGGTCGCATCCTTTTCTCATTTTGAGATGGGGGCGGATCGAGGATAAAAGCCCGTGTTAGCACCTGATTGAACTTGACCGGGCGAATTCGTATGTTCACTCTCCCGTGAGGTCTGCAAGGTATTGTGATCCCCCCCGCGTCCCCTTGTGAACCCATTACAGGACCTCCACTTGACCGACTCCCAGTACTGCACCGAATGGTTCAGAATTTACATTTGTTGAATATCGATTCGTCATGTCTCGGGATTGTTCACAGCAAAAGTTTACGGAAATTCGCAGAGAGGAAGAATCGGTGAGCGTTGACATTGAGTTATATCTGCAAAGGGAGACTCTTTTTCGAGCGATGATCGAAAAGAGTTCTGATGGCATTGTATTGATCAACCGGGAGGGAACGGTGCTGTATCATTCTCCGGCAGTAGAGAGAATTCTTGGATGGACGCCAGAGGAACGCCAGGGGAAGCAGATAATGGATCTTCTTCATCCCGATGATCAAAAGTCTGCGTTCGGCCATTTCTCCCAAATTGTGCAACAGCCGGGATCTGCCGCGACAAGTGAAGTGCGTATGCGTCACAAGAATGGTACCTGGCGATGGGTTGAGGGATTGATCACGAATTTGCTTGAAGAACCATCTGTCGGGGCAATCGTAGGCAACTATCGGGACGTTACCGCACGGAAGGAAACGGAAGAGTATACACAAAAAATTACAGCGGCAATCGAGCAGGCCGATGACCTTATTTTCATCACGGACGTGGACGGAACTATTCGTTATGTCAACGCAGCGTTCGAACGGGTAACAGGATATCGGCGGGAAGAAGTAATCGGAAATAATCCGCGGTTTCTCAAGTCTGGCAAGCATCCGCAATCGTTCTATGAATCGGTGTGGCAAACCCTCCTTTCCGGTAGACCATTTCGTGCGCGCTTTCTGAATCGCAAGAAAACCGGGGAGATCTATGCCGACGACCGGACGATCGCGCCCGTCAGGAATGCCTCCGGTCACATTGTGGCGTTTGTCTCTACCGGCAGGGATGTGACAGAGCAGCTGGCACTGCGGGAAAAGCTCGAACAACGGTCGAAGATACTCCGGTCGTTCTTCGAATTCTCTGTCTCACCAATGGTTCTGCTCGATCGTCAATTTAACTACATCGACGTGAACGAAGCCTATGCCAGAGCGTGCGGGAGGGAACGGGAGGACTTCCGCGGACAAAACCACTTCGACCTCTATGCCTCGGACGCAAAGGCGGACTTTGAACGAGTGGTCGAAACGAAACAGCCCGCGCGGTTCAGCCGGAGACCGTTCGTGTTTCCCGATCACCCCGAATGGGGGGTAACGTATTGGGATTGGACTCTTACTCCGGTTCTCGACAACAACGGGAATGTCGAGATTCTCATCTTTTCGCTCGTTGATGTCACCCAACAGGTTCAGGTTGAACAAAAACTCCGTGAACGGGAAGAATATCTCGGGGAACTCATGGACGCGGTCGGAGTTGGGATCTTCGGCGTTTCGATGCCCGATCGGATCATCTCCTATGTCAACCGCGGAGCAGCGGAATGCTTTGGGTATTCCGCTGAGGAAATTATCGGGAAGACGACGCGCATGTTCTACCCTGAGGACTCTTTGTACGAGGAGTTCGGACGAAGGCTCCGGCAAGCGTTGGAGCACGGGTCGCCATACGTTCGTGCAGAACTTCGACTTCTGCGGAAGAACGGTGAACAATTCTGGGCAGATGTGCATACGACATTCCTCTCCACCGGTGACGCACTACGGCAGGTGATCAGTGTCGTGAGGAATATTGACACGCAAAAACAAATCGATCATGACCTCCGGCGGTCCCGCGAACAGCTTCGATCATTATACAGGAATCTCCAGCGCCGTCGTGAAGAAGAACGTGCCCGCATTGCCCGTGAAATCCATGACTCCATCGGCCAATCGTTGACCGTTCTGAAATTGGATATAGCGCTGTTGACGGACGATCTGAATACAGTACTCGATTCACGCCGGTTCGATGCATTCGTCAAAAAACTGGAGTCCATGAACGCGTTGATCGATTCCGCAAGCGGGATCCTCCGGGATATTTCGGCTGAGTTGCGGCCCCCGATTCTGGACAGCCTGGGTCTGAGCGAGGCGATCGAGTGGCACCTGTCGGACTTCGGAAAGAAATCCGGCATACAGTTCGACTATAAGAAGCCTACAGAATCCATCCCTCTGGATCGCGAACAGGCCACGGCTCTGTTTCGAATTCTTCAGGAATGCCTTGTCAATGTCGTTCGCCACGCGCATGCGCATCGGGTTTTTGTAAGTCTCAGGTGCGATCGCGATCACGTTATCCTCGAAGTGACCGATGACGGGATCGGAATACGGGAATCCGATCCCCTCGGGGCGCATTCTCTGGGGATCCTTGGAATGAAGGAACGGGCGGCGGCGTTCGGCGGTGTCGTGGAGATCTCGGGGAAGCCCGAGAATGGAACCTGTGTTCGGGCCAGGCTCCCCATCACGAATTCTCAACAGTCGTCCGATCACTCTCCGGAATCATGATTCGAGTCTTCGTTGCAGACGATCATCCCGTTGTTCGGGAAGGCTTGAAACAAATTCTTGAACGCATCCGCGATATTCAGGTCGTGGGAGAGGCTGCAAATGGGCAGGAAGCCATTGATCGTGTCGGCGCATCTCTGGCAAATCTCGTCGTCCTTGACCTCAACATGCCCGGCCGCGATGGATTCGAAGTTCTTCGTTCGCTCCGACGCGAGCATCCCTCTCTCCGCATCCTCGTCTTAAGCGTTCACCTGGAAACTCAGGTTGGCCTTCGTGTCCTCCGTCTTGGAGCCAGTGGATTCCTCAACAAGGAATCCATTTCCACGGAGATCGAGAAGGCCATCCGGACGATTCACGCAGGACAAGAATATCTCCCCGCAGGGATCTCTCAAGAGCTCCTCCGCCAATTACGGCAGCCAGCTTCAACAACTCCCCATGACAGTCTCTCAGAGCGAGAGTTTCAGGTGTTTGTGATGATCGCGTCCGGATTCTCGGTCAAGGACATCGCGGATCGATTGACGTTGAGCGTGAAGACAATCCGAACGTTTCGCCATCGTGTGCTCGAAAAACTGAACGTCAGGAACGACGTCGACCTGGCGCATTACGCATCCAGGCACGGCCTTCATGCGTCGCCCTTCTCCCCGTAACCACCCGTCTTGTCCTTCTGAAACATCCCGGCAGATTCATCAATCGTTCCCACTTTCCCGCCATTTCCTTCATTTCGCTTGTAGTCTCAGGATTACGCATGCATCCGCCAGGTGCTGATTGTTCTTGTCGTAAAAAAACCCTAAGGAACCACTGATATTCTTGGATACGCCATGGATCACTTGTCGGTTTTGATTATCGACGACTCTGAAATCATTCGGGAAAAACTCGTCAATCACCTGAACCAAATCCCGAATATATCAGTCGCCGGTCAGACTGGGTCCGTCGTTGAAGCCGTCGGAATGTTCAACAACAGTGTTCCCCATGTTGTTGTTCTCGACGTCTCGCTCGCCGACGGGACGGGTTTCGATGTCCTCAAAAAGATAAAACGACGTCACGTGGAAACCACGGTCATCATGTTCACGAATCATCCGGCCTTGGAGTTCCGCAAACCCAGCATGGAATTCGGGGCAGATTTCTTTT
>DKJQ01000008.1:0-721 GCA_002454845.1 Ignavibacteria bacterium UBA6688
GGGAGGCTTAAAAGACCTCCCTTGTTCCGATTCTCAACAATGGCTCATTTTCCCATCACAGGCTCGGATTCTGGATCCGATTTGATGAATTTTCCCGCGATCTGCTTGAGCCGGATCCCCCACTGGTCGAGAAGGGAATAAAACGTCGGCACAATCACGAGGGTGAGGAAACTCGAAATGGTAAGCCCGGAAATGATCGCGATCCCGAGCGGACCCCAAAATCCAGCGCTTTCTGCCCCCACAACGAAATGTCCTTCCCGCCAATCGAAATCGAAGCCCGTGGCAAGAGGGAAGATCCCGAGGACCGTTGTTGCGGCCGTGAGGAGGATCGGACGGAGGCGCGTTCGTCCCGCTTCCAGCAGGGATTCATCCACCGGCATCCCCTCTTCCTGGCGTCTGCGCGCAAAGTCGAGGAGAACAATGGCGTTCTTGACCACAATCCCAGCCAGCGCAATGACACCGACGCCCGTCATGATAATGACAAACGGGGTCCGCGTGACAAGCACTCCAATGATGACTCCGATGAGCGAGAGGATCACGGACAGCATGATCACAAACGGCACTTTGAGGGAGTTGAACTCCGAGACGAGGATCAGGAACACGAGCAACAGGGTGATGTTGAAGGCGGATTGAAGAAACGCCTGAGCCTTGTTCTGCTCTTCATCCTTTCCGGTGAACTTGAGGGTGTTTCCGACCGGGATGTCAAACCCGGCAAGACGGG
>DKJQ01000008.1:845-20209 GCA_002454845.1 Ignavibacteria bacterium UBA6688
CTTCAGATCTTTCCGGCGGATATCCGTCAAGCCCGAGGTCTTCTGAATCCTTGCGACGGAAGTCAACGGGATGGAGAGGAGCACACCGCGTCGGTTCATGAAGGTAATATTGAGTTTTTCCAGGTCCTCGACCGATGTCCGCTGATTCTCCTGCAAGCGGACACGGATCTTGTACTCATCTTCCCCTATCCGGTACTTTGAGGCTTCCGCGCCCGTGATCGCGGACCGCACGGTGCCGGCAATTTGACCAGTGTTGGTCCAGAGCATCCCCGCTTTTTCCCGATCCACGATGACTTCCACCTCAGGTCGGCCGACATTGTAATCGTCCTTCAGATCGACCAGCCCTTCAACGGAGAGGATTTGCTCTCGCACCTGGCTGCTCAGCGAGGCAAGTTGCTCATAGTCCTCGCCGGAAATCTCAATACTGACCGCGACTCCGACAGGAGGCCCCATCTCCTGTTTGTTGACCCGGACGTCCGCGCCAGGGATCCCGGCGAACCGTTTCCGGACGTCGTCCAGAATATCGAACGTGCTGGCATCACGGTCCTTTTTCTGATAGAAGTTGATTGAGATCGATCCCTTGTTGGATGTTCCCTGTCCGCCGAAATCGAACGGATCATCGGAGGTGCCGATGCTGGCGACCACGAACTCAATATTGTTGGCACCGTACACCTGGGCAAGCCGTTCTTCGAGAATCCGGGCTATCCCGTTCGTGACATCCAAGGATGTTCCCGGGGGAGCTTCAATCCGCGCAACGATCTGGTTCGGTTCCACATTGGGGAAGAACTCGACGCCGCTGTTAAAAATGCCGAACAGGACGAACACCACCACCAGCATGGCCAGCGAGCCGGCGATCACCAGGCCCCTGCGCTGTAACGCCCATTTCAGGGTGTTGACGTATTTCGTCTGCATCCAGGGAAACACGACGCCGTCCATCTCATGATAGAGAATAGTGATCGGGTTATACTTTTTCCACCACGTCGGGTGTTCGAGGTTCGCCCTTGCTTTCCGGATTTCGCGTTTATAGTTGATCCATTGTGCCCCCTGCACCGGACTGATGACGAAGGCGACGAAGAGCGAGGCGCCGAGCGTCGCGATCAGGGTCAGCGGCAGGAACGACATGAAGTCGCCCACCACCCCAGGCCAGAAGAGAAGTGGAACAAACGGCGCGATGGTGGTGATGGTTGAAGCCAACACCGGCATGGCGACTTCCGCCGTTCCGTCCTTTGCAGCCTGCGCGGGGCTTTTTCCATATTCGTGTTGGTGGCGATAGATGTTTTCGATGACAACGATAGCGTCATCGACAAGAATTCCCAAGGCGAGGACGAGGGCAAAGAGCACCACAAAGTTCAGAGTAATACCGGACGCGGAGAGTACGATGAACCCGATGAACATCGAGAGAGGGATGGCGGCCGAGACCAGCAGGGAGTTCTTAAACCCGAAGAACATGAAGAGTGAGAGCACAACGAGAAACATTCCCGTGAAAATGCTGTTCTCCAGCTCGCTCACGGAGCGCTGGATCTGGACTGACTGATCGTTTGAGACCTGCAATGTTATCCCGGGCGGGAGCGCTTTTTCTGTTTCTTCGATAAGTTCCTTCACTCCCCCCGCGATGCGCAACAGGTTTTCACCCGCCCTCTTCCGCACCGCAAGGGAGACAACCTCCACGCCGTTCAGGCGCGCATACGTGAGCCGGTCCTCGAAGGAGTAAACGACCGAAGCCACATCCCGCACATAAATCGGTTTGCCGTTCTGGATCTTGACCACGACATCCTCGATCGGGTTCACGGTCTTGAACTCTCCCGGCACGCGGATGGAAAGGGTCTTTTCCTTCGTATCGATGGTTCCGCCCGGGACGGAGAGGTTCTCGTTCCGGATCGCGTTCACCACGTCTTCAAAACTGACCTGGTAACCATTCATCCGGTAGACATCGACGTTGACCTGCACCTCGGGCTCAAGACCGCCGTTCAGATCGGCTCGCAGGACGCCCGATATCGCTTCGATTCTGTCCTGCAAATCTTCTGCGACCTTTCTTAAGCGCGCCAACCCGACATCTCCACCGACGTTGACAAACATGATTGGAAATTCACTGAAGTTGATTTCGGAGATCACCGGCTCGATAATGTCCGACGGGAGGTTCGGTTTGGCGGAGTTCACCTTGTCACGAACACGACGCAGGGCGTCATCGATATCAATCCCCGTGTTGAATTCAACGCGGACAGTTGAAAGGCCTTCCTTGGACACCGAGGTGATTTGCTTGATATCCTTGAGTGATTTCAGGTCACGCTCGAGTTCCTTCGTGATCAACCCCTCAATGTCCAACGGCGAGACTCCGGGATACGGAGTCGAAACGATGACGAGCGGGATACTGATATCCGGGGCCGATTCCCTCGGCATGGACGTGTACGCTCCCCAGCCGATGATCACGATCATCAACACCAGGATATACACTGCCACTTTATTGTCTACGGCTACATTCCATATTCGCATTGCGGTGTTCTTTCTGGTTATCCTGTTATGGTGACGGGTTGGCCGTGCACGAGCTTCTGGAATCCGGCAATAATAAGACGGTCACCGGCTTTCAATCCCTCCAGAATTTCGACCAGGTTGCCCTGCCGGGCTCCGAGTTTGATCACCCTTTCTTCCGCTTTGCCCTGGTTCTCCACATAGATGATGTACTTGTTCCGGTCAACCTGCTGAATGACACTTTCGCTGATCAGAAGGGCAGCTCGCCGGGAAGCGCGAATGAGTTTCACGCGGGCGATCATCTCGGGTTTCAACTTGTTGACCGGGTTCGAAATGATGATTTCGACCGGAAGCGTCCGGTTGTTCGGATTGATCGTGGAGGCGACGTACGTCACCTTCCCGTACAGGGTGTCCCCCGGAAACGCGTCGATGGTAAGCCTTGCGGTGGTTCCGGAAGCGATGTTTGATGCATGGACCTCCGGGACCTCTGCAACGATCTTGAGCATGGAGTTATTGACGAGATGTGCGATGGGAACAGCCGGAGGGGCAAATTCCCCTTCGTCAAAAAATCGATCGTTCAAAATGCCGTTGATCGGGCTCTTCAGATAGGCTCGTTCCAGCCGGGCCTTGAGAAGGTCCGCCTGTGCCTTCGCCGCATCACGGTTGTATTCGCCGCTCTTGAGCTGCAATTCGCTGATTGCCTGTTCCTCAAAGACCTTCGCCTGTTTCTCGTAATTCAACGCACTGAGTTTGTACTGGGCATCAGCAGCGTTGAAGCCGGCGCGCAGGACCTCGTCATTCAGGACCGCAATCACTTCACCCTTGACGACGCGTGCTCCCTTGGAGACCAACCACTCCTTGACAACTCCTCCCTCCTCGGGGCTGAGCATGACGTCTTCATAGGCTTTGACGATCCCCGTGACCTGGATCGCGTCCGCGAAGGGGGCGGACTTCACTTCTTCCACCCGCACATTGACAGCGGGTGTTGTTGTCTGAGGATCGTTCTGGCCTTCTATCTTGGCGTCCGTTTGCGAACAAGCTGAAACGCCGATCGCCAGGGCGAAGGTCAGGAGTATTCCGAAAAGAACATTCGGTGTTTTCATGGCTTCTGGTACCTTTACGTTGATATGAAGTTGGGGCATTGTTATTCCTGGTTCGTACGAACATTCTTCGGATAGACGCCTAACAATTGATCGAAACTGGCCCCGGCTACCAGATAATCAAAAATCGCCTGAAAACGATTCACCTGGGCCTGCGTCAATGCGATCTGGGCATCGTTGACTTCCAACTGGGTGCCGGAACCGCTGAGAAACCGCGTGGTTGCGATCTTGTATCCGCGTCCGGCTTGTTCCACCGTCTTCCCCTGCGCTTCGATACGCTTGCGGGCCTGCTGGAGCTGCAGGATGGTGGAATGGACCGCCGTCCGGAGGTTTGTTTCAAGGCCGGTGACCGTTTCCTCAACCTTTTTGACGTCAATCTCTGCTTGTTCTACGCGGGCGTTTGTCTGCAATCCCCCGAAGAGGCTGACGGACAGGTTCAATCCAACCGAAGAACTGGCGATGAAGTCGTTGGTTGAAAAGTTCAGCGTATTCTTCGCCATTTGGTACTGATAGTTCCCGAATGCGGCCAGCACGGGAAAGTAATTGGAGCGTTGTGCGCTGACGAAGGCACGGTTGACATCGACCTGATGACGCATGGCGCGCAGGTTGTTGTTCCGATCCAGAACGCGGTCCATGGCGTCAGTGAAGAGGGCCGGGTCAATCGGGTCGAAAAGCAGCTTTCCGCTCACCTCGAGTGGTTCAGAGGGGGCTAGTCCCATCGTGGCCCGGAGTCCGTCCAGGGCAAGGGCATAGTTATTTTCGGCCTGGATGACTGTGGGACGGAGGTTCTCAACCCCGACGCTGGCCCGGAGCTCGTCATACTCGGAAAGGAGTCCCTGTTGACGCAGGAGCTCCACATTCCGAAGGTTCTCCTCCGCGTTCTGCAGGGTGGAGCGCATCATCTCGCGTACTTCGGCGGCAAGCAAAGCGCCGTAGTACGCTTTGCGCGCCTTGGCGATCGTTTCATGCTCCTTCGCCAGGAGAAGCTCATCTGCCACACTTTTGTAGACGCGGGCGGCGCCGACACCGACAATCACCGTCGCGTTGAAAAGAGTCTGACGGGCAGTGACGGAGAAATTCATCGCATGGTCCGACCCAATCTCGATGGGAACAATCTTACCGCTCTTGGGATCGTCGAAATCCGGGAGAAAGAAAACCGGCTTCTTGAGGGCGCGGCTGTATTGTCCGGAGAAATCAACGGCCGGAAGGGCGTACCCCCATGCTTCCATGACCTGGGCATCGGCCTTTTGAACCTCCAGGCGGGAGGTCGCAAGTTCCGGGTTCTTCTGCAGTGCCACCTGGAGCACCTCCTCCAGGGAATAAATTCTGGTGGTTTCGTTTTGAGCCGAGAGGGATTGTGACGCGATCAGAACGCAAAGCCCTATCCAAGCTGTTTGAAGCAAGCCAAATCCTTTCATACAATTCCTCGGTGATGGTGTAGTTCGGTATTCTCAGTTTTTCTACAGTGAGTTTTGATGAATCGGTTACGGTGCCTATGAAACGCTGACGACCTTCTGCCTGGCGGAATCCGTCAGCATGGTTTCGAACAACATGGCCATGGATTTTTGCATAACCCGCTCCAGATCCACCCCAAGCATTTTCTTAAAGTACTCCTCCTGTGTGTCCATCCGCATCATGATGCCGTTGGAGTTCGACCAGAGGATTATCGCACATTCTGCAGGATCGACGGTGGAGCGAATGTCTCCCTCGTCGATTCCCCGCTGAATCAGATCGATCACGAGCTTCCAGATTTTCTGATTCCCCGAGTCACACAGTCCCATCATTTCTTCAGAAACCTGGGTGTGGAGCAGGGGGTTTAGAAAGAAGTTAAACATTCGAAAAAAACTTCGGTGCTCTTTGAAGTAACGGTAGTATGTATCGCCAAGGTGTTTAATCTTCACAATTGTCGGTTCATCCGTAGACGTTGCCTCAACAAACATATTGTGGAGGATATCCATGCCTCGGATCATGACCCCGAGATACAGGTCCTCTTTACTCTTGTAGTACAGATAGAGCGTCCCTTTACTCAATTCGGCGGCCTCTGCAATTTCGTCCATGGTCGCTGTCTGAAGGCCCTTCTCAAAAAACACCCCCTGGGCTGCATTGAGTATTTCCTCCCTGCGATGTTCCTTCTCCCGCTCTTTTCTCTCTGGAATTCCCATTTTTACTCCATTCTATTTAATGACTTACGGTCAGCTATTACGCTCTAGTATAGCGAAAAGTTGCACGTTGACCTAATAATCAGTCCCTATTAATACATTTTAACTGAAATTATCGGAAAACGTAAAAGAAACGAGAGTTCTGAGGCGGTGAGATCAGGAATCTGCAATTGTGAGGCCAGAAGAGCCTGGGGGGGTTCGAAAAAAAGGTGCGTTCAGTGAATGAAGGCCTGCAGTAGGATATGAGGGTCAGTCATCCGGCTTGATCGGTTTCGTCATGGAACAATGGATTTCAAATACAATCGGAGTTGCAAGGCCCCAGCAAACACTTTCAGACAAATGACAGGCCTTTCCATACAACGGGGCGAGGTTGAAGCAATCGTTAGCAAGCATTCCGACGTCTCTCCCTATGATCCTGGTGAACATTCTCCGGATTATTGAAAGAAACGTCATGTCTCATGCTTGCCATCACCCCCATGGTGCTTTTCTTCCAATTGACAAAGGTTTTTCATCCGGTGTTCGAACAGGAGTGCCATCGTTTGAAATCACCAAATATTTCGTATTATAACACGATTCAACGACTTCTATCGTCGTTTCCGCACTACTTAAAGACATTCCATGGAAATTCTACGTCCGAACGAACCCCTGTTTCTCGTAATCTTTAATGTTTTCGTCATCATCATGCTGGTGGTGGATCTCAAAGTATTCCACCGGCATGCCCACGAGATCAAGATCAAGGAAGCCCTCCTCTGGAGTGCCTTCTGGATCATGCTCGCCATGCTTTTCAATACACTCCTGTATTTCTGGTTGGGGAGCGAAGTCGCCCTGCAATTCTTCACCGGTTACCTGATTGAAAAATCACTCAGCGTTGACAACCTCTTTGTATTCCTCCTGATCTTCTCGTACTTCAAAGTCCCGGCCAAGTACCAGCACAAAGTTCTTTTTTGGGGGATCCTGGGAGCGTTGATCATGCGCAGCATCCTGATCGGTGTGGGAGCCGCACTCATCGCCACATTTCACTGGATTATCTACCTTTTTGGAGCATTTCTGATTTTTACCGGCATCAAAATGGGGTTGCAGAAAGAGACGGCAGAACTCCGCCCGGAAAGAAACATCATCGTCCGGTTCTTTAAAAAACTGATGCCTGTGACAGCAGGGTACCATGGTGAAAAATTCTTCCTGAAAATTGGCGGCAAAACGTATGCAACCCTGCTCTTTGTCGTCCTGATCATCGTTGAGACCACGGATCTGGTATTTGCGGTTGATTCGATCCCTGCGATTTTCGCCATCACCACCGACCCGTTCATTGTGTACACCTCCAACGTGTTCGCCATTCTCGGCCTGCGGGCATTGTATTTTGCCTTGGCAGGGATCATGGATCTTTTCCATTATCTCAAGATCGGCCTCTCGATTGTCCTGACGTTCGTCGGTGTCAAGATGGTCATGGCTGATATCTATCCGATTCCCATTGTGCTCGCGCTGAGTGTCGTGGCTGGAGTTTTGCTCATCTCGGTGGTTGCCTCGATCCTCTGGCCCAAGCAACTGGAGAAGGAAAAGGGGAAGTAGAGTGGCAGATTTTCGGATCATGCCGGCCGGGGATTTGGCCGGTGGGCAGGTCGGGTAAAAGAAAGGGTGTAGAGCTTATTGTTTGACCAACTGTACCAGGTTGGTGAGCGTTGTCTTCGCGTCCCCGAACACCATCATCGTCTTCTTTTCGTAGAACAGCTCGTTATCCTCCCCTGCAAACCCTGGGTTCAGGCTCCGTTTCAGCACGATGGTCGATCGCGCGTAGTCGACATTCAGAATAGGCATGCCGTACAGCGGACTGTCTTTCTTAGTACGCGCTGCCGGGTTCACCACGTCGTTCGCCCCGATGACCAGGGCCACATCGGTATTCTGGAAATCATCGTTAATCTGATCCATCTCCAGTAATAAGTCATAAGGGACGTTTGCCTCCGCGAGCAGGACGTTCATATGTCCCGGCATGCGTCCCGCGACGGGATGGATCGCATACCGCACCTGCGTTCCCCGCTCTATCAGATAGTTCGCCAGCTCGTGGAGCACGTGTTGTGCCTGGGCGACGGCCAGCCCGTACCCCGGAACAATGATAACGGACTGAGCGCTGTCCAACATCGTAGCCGCGTCCTCGGGGGTATAGCGTATGACTGTTCGCTGTTGCACCGTTTCGGAGCTTGAGGGACCGCCATCGCTGCCGACTCCCGCAAACAGGACATTGGCAAGAGACCGATTCATGGCCTTGCACATGATGTTCGTGAGGATCAAACCGGAAGCCCCCACCAACGCTCCACTGATGATCAGGACGTTGTTCGAGAGGACAAATCCCGTTGTTGCGCCGGCGAGACCGGAGTAGGAGTTCAGCAACGAAATGACCACCGGCATATCCGCGCCCCCAATAGGGATGACGGTCGTGACGCCAAGGATGAGAGCGAGCACCAGGATGATAAGAAGGAGGTACCATTGGCCCGGGTCAAGAGCGAACATGATGCCGAGAACAAGCACAACGCCAACCCCAAGCCCGTTGAGGTGTTTTTGGTACGGGTAGAGGACGGGCGCTCCTCGCATCACCCCTTGCAGTTTTGCCCAAGCGATGAGGCTCCCCGTGAATGTGACCGATCCGATCAACACACTGAGGATAATGGGGATCAATACTTCCAGGGTGGATTCCGGCACGCGGACATATTCCGCATACGCCACAAGCGTCGAGGCACTGCCCCCCAGGCCATTCAGGAGCGCAACCATCTGAGGCATGGCGGTCATCTGCACCGTGCGGGCGATCAACAATCCGATCGCCGAACCGATGATCAGACCGGCGATGATGTAGGTGGTGTCGATGATCCTCTGGTCCGTGAGTGTGACAACGACGGCCAGGAGCATGCCGAACGCACCGAAGAGATTCCCGCGGCGCGCGGTTTTTGGGGAACCAAGAAATTTGAGACCAAGAATGAAGAAGACGGACGCGACGAGATACGCGAAAGTGGCAAGAACGTTCATGGAGTACCCGTTTTCGATTCTTTTTTCTTATCCTTTTTGAACATCCCAAGCATGCGATCTGTCACGAGAAATCCCCCCACGACATTAATCGTGGCAAAGATCACCGCGAGCGTGCCGAGATAGACGCTCAGTCCTCCGTGCCCTTCCCCGGCGGCAATGAGCGACCCAACGAGGGTGATTCCGGAAATGGCATTGGAGCCGGACATCAACGGCGTATGGAGGAGCGGTGGAACTTTGCTGATCAATTCCACACCCAGGAAAATGGCGAGGACGAAAATCACAATGGAAAACATCAACGCTTCGGTCATATTCCTCTCCTGCGGTTAAAGGGACTTCCTGACAAGTTCGTTGACCACCTCGCCCTGATGCGTGATGCAACAACCTTTGACAATCTCATCGGCGAAGTCGGGGGTGGAATCGGCCTTCGGAAACATGTGCCGGAATAGGGTTGTGATGTTCTTGGCATACATCCGGCTGGCGTCGACGGGGACCGTTGCGGCGAGGTTGACCGGTCCAAGAATCGAAACCCCGTTATGAACAACCGTCTTTCCTGCCTGCGTCAGTTCGCAATTGCCCCCCGTCTCGGCAGCCAGGTCGATGATCACAGACCCGTGGCGCATCAATTCCACCATCTCCCCGGTCATCAGGAGCGGTGCTCGTTTTCCAAAGATCTGCGCTGTGCTGATGACGACATCCACTTTTGGCAGACGCGAACCGATGGCTTCCATCTCCTTCTTAATAAATTCGGGTGATTGCTCGAGTGCATACCCGCCCGCCGACTCGGTTTGTTCCGGAAGTTCCATCTCGATGAACAACGCTCCCAGACTCTTGACCTGCTCCTTAACCGATGGCCGCGGATCGAATGCCTCCACTTTTGCCCCGAGGCGTTTTGCTGTGGCGATAGCCTGCAATCCGGCTACGCCCGCCCCGAGGATCAACACAACGGCCGGCGGAACGGTGCCGGCAGCGGTCATCAATAAGGGGAACATCTTGTCGAGTTTCCCTGAGGCGAGGAGAACTGCTTTGTAGCCGATGATGGTTGACATGGAACTCAGGGCGTCCATGCTTTGAGCGCGCGTGATGCGAGGGATGTATTCCATCGAAAAACTGGTAATGCGGCGCCGGGCGAAGATCCGGACAACGTCGGCATTGGAAATGGGAGCCATAAATCCGATGTAGGTGGATCCTTCGCGCAGCAACTCCGCTTCATCCTTCTTCAATACGGGGTGGAACTGTGGTGGCTGGACTTTCAGTACGGCATCCGTGGAATCATACAGCAATTGGGGGTCGGTAATGATTGTTGCGCCGGCCCGCTCATACGCAGCGTCACCGAACGACGCGGCCACCCCGGCCCCCGTCTCTACGAAGACCTCATGGGAACTACGGGTGAGGGAGGAAACAACATCCGGAACAACGGCAACACGAGTTTCCCCGGGGCCTATTTCTTTTGGGATTCCAATCTTCACGTGAACTCTCCATGGGGAGTGTGGAAAACGCAGGTTCGCAGGTGATTTTTTTGGAACGAAAATTCAGAAGAAATGTCCTGAACTGCAAGGCAAAACAGGCAAGGAGGGGGACCTTCCGAAGCGGCTCACCGTGGTCTCAGGGAGCGCCCGTCATCCCGTCATACTATCCGTGATGTCCACCGTGGATAGTTGAACGGACTGCAAGTAGGTGTGAATACTGTTTGCCGCTTGTTTTCCATCACGCATCGCGAGGATCACGGTGGCCCCGCCACGTGACAAGTCCCCCCCGGCGAAAACGCCGGGACGGCTTGTTTGCTGACGGTCGTCGGTGATGATGACCCCGCGTTTGCCGGTCTTCAGTCCGGAGGTCGTCGATTGGATGATCGGGTTCGGTTGCTGGCCGATCGCTTCAATGACGGTGTCCACCGCGATGCTGAATTCAGATCCCGCGACCGGGATGGGTTTCCGTCGGCCCGAATCATCCGGTTCACCCAGCTCCATCCGCTGGCATTCAAGGGAGGTCACCACATGGTGCTCATCGCCGATGATCCGGAGGGGATTGGTCAGCATGAGAAACTCGATTCCTTCCTCCTCCGCGTGGTGAACCTCTTCGAGCCGCGCCGGCATCTCCTGGCGGGATCGACGGTAGACGAGGACTGCACGTTCTGCACCGAGCCTGCGGGCTGTTCGAACGGCATCCATCGCAGTGTTCCCGCCACCGATGACGGCGACGTTCTTTCCCAGTCGGATCGGCGTGTCGTAGTCCGGGAACTGATAGGCTTTCATGAGGTTGACGCGTGTCAGGAACTCATTGGCTGAATACACACCGGTCAGTCCCTCGCCGGGAATCCCCAGGAAATGCGGAGTGCCTGCGCCGGTGCCGAGAAAGACGGCGGAGAAGCCCCATTCATCCATGAGCTCATCGACGGTGGCAGTTCGACCGACAAGGAAATTGGTGATGATCTCGACCCCCATCGCTTTGATTCGTTCCGCTTCGAGGTCGAGAATGGTGCGGGGAAGACGAAATTCCGGGATACCGTACCGCAACACTCCACCGACGGCGTGGAGCGCTTCGAACAGAGTCACTTTATAGCCGATCTTTGAAAGCTCCGCGGCACATGTTAATCCGGCCGGCCCTGATCCGACAATTGCCACCTTTTCATCGCGTTTCGTTTCGACCATGGGCGGGGAGAACAGGTTGTGTGTCATTTCATAATCGGCCACAAACCGTTCCAATTTTCCGATGGCGACCGGCTCGTGCTTCTTCCCCAGCGTGCAGACTGCTTCACATTGTTCTTCCTGGGGGCAGACACGCCCGCAGATCGCGGGGAGGGAATTTGCCTGACGAATCGTTTGCACCGCCCCGGCATAGTCCTTCATGAGTATTCGCTGGACAAACGAGCGGATATCGATCCCTACCGGACACCCTTCGGTGCAGACGGGATTCGTGCATTCCAGGCAACGTGCGGCTTCGATCTGAGCCCGTTCTTCATTGAACCCAAAAGAGACCTCGAGAAAATTTCCCTTCCGTTCCCCAGCATTCTGTTCCAACGAGCCCTGTCGTGGAATTTTCATCCGTTCGGAAGGTTTTAATGAATTGAATGCGCTCATGCATGCTCCGGGAGAGTCGTTTGGAGATACCGCTGATGCGCGAGACGTTCGAGTTCCGTATAACTCCGGTTGCGCATGATCAGCTCGTCAAAGTCAACTTTGTGTCCGTCGAATTCCGGCCCATCGACGCAGGCAAATTTCATGGTCCCATCCACGGTGACGCGGCACCCGCCGCACATTCCGGTCCCGTCAACCATGATGGCATTCAGGCTCACGAAGGTAGGGACACCGTAATTCCTGGTGAGATTCGAGACCGCTTTCATCATCGGAAGCGGTCCGATGGCGTACACCGCTGAGATCCCGAGTGATCGATCATCGAGCATCTCCCTCAACGGGTCCGTGACAATCCCTTTCCGCCCAAGCGACCCATCATCGGTTGTCGTGATCACACGGTTCGAAACCCGGGCCATTTCCTGTTCCAGGATAACGAGCTCGCTGGTGCGCCCGCCAATGATGCTGTAGACGTTGTTACCGGCCTCCCGCAATCCGCGCGCAATAGGGTAGATCACGGCCGTTCCAACGCCGCCTCCGACGCAGGCAACCGATCCATGATTTTCAATCGGAGTGGGAGTGCCGAGTGGTCCGACGACATCGCGGAGGGAATCCCCCTCCTGCAAACTGCAAAGTAACTGGGTTGTCTTTCCAATGGCCTGGACGATGAGCGTAATGGTGCCGGCCACCGGGTCGCTGTCGACCAGCGTGAGCGGAATGCGTTCCCCCGATTCTACCACACGGATAATGGCGAAATTGCCGGGGCGCCTTTTCGGGGCAATATAGGGAGCATGCACGACAAACTTGGTGATGGTTGAGGCAAGGCGCTCTTTTTGGATGATGCGGAACACAGGGTTTTCTCCGTTGTGGTGGAAGAGTGAAACGTCAGGCGAGAGCGCCGTCGTCCTTGATGCAATTCATCGGGCACACATCGATGGCTCTCCGGATATCTTCCTCTTCACGCGGATCGGTCGGCTGTTCCATGATGTAGTAGTAGCTCGAGTCGTTGCTGTACATGAAGTTCTGCAAAGCGTAGGAGAAACACAGTCCGCAACCATTGCATTCTCCCGTGACATAGTATTTTCCCGGAACGTTTTCCGGAAGTCGTTCACCTGCTGTCGGCATGGATGGATCCTTTGAACGTGATGGTAGTAAGATGGGCTCACTTCGGCAAGGAATATGCCAGACAGTGCGATGGCGCAGGGGCTCTTTTTCCAAGCCGTTCCCGGCAATGAGAACGATCAGACAAGAACGATTCCCACATTTAACAAAAGGATTCCAAGAAACGATAGAGGCGTCTCTGAGGGAAATCACGGTGATGAATTTTTCAACACCACTCCATCACAGCTGATTCAGCGCGCGCTTCAGGTCATGCATTATATCGTCCGGTTTTTCCAGGCCAAGGGAGAGCCGGATGCCGCCCGGATCGATCCCGCGGGCGATCTGTTCCTCCGGAGGAATACTGGAATGTGTCATCGAGGCCGGATGCTCGATCAATGTCCGGATGTTGCCAAGGCTGACCGCCAGGGTCATGGTATAGGAATTCTTTGCAACGAAGTTGACAAACCGTTCCCCTTTGCGGCGCTGCTCGGCGATGGTTCGCGCCTTGGGGACAAAGTATAACATGGTTCCGGGGGCGAACTTTCCATCGTAATCATGCATGATGGTGTGAGCAAGGGTGCGTTGCTTGTACGAATCGAGTCCCGGATACCGCACAAAACTGATCCTCCGATCCCGCTCCAGGAACTCCGCCACGATCTGTGCTGTCTGCATTTGCTGACGGAAGCGTACGGCGAGGGAGGGAAGGCCATAGACGAGAATGGGCCACGCGCTCTTCGCCGCGAGGACGCCGCCGAAATCCTTCCGGTACATTAACAGCCGGTCATAACTCCAGCCTGGTCCTACGACCACGCCCCCCATGTCCGTGCCGAAGCCGCAAAGACCCTTCGTCAGCGACTCAACCACGAAATCAATTCCCGATTCCATCGGACGCTGGCAGAACGGTGTCGCGAACGTATTATCCACCGCGGTGTAGAGATAATGGTCCCGGTGACGATGCTTGTTGTGGTTTCTGGCGATGCGGGTAACTTGCTGCATGTCGATCAGCTCCATGGTGGGATTCACGGGTGACTCGAAGTAAAGCATCCGTGTTGCGGGGGTGATCGCCTGGTTGAGAGCGTCCAGGTCGTTAAAGTCGACCCACTTGACATTGATTTTGTACCGCGGCATCCAGTTTTTTAACAGGGAGAAGGTGCACCCGTACAGCATTTTGTGCGCAACGATCACGTTCCCGGTCCCCAGCAGGATTCCGCAGAGGGCCGAGATTGCGGCCATGCCGGTGGCGAACGTCACGGCGCAATCGCCCCCCTCGGCGACGGCAAGGTTCTGTTCGAGCAAGTCCTTGTTGGGTTCGCCGAGGCGGTCGTAGATATAGATCGGTGCGCGGGATTTGATTTCCTCGTTATCGACGTGGTGCGCGAACTCCACGAATCCCTGCGCTCCCCGTTTTGTAGAGGAAAGCCGAAACATCGACGAGGAGGACATGGGGGGAATAACGTGATGACTGTAATCCCAGGCGGGTGTAAATGTTTTTCCCCAGATCAATTTTGTTTCCGGGGAATACCGGGCCGCCGCGGCTTTCTTCGTTTTTGGTTGACGTTTCTTCATGAGGCTCCTCCGGTCCGTTGTTTGTGGCTTTTGTTCCAGAATGGTTCCAGGATGGTTTGAAGATTCGGCTTACCGATTTCCTCCAGCTCATAAAAGACCCGCAGGGCCGGCCTTTTCAGCTTGATAATCCGTTTCAGGTTGATGGGCGTACCGATGATGACGACATCGCACGGGACTCTGTTGATGGTGGCCTCGAGGTCCTTCATCTGCCGTGGACTGTAACCCATGGCCGGCAGAAGCGTCCCGATCTCCGGATAGGTCTCGAAAGTTTTCTTGATTTCACCGCTGACATACGGTCGGGGATCGACGATGACGCCCGCTCCAAATTTCCGCGCTGCGACCGTCCCAGCCCCGAATTTCATCTCTCCATGGGTCAACGTGGGACCATCCTCGATGACGAGTACTCTCTTGCCGGCAATCAGTTCATACTGTTCTACGCTGATTGGGGATGCCGCTTCGATGATCGTAGCATGGGTATTGACAAGGCGGATGTTCGCCCGCAGTTGGAATACCGCTTCGGGGGACGAAGAGTCGATTTTGTTGATGATGACGGTGTCGGCCAGGCGAAGGTTTGTCTCGCTCGGATAATAGGTGAGCTCGTCCCCAACGCGCAACGGATCGGCAACGACGATACTGCAGTCCGGTTGATAAAACGGGGTATCGTTGTTCCCCCCATCCCATAGGATGACATCTGCTTCTTGTTCGGCTTGCCGCAAGATTGCCTCGTAATCGACACCAGCGTAAACGATGGTCCCACTTACGATATGCGGCTCGTATTCCTCCATCTCTTCGATCGTGCAGTTGTGTTTACGGAGGTCCTCAATGGAGCTAAACCGCTGCACCCGTTGTAACTCCAGATCCCCGTACGGCATCGGATGGCGAATGGCGGCGACTTTCAGGCCATGGTCGCGCAGGATGTGTGCGACCTTCCGGCACGTTTGGCTTTTCCCGCTGCCGGTCCTTACGGCGCAGATCGAGACGACCGGCTTGATGCTCTTCAGCATCGTGCGCGTCGCACTGAGCAGGGTAAAACGAGCCCCTGCGAAGGATGCGCGGGAACCAAGGCTCATCACGGATTGGTATGGGACATCGCTGTACGAGAACACCACCTCATCGACATGGTATTTTCGGATCAGGTTTTCCAGATCCTTCTCTTCATAAATGGGGATCCCTTCGGGATAGAACGCGCCGCTAAGCGACGCCGGATACCGTCTCCCCGCGATGTTGGGGATTTGCGCCGCGGTGAATGCCACGACGTGATAGCGGGGGTCATCCCGGTACAGCACGTTGAAGTTGTGAAAATCACGTCCCGCCGCACCGGCAATGAGGATGTTCATGGGTGTCAAGCCTTCAAGCTGAGGTACTGGAGTTTTCATACGGGCACCATCATGTGAGGGAAAGTTCTTCCGAATCAAAAATCATGCTGAGCAATGCCATACGGACATACAGACCGTTCTGCGCCTGACGGAAGTACGCGGCCCTGGGGTCGCGATCGACGGCCGGGTCGATCTCTACGGAACGGGGGAGAGGATGCAGGATGATCGCGTCGCGTTTGATGCTGTGCAGGACCGTCTCATCGATGTTGTACTGCCGAAGATCGACATCCGTCCGCTCCAAACGTTCCCGGTTGATGCGGGTCTGATAAATGACGTCGACCTGCGAAAGGACATTCCCCGGGCGCGAGAGCAATTCGTACGTGACGTTGTGTTCATCCAGGTGTTTCAGAATATCCGGTTTGATCTGCATCTCCCGGGGTGCGAGGAAGTACAGTTTGACGCGTTCGAACTTGCTGAGCAGGTAGGCGAGGGATCGCGCGGTCCTGCCCGTGTCCAGAGCTCCAATGAGAAGCACGGAAAGACCGTCCATGGTTTTGCACTCGTGATAGATCGTATAGAGATCAAGAAGAGCCTGCGTGGGATGTTGTCCTCCAGCACTATCACCCGCGTTGATAACGGGGACGGGGGAAACCGCTGCTGCGCGCGCTGCGCCTCCCTCCTCCGTGTGCCTGAGGACGACCACATCGCAGTAGTTCCCGACGATCCGTATGGTGTCTTCAAGAAACTCTCCCGAGACCGCGGAAGAAAATTCCATCGCGGATTCCGTGGAGAGGACCTTTCCCCCCAACCGCACCATAGCGGCTTCGAACGAGAAACGGGTGCGGGTGGAGGGTTCATAGAAGAGTGTTGCCATGAGCTTATTCTCATAGTCCTTGGTCCCACCCCGCCTGACGATTTTCTCCATCTGCATCGTCCGTGAAAAGAGTTCCATGAGCGCCGGAACGGAAAACTGTTGTGACTCAATGACGTGATGAAGCTTCATATCCTTCCCTCCCGAGAGTGACCGGGGTCATGGGGTGATCTGCGTTCCAGCTTTTCCCTGAATGGCGTCAAGCAAATGGTCGCAGGAGGTAATGATGACCTCTTTTCCCCCGCGTTGAAGAAAACGAATGGCAGATTCAATTTTCGGCCCCATACTTCCAGACGGAAAATGTCCCTGTTCGAGATACCGCTGCATCTGCCCCGCAGTGGCCCGTTTGAGACCGCGTTGCTTCGGCCTCTTGTAATCGAGGTAGACCTGTTCGACGTCCGTGCTGATGATCAGGCAATCGATCCCTAATCCCGATGCAAGCAGCGCAGAGGCACGATCCTTATCGATCACCGCCTCGATTCCCTTGACCGTTTGGTCCTCTTCGATGACGATGGGAATGCCGCCGCCGCCCAGTGCGATCACAATAATTCCCAACTCCATGACCTGGCGGATGATTTCCTGCTCGAGCACCGCAACAGGCTCGGGCGAAGCGACGACGCGCCGATATCCACGCTCCGCATCCTCCACCATCGTCCATCCAAAACTCCGCTGACGTTCCTCGGCAACGGATTTCGAATAGAACGGCCCGATCGGTTTCGTCGGGTTTCGAAAGGCCTGGTCGCTGCTGCTCACCTGAACCTGGGTGAGGATTGTCATGACCGGCGTGCAGATCCTGGCGCTGCGAAGCGCGTTGAGCATTCCCCGTTGGAGGAGATAGCCGATTTCACTCTGGGTTGTGGCCACGCAAACGTCGAGTGGTTGGGGGTACACTTCCTGTGAGGCTCGTTCGGAGCGAAGAAGCGCCGCACCAACCTGGGGGCCGTTGCCGTGGGTGATAATGATACGCCAACCGTCGGTGACAAGCTGGGCGATGCGGCATGACGTTTCGCGCGCATTGGTCAGTTGTTCTAGGGCCGTCCCGCGCTGTCCTGCACGAATCAGGGAGTTGCCGCCAATCGCTATGAGAGCGCTCCGGAGCATGAGACCTTTTTATTGCATCAACTGCAGCATGATGGCTTTCTGAACGTGAAGTCGGTTTTCAGCCTGTTGAAACACGACGGAATATTCCGCATCGATCACCTCATCCGTGACCTCGTCCCCCCGATGAGCAGGAAGACAATGCATGAAGATCGCCCCGGGTTTCGCCTTTCCCATCAATTTCCGGTTAACCTGGAAGGGCTGAAAGATCTTCCTTCGCTCTTCGGCTTCCGACTCCTGCCCCATGGAAGCCCATACATCCGTGTAGACGACATCTGCCGCGTGCACTGCCGTGTCAGGGTCATGCGAGATCTCGATACTTGCACCGGAAAGGGACGCATCGTCCATTGCCAGCCTGAGCGCATCCGGGTTCGGTTCATATCCTTTGGGGCATGTGATGGTGACGTGGACACCGAGGCGTGCCCCGGCGAACATGAGGGAATGCGCCACATTATTACCGTCGCCGACATAGCAAAGTTTGAGGCCGGCCAGCGATCCTTTCGTTTCCTGGATTGTGAAGTAATCGGCCATCGCCTGGCACGGGTGAGAGTAATCGGTCAGGCCGTTGATCACCGGGACTGACGCAAAGCGCGCCATATCGAGCACAACCTGGTGTGAGAAGGTCCGGATCATAATCCCCTGCACCATGCGCTCGAGATTCTTTGTCACATCGTAAAGGGACTCGCGTTTACCGAGGTTGATCTCGGTCGGGAGAAGCAGGAGGGAGAATCCTCCGAGTTGTTGGATCCCGATATCGAAGGTTGCGCGCGTGCGGAGTGAAGGCTTTTCGAAAATCATCGCGAGCGTTCTTCCCTTGAGGGAACTGGCGAACTTCTCCGGATGCGATTTCACAGTGGAGGCAAGCGAAAGCGTTGCAAGGATTTCCTCGCGGGTGCGATCGCGGATAGAGAGAAAATCTTTCTTCATTGTGAGCTCCCGGTGATGGTGAGCGGGATCAACCTCTACGTGATCTGGAACTGCAAAAGCAGCAGATTTTGATTGCCGGCGGAATGGGTGCATGAGGAAGGGTCAAGTTCTATGCCATCTGGCCGGTTCCGATTTTTGGAAGAGGGGGGGAACTTTCACGGGGGATTTGTGCCTTGGAAGTAGGAAGGTTGACAACGATGGTGAAATTTGAAGGGTGGTTTCCGAAAAAATCCAATATCATCCCAATCGTAGGAAGGGACCGGCGCTGAAAATCCCCTTGCCTTTCGGGGTGATATTCGGTATCTTTGCACTCACTCGTCAAGCCTGTTGCTGCAGAACAGGCTTTTGCTATCTTAAAGCCGCTCAGGCGGTTCTTTTCATGGTGGCCATAGTTCAGTCCCAAAATGGCTTGAGTTAGCGAACGGAGTGAAGCTAGCTCAACGGCCATTTTGAGGATCCCGCCGAAAGGCGGGATTGGTCGCTACGCAGGAGAGTCGGTTTTACCATGGTGGCCATAGTTCAGTTGGTTAGAACGCCAGTCCCGCCAAAAAGCGGCGGGATCCCCAATTTCGCAACGGCTCACACAAAACGTTCGCCGGCGAAATTGGGAGTTGTGGCCGTCGCGGTTGGCAAGGGGTATCAGAATTAACAGCGTTTATCATGGTGGCCATAGTTCAGTT
>DKJQ01000255.1 GCA_002454845.1 Ignavibacteria bacterium UBA6688
AGTGGGAGTCGGATAACTTCACAAGTCCCGGGAGGAAATTTCTCGGGACCTATTCCTATGGTTACACCAACACCGTGATCACGTTGAGCGGTCCCACGGTTAGCGAGAACGTCCGGGCGTTCCTCGCCGGCGAGAATTCATTCACGCGCGACTATGCCCCCATGTTCTGGTCCGGCTCGCCCGGGAGATGGTCCGACGGTTCGCTCGTCGACACGGTATCCGACTCCGGCAATCTGGGGGACAAGATACTCAAAGGGGATACGCAGATTCTCTCCTGGTTGCCGGGAAACATTCCCGGACGGTTTCAGAACCGGCACAGCCTCAATGGAACGCTCTTGCTCGATTTCCAACCGATCCATATCAGGTTCGGAGGCGCTTTCACATGGCAGAGGCGGCGGATCAACTCCGATCCCCTGAAGAATCTCTTCAACCAGGATCGCTTGCCCCTGCGGGACGAGAGTGAAGGTCTCATCAACGGAAAGGTCTCGTATTTCCTTAACCCAAAGTTATTTATCGAGGCGAACGTGAACTTTTTGGATCGCCGGGTCAAGAACTTCGATCCGGTGTTCAAGGACGATATCCTCGCCTATAACGATAGTCTCATGGCCGCAGAACAGGGCTGGGTCTATTCAGCATATTCCCGGCAACCTTACGCGTACGAATTTCATGGCTTCCCGTTTAACAGGCCCGGAACCCGCTTGGCCACGTTTGGCAAAAATCAAACGGGGTACATCGGCCTCTCCGTCTCCGCAGTTTCTCAGATGGAGAACCACGAAGTGAAACTCGGAGGCTCATTCGAACACTGGACGGCAAGGAATTATGGCTTCGCCGGCACCGGTCAAAGGAATCTTCATCGTGATTTGTTAGCCTATCTGAGAGAGCGCCCGGATTCGGCGAGGGATGAGCAAGTGCTCATTGCACTCGTCCGTGGCCGCGCGTTCCCCGATATGTACGGTTTTGATGAGCTCGGGAGACCCCTCGACAACGGTCCCGACGGCCCGAAGCATCCGGAGTTTTTTTCCGCCTATGTCCAGGACAAGTTCGAAGTGAATGATCTGATCATACAGGCCGGCTTGCGATTCGATCGTATCGATATGGACTCATGGTCCCTCGAGAATCCCCTGGAGCCGACGCCGGATGAGGCAACCTACACCATTCCAGGCATCATACGGAACAAAGCCTTCCAGTATGTTTCGCCGCGCCTGGGATTTTCTTATCCCGTCAGTGACAAGACGGTCTTTCACGTCCAGTATGGCAAGTTCGTGCAGGCGCCGGCACTGGACGTCGCATACCGTGGGATTCCGCTGACCAGTTTCGTGCTGATCGTCGGTGGAGGCGGAGGCGTCGCATTTGATCTCCAGCCAACGCGTACGACGCAGTACGAAATTGGCTTCACCCAGCAGTTCACAGATTTTGCCGCTTTTGACATCACTGCCTTCTATAAGGATATCCAGGGTCAGGTTCAGTCCGGTTTCGTTGAGACCGCGGCAGGCTGGAGCCCGGCAAGCTACACGACGTATGTCAACGGTGATTTTGCGACGACCAAGGGGCTGGAGGTCAGGCTTGCGGTACGGCGGACCCATCGGCTGCAGGCTGTCATCAACTACACATTTTCCGATGCGAGGGGGACAAATTCCTTCCCCACAAGCGGCCGGGGAGCAGCTGCTGATGGCAAGCCCACGATGGTGCTTCCTTTGGACTATGACCAGGCACATCGGGGCTCGCTGAATATTGACTATCGATTCGGTGGTGATGAAGGTGGACCGGTCCTGGAGAGCCTCGGGCTGAATCTTCTTTTTACTTTCAACAGCGGACACCCCTACACCAAATCGCGCCTCATCGGCAATACCGCGACTCCGGAATCCGGTGCATTAAGCAGAGAGGGGGTAGGAATCAGTCAGCCGCTGGAGTCCCTGAATGCATCCACGACGCCGTGGAATTTCAACTTGGATCTGCGCATCGACAAGACTATCACGATATCAGGCATTGATCTGAACATGTATGCCTACGCGCAAAATGTGCTCAACACGAAAAACGTCACCAACGTCTATTTTCTGACGGGGAACGCATTCGATGATGGGTTCCTCAGAAGCCCTGAAAGCAAACCGATTATCGACAACGACAACTTTGGTCAGAAGTATGTAGACCTCTACCGGGTCATGAATCTCGAGAACCGGCGTCATAACATCGTCAGTAATGGTTTCGATTTGTTCGGAACGCCGAGGCAGATCCGTTTTGGACTTCGGCTCGAAATCTAATCATAACCTATTCTGAGAGAACCCCCATGCCCGGACAGAAGATCCTAACATTAGTATCGATGATAGGAAGTTTCTTGCTTCCCTTCTCCCTCTCTTTCAGCCAGGATAAAAGTGAGACGTTGGTCAACATCAATAACATCACGAGTTGGATTAATGCCGCTGGATTTCATCCCGTCAGAACCGAATTCGGGAACGGCGCATTTCCCAAAGGGACCGGGGGCTTCATCTTTACCGAAGGAATCGTCTGGGGGGGCAAAGTGAACGATGACCGGACGAGGGTTCTTCGTGTCGGAGGCAATTGGTTTGACCATCAGGGTTGCAGGGCGGGCATGATCCTTCCGGACGGATCCAGAGAACCGGACAATCCCGAAACCGTTCGCCCGTACCGCGTTCGCCGCGATTGGAAAACTGCCGACCTGACGGACGATGCGGCAAGTTACAATGACAAGCAGCCGAATCAGGTTACCGTTATAGATGTGCAGTTACTCCGAGCGTTGTACGAGACAGACTGGAACGCGTGGCCCTGGGAAAAGGGGGCGCCATACATTGAGCGGAACGGGATCCCAGGGTATCAACCCCCACCACCGTTCAATGATGATTCTTCAAAGGGGCCTTTGTTCAACTCTGATAGCCTCATTTCCGGGAAATTTGACGAGCCGGGTTTGGCCGGGGCAAATCCAGACTTCCCCGCCGACCAGGTTGTCTGGACCGTGTATAACGATCTGGATGAATCAAAAACTTTGCCCGCGAGTACTTTTCTCTCAGATCCGATTGGTCTCGAGATCCATACTACCATGTGGGCATACAACCGGACGGATCCCCTCAGCAATGTCATCTTCAAGAGGGTTCGGATCATCTACAAGGGAACGGCCACCACACCGGCGGACGCGTTCATCGATAGCATGTATATTTTGCAGTTTGTTGATCCGGACAATGGGAGTGAACGCGATGATTATGTCGGTTGCGACACGACGCTGAGTCTGGGATACGTCTACAATTCAAGAACCACGGACGGAATCTATTTCAACAGGTTCGGACTTCCTCCCCCTGCAGGCGGTTTCGATCTGCTGCAGGGTCCGATCGTGCCCGGTCCACCGACTGACTCGGCGTTGTTCGATCTCAGGTATCGAAAAGGATACAAGAATCTTCCGATGACTGCCTTTACGTTTTTCTCCGTAGGGGCAGGCTCCGGTCGAATTGATCCCGCTCCTCGTGGATCTGGTACGCCTACCGGTACCTGGTATAACGTCATGGCGGGCTTCGAACCCCGGCCAGAGTATCCCGCCCGAACTCCCCTCAGGGATCACCTCGGGAACGTCACAAAGTTTGAGTTGACGGGCGATCCGGTCAGGGGTACAGGCGATCTTGACGGAAAACCGACACCGGCCAACCCGCAGCGCTTTATTGCCAGCGACCGCCGGTTTGTGATGTCGACCGGGCCTTTCACTATGGCGCGTGGCGACACGCAGGAAGTGGTCCTTGCGCTCGTGGCAGGGTTAGGGGCTGATTATCTCTCCAGTGTGTCGGTCATGAAATTCAACGATCGCTTTGCTCAGAACGCGTACAATAATCTGTTCGATCTTCCAACCATGCCGGTACCGAGTGTAGCGGTCGCTGAACTGGACAAGGAGATCGTCCTCACATGGGGGGAACATCGTGAACGTGTGGAGCAGATCGAAAACGAAAGCCCGGGCGGGTATCGTTTCGAGGGGTACAACGTCTACCAGCTCCCGGACGCCACGGCGACACTGGAACACGATGAGACGAAGAAGATCAAAACGTTTGACCTTGTCAATGACATCACCGTGATCATTGATGAAGCGCTCGATGAAGAGACGGCTGTTGTCGTCACAAAGCCGGTGCAGGTGGGGACCAATTCGGGGATCCAGCGTTACTTGAAAATAACGCGGGATGAAATCAGGAACACACCACTCGTGAATGGCCAGGAGTATCACTTCGTCGTGACCGCATACGGCTACAATGGGTCTCCCGATGCAGCCTCCCGGTCACTCGAGTCCCCCGTGGCTCGCTTGCGTCCCATCCCCCAATCCCCCAAGCCGGGAATACGGTTGCATTCGGTATTTGGGGACACGATCAAAGCGATACGAACCGCTGGCACGAGTGACGGTATCGCCTATGCTCGTGTGATTGATCCGTCCAACATTACCGGTCACGACTATCGGATAACGTTTGATGTGATCTCCGGGAGGAAGGTGTGGAGTCTCGCAGATGTAACAACTGGCAAATCGCTGGCGAATAATCAGTCAACGTATGGAGATAGCACGTTCAATCCCATCATAGAGGGGTTACAATGGATTGTTCTTGATCCGGGCGCGGCAGTCGGAATCAAGCAAATCGTTGCGACAAAGATTGGAAGCTCAAGTTATTCTCCGCCAATCAACATTGGCCGTGTAGAGTCACCGGATGGAAACTGGTCCATTGACGCACAAGGGGCGACGAACACTGCAACGCTCTACTCGCAGCTAAACTGGCGGAACAGGGTGGGCGCGAGCGATTATGAGATTCGATTCACAGAGGACGGCTCAATGGCGAGCGAATATTTTATCGGCCCCTTCGGCCTTCTCAACAACAACCCCAAGGCATCGAATCGAATTCCGATCCAGGTCTGGGATATCACTACGAACAGTCGGCTCGTTTTTAAAGTCATTGACGATAATGCTGATAATAAGTAC
>DKJQ01000371.1 GCA_002454845.1 Ignavibacteria bacterium UBA6688
ACCGCAGTTTACAATGCAACCTGTAAGTTTCAACCTGACTTCATCTTAGACTAAAACGATAATTACCCTTAGTTTGTAGGTGCAATAAATCCTTTGAATCGATAGTCCAGAACTTATTGTTGAAAGGATCGTAGTAGTTTCAGGTTGATGTAGAAGCAGGAATGCAAAAACCGAAGGCGTACTCCCCGGGGGGCCCGGAAGGAGTAGTCTCTTGGGGAGGGTTATGAGGATGAACAACCTGAGGAATATGTTGAAAAAGCCAATAAAATCAGCACAACTACTAGTACTTCTGTTTATTCTACCATTCCTGCAATACGGATGCTATAGGCCGGTTGCAGCCAGCGCACTAACCGGCAATGAATCCCTCACCCATTCCGAGTCAAATTTAGCTTCATTTGATGCATCCGGCCTGTTTGTGGATACCCAAACCGAACGTTCAATCAAGACGTTTGGTCCGATCATCCAGAAGTATTCTCAAAAATATGACATGGACTGGAGGCTGATCTTGTCGGTTATGAAACGGGAATCCCGCTTCCTACCGGCGGCTTTGAGCAACAAGGGAGCTTATGGGCTGATGCAGATCATGCCAACCACTCAAAACGAGCTGGCCGGAAAACTTGGCCTCGATGAGGCTGAAAGTCCTTACAACAACATCAAGGCAGGGATTTACCATCTTCGTTCGCTCTATAAGGCTTTCTCGAAGGCTGATCACCAAAACCGTATCAAGCTCACTCTGGCTTCCTATAATGCCGGTTTGAGTAGAATTCTGGATGCCCAGGATATCGCAATGTTTTTAGGGGACGATCCCAATGACTGGAAGGCTGTAAAAGCTGCCCTTCCCCTCCTTTCCAAGCGTCATTATACGTTGCATGAAAAGGTGTGGGAACAAGGAAAGCCACGTGCGGGTTTCTTCCGTGATTGGGTTCAGACTCAGAACTATGTTGAGAGCATCATAGGATACTACGACGAGTACCAACTGGCCCTCCGCTAATCATTCGTTTCCACTTTTGAAGAAGACGGTCTGCTTTGTGCTTCTGGCAGTGTTGACGCAAGGCCTCCTCTCTCAGGAGAGCCAAAGTGTCGACGTTCGACTGTTTCGCACGATCAATAATGCACAAAGCTCTTCAGACGCGTTCTTTGAGTACCTGGACCGGACGACAATACCGACGTTTGCTGCCATTCCTGCAGGCTTTCTCATCCTGGGGGGCGTCAACAACGATCGCAAGACCTTTGACGAGGGTGTCCTCTTAGGGACTGCCCAGGCCTTCTCCCTGGGGACGACTATGGCCCTGAAGGCCCTGGTTGACCGTCCAAGGCCTTATCAAGCGCTGGATGAGGTGAAGGTGAAACATGAGTGGTCGGGAGGAGGCGCATCATTTCCTTCGGGACACTCATCTCAGGCATTCGCAATTGCGACAACTCTTTCCTTGATGCATCCGCACCCCGAGGTCTACGTTCCACTCATTCTCTGGGCAGGCCTGGTCTCTTATGGAAGGGTTTACCTCGGTCTCCATTATCCTTCAGACGTCCTGGGAGGAGCCGTTCTTGGAGCGGGTTCCGCGTTTCTGATGTGGACCTTTCGGGATGACATTCTCCGTCTAACGGACAGGATCCTGGGACGGGAGGCGGTTAGTTCGCGCGTTACGATCATACCATTTTCAGGAATGAAGCTGCTGCAGGTGCAGATCCGTTTGAATTAGCGGTCTCACCGGGAAATGCCGTTCTTGCAATTCCTTCCTCAAAAGGATATATTTTGAAGACCATGCTTAGCTTAGAACCGAAAAGCACACACGTCCCGGAACTCTACGGCGACTTCTGGTTCAACTCGGAGCCGATCTCCATTCGTGCAATGCGGGGGAGCGTCATCGTCGTCGATTTCTGGGATTACAGTTGCGTCAATTGTGTCCGGACGCTCCCGTATCTCAAAGAGTGGTACCGCAAGTACCGCGAGTTTGAATTGCTGGTGATCGGGGTCCACACTCCGGAGTTCAAGTTCGGGCGCAACCCGGAGGATGTCGAAACCTCGCTACGGGAGACGGGGATCCAGTATCCTGTCGTCATGGATAATGAAGCATTGATATGGTCCTCCTTTGCCAACCGCGCCTGGCCCACCAAATACCTGATCGACAAAGACGGCTATATCCGGTATACCCAGCAGGGGGAGGGAGGATACGGGCGGTTCGAGCGGAATATTCAGACCCTGCTCATGGAGGCGGGATATCATGGCGAATTACCCGACTTGATGGAACCGCTCCGCGAAACCGATTACCCGGGGACCGTTTGCTTTCGTCCAACCGGCGAAATCCTGACAGGTTACCTCAGGGGCACACTCGGAAACCAGGAGGGATATAACCCCGAATCCACGCTCGAGTATGCGGACCAAGGCTACCATCTCGCCGGAAGGTTCTACCTTCAGGGGAAGTGGTTCAATGAGAAGGAGTTCATGCGGTTCGACGGGGCGAAGGGGGAGCAGGGGCTGGTCACCATTCTCTATGAGGCCCTTGAGGTCAACGCAGTCATGCAGTCGGGACGGCGCACACCGGGCAACGTGTTCATCCTGCAGGATGGCTTGCCCCTCACCCAGGAGAACGCCGGGGCCGATGTACGATTTGACGAGAACGGGAAGAGCTATGTCCGGGTGGCAGAGCCCCGCATGTTCAATCTCATCCGCAACAAGGAGTTTGGTGAACACCGGCTCCAGCTTGTCACTTCTTCACCCACGCTTTCTCTCTATTCGTTTACTTTTGTCACTTCCGCCATCCCCGAGCTCATTTCCAGGAACTGACGTGCCGGGACAGTACAAGTTCCCTCCGGCTCCACCCCTGCTGCAACAATCGAAAGAATCCAATCGGCCATGAAGTGCGTCCGCATTCACCGTCATGGGGGGCTGGAGAGCCTTCTCCTGGAGGAGATCGACCCGCCGCGTATTGCCCCCGATGAAGTGCTCATCAATGTCAAGGCGACCTCGATCAACCATCTCGATCTCTGGGTTCGTCAGGGGATACCCGGTGTGAAGTTTCCGCTTCCCATTATTCCCGGCGTCGATGCGGCCGGCGTCGTTGCAGAGAAGGGAGAGGCAGTCCGTCACGTTGCTGTCGGCGATCGGATTGTGGTCGCGCAGGGGATCTCGTGCGGCCACTGCCGTCATTGTCTTAACGGAAACGACAACCTTTGCCGCGAATACAAGTTGATCGGTGAACACTGCGACGGGGCCGACGCTGAGTACCTCGCGGTCCCTTCGCGCAATGTCATCCGGTTGAGCGAGAAGATTAGCTTCGAAACTGCGGCCGCCTCGACACTGGTGTTCCTGACTGCCTGGCAGATGATTGTTGAGAAAGCAGTGGTGAAGCCGGGGGATGATGTGCTGGTGGTGGGAGGGAGCAGCGGCGTGGGGACGGCCGGAATCCAGATCGCGAAGCTGTTCGGCGCACGGGTGATCGCTACAACAAGTACGGACCAAAAGGCCGCGAGGTTGAAAGAGCTTGGGGCGGATGAGACTATCAATTACAGAAGACAATCGGTGCTGGAGGAAGTGCGGCGTCTGACAGCAAAACGGGGAGTGGATGTTGTGTTTGACCATGTCGGGAAAGCGGTCTGGGATGAAAACATCCGGAGTCTCGCGAAGGGGGGAGCATTGGTGACCTGTGGAGCGACATCTGGCTATCAAGCGGTGACAGATTTGCGTTATGTTTTCTACAAGCAAATCCGGATTCTCGGATCGACCATGGGACGCAAAGGGGATCTGTTGACCATTTTGGACTGTCTGGAGCGGGGGACTCTGAAGCCGGTGATCGATCACGTGCTGCCGTTGAGCGATGTGCGGGAAGCCCACAGGATCGTCGAAGCAGGGGAGCATGTGGGGAAGGTGGTTTTGATTCTGTAGTCCATTTGACGTAGTCTAATCTCAAAGGAGCGGCACCCTGAGTTCTTCGCTCGGCTCAGGATAACCCTCGTCGAAGGGCCGGAGGCCTCTTACTGAGGATCGCGCCAGCGATCCACTTTTGGGATCAGAGCTTATCTGAATAAGCCTTCCTGTTTCATCGTTCGACTCCCCGCCCGCCTCACGGCAGTCGGGCGGGCGCTCACGATGACGTTTTTTTGTTCTTGAGAGCGGGGTCAGTAAGAATCATTTCTTAAATTATTTACAAAACCCCGAAGCAAAACTCTCCCCTAAAAAGAAGGAACCCGGCACCCTGAGCGAAGTCG
>DKJQ01000002.1 GCA_002454845.1 Ignavibacteria bacterium UBA6688
CCTTTTGTGGATCAAGCACTTTCAAGTCCATGATGTACCGCTGGCCGAGTTTCCTGATTGACACCGTCAGAAGCGCATTGACGCCCGCATAGTTACAGACATCTCTCGCCGCCTGTTCATCGATCGTCTCCACGTTACCTCTCCCCATCCGCCTGAGAGCGTCGAACATGCTCGAGCGTGTCAGGACTGTGACAGACGGAGATTGCTCGAACGCCGTCGTGAACAATCCCGAGAGGCCGTTGAGGTTCTCCTCTTTCGTCTCGTTGACCACATCGGCAACAGCTATACGAATGCGCTCCCCGGGCCCTGCCGGCGCTCCGAGAAACAGGAAATAGACTGCGGCCGCGAGAATGACAGAGAGAGTCGCGACGGACGGGATCCAATGGGCACGGATCTTCGCACTCACGATACTCCAAAGAAGCTCCGAGCTGACCGGCGCTCCTTTTAAACGCAGGAGATCTGCCTGCACCCCACTTATATCCAGATAACGCTTTCCCGGCTCCTTCTCCAGGCACTTTGTGACGACCGCTTCGAGCTCGGATGGTACCTCGGGTCGAAGTGCTGTCACAGGTCGGGGATTTTCGTTGAGGATAGAATAAACCAGGGCCGATTCATACTCCGACTTGAAGGGAAGCTGACCCGTCAGCATTTCATAGAGGACCACGCCGAAGGACCAGATGTCCGTGCGCTCATCGACCTTTTCCCCAAGCGCCTGTTCGGGCGACATGTATGCGGCCGTCCCCAGTGTCCTGCCGGTTCTGGTGACTTTCGTCCTTCCCGCTAACTTTGCCAATCCGAAATCAAGGATCTTTGCCATCCCGCCGGTTGTGACGATAATGTTGCCCGGCTTGATATCGCGGTGAGTAATTTCGTGCGCGTGAGCTTTGGCCACACCGCTCGCAACTTGCACTGCAAGATCGATCGCCTGGTCCAGCGGGAGCGGTCCGCGGGCAATTTTCTCCTTCAGTGTCTCGCCTTCGTAGTTGGGCATCACGATGAAGAGTCCGTGATCCGACGTTTCACCTATTTCATGAACAGCACAAATATTGGGGTGGTCGAGGACTGAAGCAGCTTGAGCCTCAAGGAGGAAGCGCTCTTTGGCTGATTGATCACGGGTGAGATCGGGAGGCAGGAACTTGAGCGCGACGGTACGTTTGAGCTTGGTGTCCTCGGCTTTGTACACCACGCCCATGCCGCCTTCGCCCAATTTTTCGATGATTTTGTAATGGCTGATTGTTGAACCGATCATCCTGACCCCACTTGGCAGCTCCCGCCAATCCCGCCAAAGAGCGGCGGGACACACAAAACGTGAAACGGCGGGATCCTCAAAATGGCAACCACTCGTTGACCGTTCGACAAGCTCACGGCACTCGTGGGTGGTTTTCGAACTTCACCGAGGGCCGTTCCGCTCTGCGAGCGGAACGAGCATCCTCGTCCCGAACAAAGCTCGGGACGGGACTTCGCAAGGATCTTGTAGTGGGAAATCGTCTCGCCGATCATAGGGGAGTTCCTTTTAGGACGATGAGACTTGTCGACCTACAGGCGACGATGCTATGTTGTCCGGCAGTCTGCTACACCAGAATCCCCTCTGAGAAGGGAAGTTGGAGAATGAAAGAGAGGTATCTCTAGAATCCCGCCTCTTCTCATTCTCCTCCGGGCTTACGTACTGCGGCAGGGAATTCAGAGCAGAGATTTCTTGTCCGACAACACCTATCTACCGGGATGCACCGGCAGAGTCATGCCGCCCGAAATCGGAGTCAGTGACAAGCGGCATGTTCAGAGTATAGTTTTGAGTGTTTACGGCTTTGCGTGGTGAGGGAAGGAATCGCACTAATCTATGGATATCCTCAGATCAAATCAATAGCGGGAATGCTGGGGAATTACACGTTTTTGCTTTCGTCTTGAATCCTCCGTTAGTGTGGATACAGAGGACTGGTGATCTTCAGGATGGCCGTTTCTCAAACTGGATCACCTGATTCCAAAACTCTTCAAAATCCCCAATTCGTTCCAATTCAAAATGAAACACATTGTCGAAGTGAGACATCAATTTCCGTGCGCAGACATGAGAATCCGTTGTATCTGTACTGCAGGACCGGCTGACGGAGCAGCTCGTTGTGCAAGTCGGTCACGGCCGTCCCCGCGCCTCCCAGAAAATTCTCAAAAACGGTTCTCCGTTTTTCGCTCAAACACATCTTTACTCCAGCGTCTGCTTCCCCGTGAACACGCGGCCGTCGGCGTACTGGAGTGCCTTCTCATCCTCAGTCGTCGGGCGGAACGGAGAACCGAGTCAACAAGCCGTGATGACTTATTGAATTGACGGATGGATTGAGCAAGATTCTCCCCCATTTGTCATGGTAATCCGATTACAGAAAATAAAAATCGAAGAGAGAATTATTCCTACTTCGCCTCAAGCTAAGTTCCAACTTCTGCAATTTCGCACTCCAGTTCCACCGCGCATACTCTTCCGGAGCGGCTCAGTAAATTGTAATGTGTTCAATCTGAGAACGCGAAGCGTCACAGCAACCCGCATGCTAAAGTCCGGCACCGTTGTTGAGGCTTAAGAAAACAGAATCAGATCACTTCTTAAGCAAGGAGACAAATCATGGGCACTGGACAATCGATGTTAGTACTCGGCGCTTTCACAATGCTTTCCATCCTCTCTCTGAATGTCAATCGGATGATGTTCTCTTCGGTTCTCCTCGGATTGGAAATGGAGGCAACGCTCAATGCCGTTTC
>DKJQ01000246.1 GCA_002454845.1 Ignavibacteria bacterium UBA6688
AACACGGTCCTGATCATGACCTCCAACCTGGGCGCCCGCGACATCTCCAAGGGCGGCGGGCTGGGCTTCCACCGGTCGGATCCGAAGACCAGCTACGAGATGATGCGCGACAAGGTGCGCGAGGAGATCGAGCGCGCGTTCAACCCGGAGTTCCTGAACCGGGTGGACGACACGATCGTGTTCCACAATCTCGAGCGGGACCACATCCTCAGCATTATCGATATTTCGTCAAAGGATCTCATCAAACGGATGGAGTCGATGGGCATCACCATCGAGTTTGCCAAGAGCGCGAAAGAGTTCCTTGCGGACAAGGGCTTTGATCCGGCGTTCGGCGCACGTCCGCTGCGAAGGGCGCTGCAAAAATATGTCGAGGACCCCCTCGCTGAAGAAATCCTCAAAGGGACCTTTGTGAACGGAAGCAAAGTGAAGGTCCGATTCAACAAGAAGACCGAGGAGTTGAAATTCGCGGATTCCAACAAGGACCGTGGAGACGAGGTGAAGGAACAGGACGAGGAGGTTGCCGATGCAACCTGATCGGAACGAAGTCTGAAACCAAAGGGAATGAAAAATCCCCCGGCCACCACCGGGGGATTTCTGTTTTTTTGGGAATCGGGAAGCGAATGAAAGACCGGACAGGTTTCCAAAGCCTGTCGGGTCTCAGCAAAGCCATCCTCAGTTTGACTGAAGGTACAACCCCGCCCCGGGCCCGACGGGAAGGTCGAGCAACATCCAGGCAGTAAGAAAAAGCGCCCAGCTCACAAGAAAAAACATCGTATACGGCAGCATCATCGCGATGATCGTCCCGATTCCCGAGTCGGTTTTATATTTCTGAGCAAAGGCGACAATGAGCGCGAAGTATGACATCATCGGCGTGATGACGTTTGAGGACGAATCCCCGATCCTGTAGGCAGCCTGCGTTAGCTCAGGAGTGTAACCCAGCAACATGAACATCGGGACAAAAATGGGGGCCATGATCGCCCATTTCGCCGAGGCACTTCCCATGAAGAGATTCAACAGAGCCGCCACAAGGATGAAACTGATCACCAGCGGGATGCCCGTAAGACCGATGGCCTTCAGCGTCTCCGCCCCCTTGATGGCGCTGATCAGGCCCAGGTTCGTCCAGGAGAAATACGCGACGAACTGTGCGGCGAAAAAAACCAGCACGATATAAACACCCAGGCTGCTCATCGCCTTTCCCATGAAGATCACCGCGTCCGTATCGTTCCGCACCGTCCTCGTGACAATCCCGTACACGGCTCCGGGCAGAAAGAACATGAAGAAGATAATGGCGACGATCCCCGAAAGGAAGGGGGAATGCAAAATGTCACCCGTTTTCGGATCCCGCAGCACAGCCCCCTCAGGTATCACCGCGAGAGCAAGCAGGATCGCGAACATGAGAACGGCGAGGCCGGCATACTTCAGCCCCCGCTTCTCCTCCGGTTTGAGTCGCTCCATCGAAACTTCCCTCTGGTCCCCCGTGTAAGTCCCGAGCCGCGGCTCGACGATGCTCTCCGTGACCCACGTACCGATCACGGTGATCAAAAACGTTGATGCTGCCATGAAATAGTAATTCGCAGCCGGATTCACCGTGTAGGCGGGGTCGATGATCTTGGCCATCTCCTCCGTGATCCCGGAGAGGAGCGGATCCACGGTACCAAGGACCAGGTTGGCGCTGTAGCCTCCCGACACACCGGCGAACGCGGCCGCCATCCCGGCCAGCGGATGCCTGCCAAACCCGAGGAAGATCACCGCAGCCAGCGGAATCAGGATCACATATCCGGCTTCCGACGCTGCATTCGAGAGAACGCCGCTGAAGACCACCACCACCGTGATGAGTTTCCTGGGAGCGGACAACACGAGGGCACGGATGCCGGCTGACAAAAGGCCCGAGCCCTCGGCCACACCGACACCCAGCATGGCGACAAGGACTGTTCCCAGAGGAACAAAACCCGTGAAGTTCGTAACGAGCGTCGTGATGATCCTCCTCAATCCGTCGCCGTTCAACAGGCTTACCGGAAGGATGTCCTTTCCCGTACCGGGATGGACGGCCGAGTAGTTTATCGCGGCAAATACCGCGGATGCAACCACGACCGCCAAGGCAAAGAGGGCAAACAGCGTTGCCGGATGCGGTAACTTGTTCCCTCCCCACTCCACAAAATCAAGGGCGCGATACAACCATGGTTTTTTTGTCTGTTGTTTGTCTGCCATGGACTCCTCATCATGATGGTTGGGAAAAGGCCGGGCGCAAAATAGGCAAGATTCGTTCTGAAAGTCAAGGCTTATCGGAATCACGAAGGGCTTCTCGTCACTGTTTGTTCCTCAACCTCCCATCCCGTATATTGTCTTCTTTAGAACCCACCCATGACCCCGGCACAACACCACTACATCCTGTTCCATAAACCGTACGGTGTGCTCTCACAGTTTACCGGGCAAGGTGAAAGGCAGACCCTGAGTCAGTACGGTCCGTTCCCACCCAACGTGTATCCCGTGGGAAGGCTCGATGCCGACAGCGAGGGTCTCCTCATGCTGACCGACGACAACGCGGTGAAACAGTACATGCTCGAGCCAAGGTTTGGACATCCAAGAACGTATTGGGTTCAGGTTGAGCATGTTCCAACGGAACTCGCATTACGGCAACTTCAGAAGGGCCTGATCCTTGAAGGGAAAAGAACGAAACCGGCTGCCGCCCGGCTCCTGCAGAAAGACCCGGACCTTCCTCCGCGACCAGCGCCCATCCGATTTCGAAAAAATATCCCGACGGCCTGGATCGAGCTGACATTGGGGGAAGGAAGAAACAGGCAGGTACGAAAAATGACGGCAGCGGTCGGACACCCGACACTTCGTCTTGTCCGCGTTCAGATCGGGAACCTTTCGCTGGGAAACCTTGCATCGGGGGACTCCCGGCCGCTGACCAACGCTGAACGGGAGGAGATCATCAATCTGGCAGGGAGGTACGTTCATAAAAAACCCCGACGCGCACCGTAGCGTCGGGGTCAGGGAGGTTGTTCTTCAACCCGCAGAAGGTAGGACTTGAGGCGGGTCATTTCTCACAACACTGTCGCACAGAAGTTTGTTCCCATCTCTGCAAAAACCCCACCGGGCATGGAGTAAGTCCATACGACATAAGAGGATATCGCTTGCTACTCCTTGATCACAGCCCCCTCGCCATTGATCCGGACCACCGTCTTAGGCTCTGTGATCGATGATGCATCGAACTCTTTCTTTTGTTCCTCGGCTTCGTGCTTCGCCCCTGCAATGAGCTCCTTGACGGAATACTCCTTCGCAAAGACCTTGCCCTGAGCCCTCACCCGCTTTCCTTTGGCCTCCATGGGGAACACAATGACGTCGTCCTCCACTTTGATTTGGATGACATCGGCTTCCTTCTCGCCGGCAATCTTGATCCAGCACCCTTTTTTCGCGCATACGTCCACGATCGTTCCCTCCACGAGGACTGACACGCCGTTGTACTTCCCGGGGTTGGAGAGGATTTCCGAGACGCTGGTGGGGCTCTTGATGGTGAGATCCTTGCCGTATTTCTTCTCGCCTCCCGCAAAAGCAAGGCTGATCATGATCAAAAAGGTTATGGTTGCCACAACAATTTTCATGGGGGTCTCTCCGATTGAGTTGGTGAATACTGCCGGATTGAAGATATGGGTTTTCCGGTTGCCGTTCAAGAAGGATAGTGCAGCTGAGCAATCAATAATAAGAGTCGTTTTGTGTGGCAGATGAAGGAATTTTTTTGTTTCTTAGCGTTCACAACAACCGTTTCCCGTACGTTTCCCCCCAAGGAGTCAGCGATGCCCGATACGCTCACGATACTGGACAACCGGACCGGAAAGAAGTACGATATTCCGATCGAGAACGACGCTATCCGCGCGATGGATCTCCGCCAGATTAAAGTCAAAGACGATGATTTCGGCATGATGACCTATGATCCGGCGTTTATGAACACCGCTTCCGTGAAAAGCCGCATCACGTACATTGACGGCGATAAAGGAATCCTGCACTACCGGGGGTACCCTATTGAACAGCTCGCTGAACACTCTACATCGTTTCTCGAGGTGGCTTATCTTCTCCTCCATGGAGAGTTGCCTAACTCGCCGCAGATCGATGCCTGGCGACACAACATCAAGCACCACACCTTTATCCATGAAAGCATCAAGAAGCTGATGGAGGGGTTCCGGTACGACGCCCACCCGATGGGAATGTTCATCAGCACGATCTCGGCCCTTTCCACCTTTTACCCCGAGGCGAAGGAGATCCTCAACCCCGAAGTACGGCAAAAACAAATCTACCGCCTCATCGGCAAAGTGCCGACGATCGCAGCCTTCGCCTACCGGCACTCCAAAGGGATGCCGTACATTTACCCTGACAACAACCTGACCTATGCCGGCAACTTCCTGAGCATGATGTATAAGATCGGCGAACCCCGCTACACGCCGAACCCCGTGCTGGAGCATGCCCTGACTGTCCTGTTTATCCTCCACGCCGACCATGAGCAGAACTGCAGCACGAACACGATGCGCAGCATCGGCAGTTCCCATATCGATCCCTTCTCCGCATGTGCGGGAGCGGCGGCAGCGCTCTGGGGACCACTGCATGGTGGCGCCAATGAGGCCGTTCTTCGTATGCTGGACGAGATCGGGTCAAAGGATAAAGTGCCGGAGATCATCAAGGGCGTGAAGGAGGGGAAGCGTAAGCTGATGGGATTCGGTCACCGGATTTATAAGAATTACGACCCCAGGGCCAAGGTGATCAAAAAACTTGCCTACGAGGTGTTCGAAGTCACCGGGAAGAACCCCAAGCTCGATCTCGCGCTCGAACTCGAGAGAATCGCTCTGGAGGATGAGTACTTCGTGAAGCGAAAACTCTACCCCAACGTCGACTTTTACTCGGGGTTGATCTACGAGGCGATGGGATTCCCGATGGACTTCTTCCCTGTCCTGTTCGCTATTCCACGGACCGCAGGGTGGCTTGCCCACTGGCAGGAACACCTTGACGACCCGGATCAGAAAATCGCCCGACCACGCCAGATTTTTCTCGGCGCAGCAAAACGGAACTGGGTGCCGCTCAATAAACGATCGTAACCTCTTTTACCATTGAACGGGCTACGTCTATGGCAAAACGACACGAAAGCCTGATCCCGCTGGCGCGTGATCATCATGAAGCATTGCTGGTTGCCTTGCGGCTCCAACAGGGGAAAAACGCGCTGGAACGCCTCTGGTCCCATGATCCCCTCTGGCAGGCGAACTACGTTGCCGAGTTCTATGAGCAGCACCTCCGCCCCCACTTCAACGCTGAGGAACAGGCTCTCTTCCCTCTTGCAAAAGAACATGTCAAGAAATCGGTTCCATTGGTCGATGAGCTGATCGCGCAGCATCGGGCGATGGAAGAACGGATACTCCTGTTCAAGAAATCCAACGCCACACCGCTGGAACAGCAGCTCAAAGAGTTCGGCGCCCTTCTCGAGGATCACATCCGTAAAGAAGACCGGATCCTCTTCCCGATGTTCGAAGAGCACGCGTCTGCTGAACTGCTCAGTGAAGCGTTGAAACAAATCCACAGCTTCTATCCCCACTGACCTTCCCTGCAACGATCGCTTCCAGACCGGTAGCTGACCGCTGCATGGTTTCAGAAAGAGCACTCCGATGAAAATCACACTCAACGGGATTCAGATCAACTATACGGAACGCGGATTGCCCCAGGGCTTGCCTGTCGTGTTTCTCCATGGGTTCCCCTTCAACCATACGACGTGGGAACCGCAGATGAAAGCTCTCCCGAACAATATCCGGGCCATTTCGTTCGACATCCGCGGACACGGGGAGAGCGATGTGGCTGAGGGGCAATACACCATCGAATTATTTGTCGATGACCTCATCGCATTGCTCGACCATCTTGTCATCGAGAAAGCGGTGGTCTGCGGACTTTCCATGGGAGGCTATATCGCTCTGCGGGGTATCGAGCGCCATCCTGAACGGTTCCGGGCACTTATCCTCTGTGACACCCGGAGCGAGCCCGATCCCGATGAGGCGAAGATCAAACGATCGGCAACGATCCGGGCCATCCGCAAAGACGGCGTTCCCACATTTGCCGGAGCCTTTCTCAAGGCGGTTTTTGCAGAGCGGAGTTTTCAAGCCGCCCCACAGGCCGTTGAAGCGGTCAGGACCGCCATCATCGCCAACTCCCCGGTCGGGATCTGCGGAACAGCCATTGCCCTCGCAGCAAGAACCGACACAACCCGCTCCCTTCCGGCGATCAACGTTCCAACCCTCATCCTCGTGGGGGAACTTGACGCCCTCACACCCCCGGCAGCTTCCCGCACAATGCACGAGGCTATTGCCGGCTCGGAGCTTCACATCATCCCGCACGCGGCACACATGAGCAACCTCGAAAACAGCCCGGAGTTCAATAAACACCTTCTTACCTTCCTGAACAGGATCAGGGATCGTTCTTGACCGAACTGGCAGAGCTCCAGAACGAGATCATTCGCTGCACCGCATGCACGCGGCTGGTCCGGTGGAGGACAAAGGTCGCACGCGAAAAGGTGAAACGGTTCGAAGCCTGGAAGTATTGGGGAAGCCCGGTCCCCGGATTCGGCGACCCGGCTGCAAGAGTCGTTCTCATCGGGCTCGCGCCCGCCGCGCACGGTGCAAACCGGACGGGCCGCATGTTTACCGGCGATCGGAGTGGCGATTGGCTGTACCGCGCACTCTACAAGGCCGGATTTGCGAACCAGCCGGACTCCCTTTCCCGGGAGGACGGACTCCGGCTCAAAGATTGCTTCATCACTGCCACCTGCCGGTGTGCACCCCCACAGAACAAACTCCTCCCGGCTGAAGTGCAGAATTGCCGGCCATTCCTGATCCGGGAATTGAATCTCCTCAAAAATATGACGGTCGTCATCGGCCTGGGCAGGGTCGGGTTCGAAGCCGCGGCATACGCGCTGAAGGAGTTGGGAAAAAGCTCCCTGAAGAAAAAACCGGAGTTCTCGCACGGCGCAGAGTATACCCCCGAGACCGGCCTGACCCTCCTCGCCTCATTCCATCCCAGTCAGCAAAACACATTCACCGGAAGACTCACGGAACCGATGTTCGACAGGGTATTCCAACGAGCCCGGACGATCCTGAAGAACCGCTCCTGATTCTGCTGGTGCCGCCTTCCTCTGATTTTCACCCACAGGAAGAACAAGGGCTCTCATTGCGGTTGAAGCCATCGTACCATATATTTTTGCTGGACCGAATCTAACAGCTCAACATGGGTGGAAAACGACCCACGAATCTTCACTAGAAGCGATCTCAAAAACCCCTCGCGAGTCATTG
>DKJQ01000359.1:0-14712 GCA_002454845.1 Ignavibacteria bacterium UBA6688
CGATTCCCTAAACTTCTGATCCTCAAGAACAATACGCGCGTGAAGAGAATATGGTCGTCGTCACTGAACCCGGTGTCTCTGAAAAACAAATAGAAGAAATCATCCGCGTGCTCCATGAGCATGGATTCGACGTCCACCGGTCCACCGGCATTCGCCAGACCGTCCTGGGGGCCATCGGAGTGCAGCCGGACTTCGATCACCGGCAGATCCAGCTGCTTACGGGGGTTGCGGAGGTGCTTCGGATTACCGAACCGTACAAGCTTGCCAGCAGGTCGTTCAAGCGTGAGGGATCGGTGTTCGACATCGGGGGCCTCAAGGTGGGAGGGGATGATGTCGTGGTCATGGCGGGACCATGTTCCGTGGAGAGCGAGAAACAGATCTTTTCCATCGCGGAATCGGTTTCCAAGGCGGGGGCGAAGATTTTACGGGGTGGAGCGTTCAAGCCAAGAACCTCGCCCTATGCGTTTCAGGGGATGGGGGAAGAGGGGTTGAAGCTTATGAGAGCCGCCGCCGACCAGTACGGCTTGAAGGTTATCACAGAGGTCATGGACAAAAGTCAGATCGACCTCGTGGAACAGTACGCGGACATCCTGCAGATCGGGGCCCGCAACATGCAGAACTTCACGTTCCTTCGCGATCTGGGCAAAGCATCAAAGCCGATCATGCTGAAGCGCGGCCTCGCCGCCACCATCGATGAGTGGCTGATGTCTGCGGAGTATATCCTCTCCGGGGGCAACCAACAAGTGATGTTGTGCGAGCGGGGGATCAGGACATTCGAGACCGCGACCCGGAACACGATGGATATCGGAGCGATCCCCGTTGTGAAAAAGAAAAGCCACCTTCCGATTATCGCTGACCCGTCCCATGCGATCGGCCTTCGCGACAAGGTCATCCCCATGGCGCGGGCGAGCGTTGCAGCCGGTGCGGATGGGATCATCGTCGAGGTCCATAACGATCCTGATCATGCCAAATCAGACGGGGCGCAGTCCCTCTTTCCCGACCAATTCTCGCAGATGATGAAAGAGGTGACGATCATCGCCGAGGCCATCGGCCGGAAGATTGCCTGACGTCCGGGAACTCCTGACCACCCCATGACCCGTTCCGCCCCCCATACCCGGAACTTCACAAAGGTGACCATTGTTGGCGTCGGCCTGATTGGAGGATCCCTCGGGCTGGCGATCAAGAAACGCTTCAGGTCGTCAGTCACGGTCACCGGGGTTGATATGCCCGCCGTCCTGCGCAAAGCACGGAGGCGTGGAGCTATCGACGCAGGGGAGCCAAACCTTGCCCGAGGGGTCGCGGGCGCCGATCTTGTCCTCCTCGCTGCTCCCCTGGCGTCCATCGTCAAACTCCTTCCGGCTCTTGCCCGACATTGTTCTCCTGAAACTGTTGTTTCCGATGTAGGGAGCGTCAAGCTGACCGTGATGCGGATGGCTGAGAAGTTGTTTCCCGCTAAGAACTTCATCGGAGGCCATCCCATGGCCGGTGTGGAGATCTCGGGTATTGAGGCAGCCCATCCTCTTCTCTTTGAAAATGCCATGTATGTCCTGACTCCGGTCCGGGAGACCCCTTCGTGGGTTCCCGCGCGATTGGCCGGATTTCTTGCCTCTCTGGGCGCCCGGGTCATCATCCTCGACGCCCGTACTCATGATGAGGTCGCAAGTGCGGTAAGCCATCTTCCCCAACTGACCGCTGTTGCATTGATGAATGTCGTTGGGAGGGAACATCCCGCTGCAAGGAAGCATCTGCGGCTTGCCGCGGGAGGGTTCAGGGATCTTACGCGCATCGCCTCAAGCCGGTTCGATATCTGGGAAAGCATCCTGCCCATGAATGCCCCGCACATCCGCCGATCGCTTCGACTGCTGATCAGGGAGTTGCAGGCGTACGCAGCTTTGCTAGGCCCATCCGGGACCGGCAGCCTCCGGGACAAGTTCCGGCGTGCCCGGGAACTTCGGAACTCCATTCCCAGGACCATGAAGGGGTTTGTCGCGCCACTGGCGGAGGTCTATGTTTTTGTCAGGGACAAACCCGGTATGCTTGCCCGGATGACAACGGCGCTGCACCGGGCATCGATCAACATCAAGGATATCGAGCTCTTGAAGATACGGGAGGGGACGGGGGGGACATTCAGGCTCGCTTTTGAGTCGGCCGATCTAGCACAACGAGCCGCGGTCATACTCAAGAAACGGGGTTTTGAGATTGGATAGAACAAAAAAGCCTTGAGATCCTCAAGGCTTTTTTGTTGACACCGTTCAGAAAGCGCTATTTTGGTCCGGACTTTTTTGCGGAGTCCTTCGAGTCCTTAGAATCCTTAGAATCTTGAGAGTCCTTGGAGGCTGAGCTTGTTCTTTCCTTGCTTTCCCCGGTGGAACCGGCTTTGGGGGATGTTGACTCCGTGGATTTGCTCTCTGAAGTAGTATCGCCCGGGGATGTGCCCGCTGATTCCTTTTTCTCCGAAATCCGCTTCTCTGATGATTTCTTGTTGTCCCCGCTTTTCCCCTTGTAGTCCGTCCCGTAAAATCCACTCCCTTTGAAAATCATCCCCGCCCCGCCTCCGAGAAGGCGTCTCAACGAAGGTTTCCCGCATGAAGGGCACACGAGTAACAGCTCTGAAGACATCGATTGAAATTCTTCGAATGTATGGCCGCACTCAGAACACAGATAGTCGTAGGTTGGCATAAATCCTGTTTGGTCTTACATGACACTTCCTGAACGGCATGGAAGCCTGAAAAAGGAGTTCGCATCCCGCATGTCAATCTGGCGCCAGTTCACCAAACCCTCTTTTGAGACGCTCGACAGCTTTTTCCAGATCCTGCATCGAGCAGGCATAGGACATTCGTACCCAGTCCGGATTGCCGAAGCCGGTTCCGGGGACCATGGCGACGTGGTGCTTTGTGAGCATAAACTCACACAGGTTGTCCGAGGTCTTCAATTTCTTTCCATCCACAACACTCTTGAGGTACGTCTTGACGCTGAAGAATAAATAGAAGGCCCCCTTTGGATAAATGAACTCTATTCCCTTGATCGAATTGAATTCTCTGATCAGGAATTGCCTTCGTTTATCGAATTCTCCCACCATCATCCTGATTTCAGCGGTCAGGTCGCCGCTGATTGCGACGGTGGCGGCTTTTTGGGCAATGGAGTTCGCGTTGGAGGTCATCTGGCTTTGGAGTTTCTCCGCACCCTCGACGATCTCCCGGGCGGCCGCGAGGTATCCAATCCGCCAGCCCGTCATGGAGTACGCTTTTGAGACACCGTTAATGGTGATCACCTGGTCGCGAATCGCGTTCACCGAGCCGATACTGAAGTGCTCAACCCCATCGAACAGGACCTTCTCATAAATCTCATCGGAGATGACATAGAGACCCGTTTTCTCGAACACCGTGGCCAGGGCGAGGAGTTCGTCCTTCGTATAGACCGCGCCCGTCGGGTTGCAGGGCGAATTCAGGATGAAGGCTTTCGACTTCTTCGTGACCGCTTTGCGGAGCTGGGTGGGAGTAATTTTGAACTGGTTCTCAGGGGATGTTTTGACAAGCACCGGAACGGCGTCGACGAGCCTTACCATTTCAGGATAGCTGACCCAGTACGGGGATGGTATAATTACCTCGTCCCCTTTATTGCAGATCGACTGGAGTGCTCCATACACAGAGTGCTTTGCACCGCATGAAACGAGGATCTGGGACGGCTCAAACCGGATGTCGTTTTCCTTCTGAAGCTTGATCGAAATCGCCTTCAGGAGTTCGGGGATCCCCTGGTTTGCCGTGTACTTTGTAAAATTCTCCTGGATGGCCTTGATACCGGCTTGCTTGATGATCTCCGGCGTCGGAAAGTCCGGTTCGCCCGCTGTCAGGCTGATGACATCGATCCCCTCGGATTGGAGCTTTTTGGCCCGGGCTGAGAGGGCGAGTGTTTGGGACTTTTCAAGCGAAGCGACTTTTCTTGACAAGGAACGCATAGGATACGGTCTCTTGGTGAGGTGTGCGTGGTGATGGATTGAACCAGGGTCCGGGAGCTCCAAAAACAACCTATTTCTTTTTCTGAAGCTTCCGTATCAGGGCTTTCAACGCTACGTCCGGCACAAAGCCGCTGACATCGCCTCCCAGGCGAGCGATTTCGCGAACGATGCTTGAGTTCAAATACGTATATTTTTCATTCGGCATAAGGAAAACGGTTTCAAGGGTGCTGTCGAGCTTCCGGTTCATCAGCGCCATTTGCAGTTCATACTCGAAATCGGATATGGCACGTAAGCCCCGCACCAGGGCAGTGGCATGTTTCTTTTTTGCGTACTCCACCAGCAGTCCGTCAAACGTGTCCACTTCAACATTGGAATATCGTTTGACCGCGGCGCGGATCAGGGTGTACCGTTCCTCCTGATCAAACAGGGGTTTCTTGGAGGGGTTCTTCGCAACCGTGATGATGACCCTGTCGAAGAGCCTGACCGCCCGCTCGAGGATATCGAGATGTCCGTTGGTGATGGGATCAAACGTTCCAGGATAGATTGCGATCTTCATGATGTTTCCTCACTCCGTTGCGGAGGGTAGTGGAGACTCTTTCGGTTTGGTGCAAAGAATCAAGGCGATGGTCTGGCCGAACTGTTTCCGGATGACGTCGTACATCGTTTCCGGGAGGTCGATCACGGATTCCCTGCTGTGTTCCATGACGATGTATGTTCCTTCCCGCGTTGCCGCAGAGTGAAAGAGTGCGGAGGGGAGTGTGCCGATATTCTCCAGGTTGTACGGTGGGTCGACAAAGACCAGGTCGAAGGGCCGCCGCGTTTGCTTCAGGAACCAAAACACTTCGGCCTGGTGAACGACGGTGCGCGCCTCGCACCGGAGTGCGGCGATGTTTTTGTTCAACACGAGGAGCGATGTCTTTGCCTGCTCCACGAACACCACCTCGCTGGCGCCGCGGCTCAATGCTTCAAGTCCCAAACTGCCGCTGCCCGCGAACAAATCCAGCACCCGGATTCCCTCGAAGAGAAACCGGTTCGTCAGGACATCAAAAATGGTTTGTTTGGCCCGGTCCGTTGTGGGACGTATGGAATGATCGCGACCGGTCGAGAGGGACCTTCCCCCAAACTCCCCCGCGATAATTCTCATGCCGGTGCTCGAAGTGCCAGCCCGATGGCCGCGGCGAACCGGGCGCTTTCGCTTCCGTACTCCTCGCTGAGTGCCTTGGAGGGTGAAAGCTTTCGCACGGCGTGCAACGGGAGCGTCTCAATCCCGATCTCATGCTGGATGAGGGAGATGATGCCGTACGTCGCATCGACGCCATGGAGAATTACCCTTGCCGGTTTTCCGCTTTCTCTCTTGCTGATATTTTCAAAGTAACGACCTGCCGCCGCCTTGACTTCCTGGGGCCCCGGGGTCGCATAGGCCCGGTGGTCGCACACCTCTCCGCCGAGTACGAGGCTTGCGTCTGTGCGCCCCGGGCGCAAGCCGAGAAGCATCACAGCTTTGTCTTTCAACTCCGGATAGTTGATACGCAGGGACTTCTCTGCAGTGAAATGGTCGATATCGATAAACTTGAGCCCGGGCTTAAGGCCGGACGCCGCCTTTTTCAGGAAGCCGATGGTCCCCCGGTGAACCGAGACAATCAACATGTGATTGACCTCGTCGTTCCCTCCCGGGAGCGGTTGAGCGCTGAGAATGCAATCTTTCACGGGAATAGGCGGGTCGTATTGCTCCAGTTCCCACTGGAGGTGGGAGGAGAGGGCTTGACCCTCCAGTGTTCGATCAACGGGGATGACATTGATGAAGACCGGTTCCGTGGGGAGAGCGAATGAAATAAATGCTGCATCGATCTTCTCCTTCTTGAGCAACCCGCCGAGCTCGTCGGCGAAGGTGGAGACCGCCGGATGAGCCTGCGAGAGCCTCCCGTTCACGTCGGCAAAATCGACGGAGCACGATCGTTCTCCCATCGCTGTGACAGTCAACTTCTTTCCGTGCTCAATCTCTGCTACCTGGATCTGCCCGTTCAGGAAGGAAACCCCTGCGTGTCTGGTGGATTTCATAGTCGTCAGATGAGGAAGGGCCGCGCCTGCCGGGCGGGAGATCTGCCGTCATCGCCTTTTGCTGTGATGGAGGGTTTATTCTTCCCAAGAAGCCTTGTTGACCTTCGAGTCGTCCGAGAGCGTCCCGATCGAACCGTAACCATTTGGGTCTTCCACGTACCACTTTTTGATCACCGTGGTATCCATAACGGAGAGTTCCCAGAGTTTCCACGTCTTCGGTGAATAGAGGAGGGATTCCGGGACGAAGGTGCCGCTGGTCAACGGTTTGAAAATGGCGGCGTTCAGCGTGTCCGATGCCAGCCCGGCTTTGACAAACTCTAATAATTCGGAGATCGATCGGGAGTAGGTACCACGGAGTTCAATGTGTTTCAATTGCGCACTGCGGATGTTCTGCATTCGGACCCGCGATTCCCGCCGAAAGTGATCTTCCTGCTCTCGAATCTGGTATGGCTCGTAGAGGACCCACAGCAGCACGCCTGCGAGGAGTGCAATAACGAGTTTCAGGACAATTGAGCCTTTTGCTTGGTGGTAGACGGACATTGTGCCTCCCTGGAGTGAATAGAGAAATCGGCTAGTGGACGGTGATCAGTGGCCTAAGTTGTTCGACACGCCGTTTGCTGATGCCTTTGATGATAACGAGTTCGTCAACAGACTGGAATGGTCCGACATCTTCCCGGTGCAGGATGATCCTCTCCGCCATCACCTCCCCGATTCCGGGGAGCTTGATCAGCGCGGCCTTCGAGGCGGTGTTAACGTTGATCGGTCCTGACGTTGCTTCCGGTTGCCCCCCGCCCGGATCCTCTTCGATGCGATCATTCAACGCCGCGAATGTGCTATCGGATGCCTGGTACTCAAACTGCCGGACAGACGGGAAGGCCTGCCGGAAGAACTTGATTCCCGCCCCCACCAACAGCGCGCCGACAAGGACCAGGATGACTCGTTGTTCTGTCCTGGTCAGGGCTGCCCATTCTTTCAACCGTTCCCACATAAGCCCTACGAGAAAGCGTCTTTGACCTTTCCAAAAAAGCCTTTATTGTTCCCGTGTCGTTCTTCTTCGTTCGGCGTGATGTGCTCCATCGTGGAGAGCTGATTGAGGAGCTCTTTTTCCTTGCTGTTGAGCTTCGAGGGAACCCACACGTTAATTCGAACCAACTGGTCGCCGCGTCCGTGGCTATTAAGATGTGGAATCCCGCGGTCGCGCATACGGAGAATTCTTCCGCCCGGAGTTCCCGGGTCGATCGTCAACCGGGCCTTGCCAGTCAACGTCGGGATCTCCACCTCGTCCCCGAGTACCGCCACGGGATAACCGACGTTCAATTCATACACGATGTCGTCGCCGTTCCGCGTAAAATATTGATGCGGCTGCTCTTCGATAAGAACGATGAGGTCTCCCGCAGGACCACCGCGTTGGCCGGCATTGCCCTGACCGCGGAGGGGGATATAGTTTCCCTCCGTGACCCCCGCGGGGATCGTCACTTTAATGGTGCTCTCACCCTGAACGCGTCCCTCGCCAGCACAGGTCCTGCACGGATCCTCAACGATCTTCCCCTCGCCGGAACAGATCGGGCAGGTCGTGATATTCACAAACTGTCCGAACATGGATCGCGAAACCTGCCGCAACTCGCCGCTGCCGTTGCACTGCTTGCACGTGGAGGAGCCCGTTCCCGCTTTTGCCCCGGAACCGTGGCAGGTATCGCAGGTCTTCTGCCTCTTCACTTTGATCTTTTTTTCGATCCCCGTGGCGATTTCTTCAAGCGTGAGCCGGATTTTCACCTTTAAATCGGATCCCGGAATACCTTGGTGGGATCTTCGCTGGCGCGAGCGGCCTGTGGAGCCGAACATTTCGTCAAAAATGCTCCCACCCATTCCCCCCCCGAAAATATCGCCGAAGGAGCTGAAGATATCATTGATATCGTGATACTCGCGGAAGTTCGTTCCGCGCATCCCCTCGTGGCCGAATTGGTTGTACTTCTGCCTCTTGTCGGGGTCTCCCAATACCTCGTACGCTTCAGCGGCCTCCTTGAACTTATCTTCCGCCCCTTTGTCACCCGGATTGCGGTCCGGGTGAAATTTCATCGCCAGTTGCCTGTACGCCTTTTTAATTTCATCCGGCGATGCAGCGCGGGGAACCCCCAGGACTTCGTAATAGTCTCGTTTTGCCATTGCTTCGCCCTAGTTTCCTTCCGGCTGGTTCTTTTCATCCCCGGAGGAGGGGGCAGGAACGGGCTCCCCCGAATCGCCGGTGGGGGAGGTGGAAACGACCACCTTGGCATGACGGATGACACGATCACCGAGGAAGTACCCCTTCTCCACTTCTTCGACGATGGTATGAGGCGGGACATCATCGCGCTGCACCTGAAGAAGGGCGTCGTGGTACCGGACATCGAATTCCTTCCCGACGGTTTCCATGGCGTTCACACCCTGGGACTCGAGGAATTTCATCAGCTTCTGTTGGATCAATTCGATGCCACGGGCAACGGCTCCTGAATCTTTGCTTTCCCGCACAAGTTTCATGGAACGATGGAAATCGTCCACGACAGGGAGAAGTTCGGTCAGGAGGTCCACCTTCGCGAACCGGGCCATCGTGATACCGTCTCCTTCGACACGCTTCTTGAAGTTGTCAAACTCGGCCGCTTTTCTCAGGAGCAGATCTCTATATTGTTCGATCTGTTTCTCGGCCTCCGCCAGCTTCGCGGCAAGAGTATCCGGCGCCACGGCTTCAGCCTGGTCCCGCTCGGTTGTCTTGCCGGGTTCATCCTGCTGCGGTTGTTGTCCTATCTGTTCTTGCTCTTCCATACGTCCTTACTTTGTTCCTAAGAGTCGTGCAATGGATTTTGCGACGTAGTCAACGAGAGGGACTGCTTTGGCATAGTCCATGCGTCGCGGGCCAATAACGCCAACGCGCCCCATCACCCCCTCGACATGGTACGTGGCAGTGACGACACTGTAATCCCGGGCCTTCTGCTCGTTGTTTTCCGCCCCGATAGTGATCACGAAATCTTTTTCGAGCTCGTCGTGTTTTTCCAGGAGATGAACGATGATGTCCTCATTCTCAATGAGTTCAATGACGCTCCGGAAGTTTCGCGGGTCGCCAAACTCGGGCTGGTCGATGATATTCTGGGTTCCGGAGATGTGGACCTTGTCATGCTCTTTCACATCGTCGAACAGTTTGTCGACCGAGTCGATGAACAGCCGTACAAGTCCGGTCTTGTCATCCTGGAAATCCCTGACCCGCTCCGCAAACGTCTCGCGGATCTGTTGCAGTGTCAACCCTGCCAGCCTCTCATTGAGCAGCCTGTTGATCTGTTCTATCGATTGGCGGGGGATCTCCACCCCCACCTCCAGCATGATGGTTTTCACGAGTCCCGACCGGATCGAAATGACCACGAGGAGCCTCGACGCGGCGATCGGAATGAGTTCCAGCTTTTCGAACACCCCGCTGGCGATGTGCGGGGAGGAAACGATGCTCAACTGCTTCGTGATCTTACCGAGGAGTCTCGAAGTTTCCCGCAGAAGCGTCTCACCGCCGATGGACGCATCGAGCTGCTTCTCTATATCCTCCCTGAGGTGCGCAGAAAGCTCATTGACCTCCATCAGGAAGTCGACATAGTAGCGATACCCAAGGTCCGTGGGAACGCGGCCGGCTGACGTGTGCGGGTGAGAGAGAAGCCCGAGGTCCTCCAGGTCAGCCATGACGTTGCGGATGGTTGCGGGGCTGAGCTGTCTTTCGAACCGCTTGGAAATATAGCGCGACCCGATGGGCACGGCGGTCTGAATATAGTTATGCACGACGTGGCGCAATATATCCCGCTCACGCTCGGATAACTGTTCATTGTTGACCGGCGGTACCATTCAAAAACCCCTTATTTTCAGGCTAAAAAATAACAATTTTTGAAAAGGTTGTCAAGGTCATAAACGGCCAATGGCTGGATGCCTTTTAGCCGCTTGAAGAGAAAGATAGACAACTCTGCCCCCAACTACAACTGAACTTTCGATGAACTTTCCGTACTCCCTTGACTGGCAGCGATGAGATTGACGAAGGACGGTATGCCGGCCTCATTGGGAGAACGACTTCACTTCTTTTTGAGACAGCCGGGTCGAAGAGACTGTGGTAAGGAATGGAATTTGCATTGCCGCGCAAATCTTCCTATCTTGCGTCCCGCAAAAAAAGTTCCCCTCACAAGAAGAAGCTGGAAGACATTCCTTGATAGCAAAGCTCGCATTGGAAAACGGTACGGTCTTCACCGGGGAGGCATTTGGTGCTGCCAGGGAGACAACCGGTGAGGTGGTCTTTAACACGAGCCTGACGGGCTATCAGGAGATTCTGACCGATCCGTCCTACGCCGGTCAAATCGTGACCATGACCTACCCCTTGATCGGGAATTACGGAATCAATGCCGAAGATCTTGAGTCCGCAAAACCCCAGGTAGCAGGGTTTGTGGTGAAGGAATATTTCGATTTTTACAGCAATTTCCGTGCGACCGGGAGCCTCGGCGATTGGCTTGAGAAAAACGGTATCATGGGGATCCAGGGGGTTGACACAAGGATGTTGACCAAGATCATCAGGACTGTCGGGGCGATGAAGGGGGTGATCTCCACTGTCGATTTGGACGACAAAAGCCTTGTCGAAAAGGCCCGACAATCCGCGGATATGAATGGACTGGATCTTGCGAAAGTCGTTACGACTGACAAGCCGTATGAATGGACCGCCGTGGACGAGACGCTGTTTGCCCTGAAGCCGGAACTTCAGAAGAAACTGAACGGGAAGCGTTGGAATGTGGTGGTCTATGATTATGGCGTCAAGCGGAACATCCTGCGGAGACTGGTGTCCCACGGATGCCGACTCACCATCGTCCCGGCATCGTTTCCCGCAGAGCAGGTGCTGGAGATGAATCCCGACGGTATTTTTCTTTCGAACGGCCCGGGTGATCCGGCCGCGGTCCGGTACGGGATCCAGAACATCAAGAAACTGATCGGCAAGAAACCGATCTTCGGGATCTGTCTGGGTCACCAGTTGCTTGCACTGGCCCTGGGAGGGAAGACCTTCAAATTGAAGTTTGGCCACCGGGGGGCAAACCACCCCGTGAAGAATCTCCGCACAAATGAGATTGAAATTACCTCCCAGAACCACGGCTTTGCCGTTGAGCCCGCCTCGTTGAACCCTTCAGAAATTGAGATCACGCATGTCAACCTCAATGACAACACCAATGAAGGGTTCCGCCATAAAGAACTTCCTCTTTTCAGCGTCCAGTACCACCCCGAAGCATCCCCCGGTCCCCACGACAGCGATTATCTCTTCTCACAGTTCATCGAGATGATGGAACGCGAAGGGGTCCCTGCGTAAAACAACAAATCCTCCCGGTGGGAGGATTGTTTGTCTCCTTCACGTGGCCGTTGCGACGGCGATCTCAGAAGTTACTTCACCTTCCCATACTTCTTCAGAATCTCCTTCACCCGATCCACCGGCAGGGCCTCCACTTGTCTTCCTTGCGCATTGGTCATCGTCGTCGCTTTCAACAACGAGTTGTAAACAGCCTCCTCCGTCGCCTCCACCACGGCCTGGAACAGGGGAGAGAGGTCGTCCTCCGAGAGGCGAGGGACCTGCTGGATGCCCTCCGCGTTGGGTCTGATGCGCACATCGCCCGCCGTGGAGAATGCAATAACGTAATCCCCGCTTCCGTGGTTCATCGCGGAGCCGGTTCGTCCCAGAGCTAGTGGTGCCCGCTTTGCGAGCCGCTGTAATTGAGCCCTGTCGAGCGGAGCATCGGTAGCAACGACGATCATACACGATCCGTCGCCACTGTAGTCGAGTTGGTTGTTGAAGCTGAAACGACCGAGTTCCTTTCCCACGGGCACGCCGACAATATCCAGGATTCCGCCGTAATTGGTCTGAACGAGGGCGCCGACCGTAAAGCCGCCGAGTCGCGGGGGAAGGATCCGTGAACTTGTGCCGATTCCCCCCTTCCATCCAAACGCGGACGTTCCTGTTCCGGCGCCGACGCTTCCCTCTTCAACCGGACCGGCGTTTGCCGCGCGAATAGCTCTGAGAGCATGTTCCCGCTTCACATGCCTGCCACGGATATCGTTCAACCCTCCATCGTTTGTCTCCCCGACGACGGGATTAATGGATCGGACATTCTCGTTCCCCGGGAGTGCAATCATGTAATCGACGACGCCGTTGGCAACTTCCCAGACACTCAGGGTATTAGTTAGGAGGATCGGTGTTTCGATCTGGCCCAGCTCAGCCACCTGTGTCACCCCGACCAGTTTCCCGAAGCCATTTCCCACAAAGATCGCACCGGGGACTTTTTCCTGGAAGAGGTTCCCCGTATGCGGGAGGATGGCTGTTACGCCTGTCCTGATGTTGTCCGCCTCCTTCAACGTCACCTGGCCCACGTGCACACCCTCAACGTCCGTGATGGCGTTGAGCTTTCCGGTCCGGAAGATCCCGACCTCCACACCGAGGTCGCGCAGGCGCGGTCGGTCGTTTGTCTGAGGGTGAGCCGGCGCGGTAAGGGCAAAAGAAAGGGCAATCGCAAGAATTGTTCGCATGGTCCTCAAGGTTCCAATCCGATGGTATAGCTTGTTACAACGAGCATGAAATCCGAGATCTCCAGCATGCTCTTCGCCTGATAGCGGATAGAATGGGAATCGGGGCGATCAACCCCCTTCAGATACGCCAGGACCTCCGAAGGGCGGTAGTTCTTGAAACTCACATCAAGTGTCAGGGGAGCCTGGACCTTGTAAGGTTTGAACTCCCTCAGGCGTTTCAAGGCCGATTTGACTTTGTCAGCGATCAGATCGGCGGAGGCTTGGGGGGTGAGGGTGCTGGCTGAGTGGAACCCAAGGCTCTTCTTCGTCTCGGCAGCTTCGATGTTGCCGATGAGGGAGCGGACCTCAACAATCGCGGCGTCATCACCCGAGATCATGACAACCGGGACGCCGAAATGTCCGGCGATGGCCGCATTCCATGCCCCTTCGGTCATTTCGACGCCGTTCAGGGCGACGCGGGAGAGCCGGGCGCTGGAGAATGTGTGGGCTCGCACGCCATCTTTGTTATTGGTGGAGGAATGATAGGCGAGGAAGACAACCGCGTCGAAGGTCTCATCGATCCCCGCCATCATGGAAAGTCGCCGCGGCCATGACCGGATAATGCGGACGTCTTTGGGGAACTGCTCGATCAGCAGGTTTTCGCCGTTTCCATGCGAGTCTGACACCACAATCTCGGTCGCCCCGGCTTCTTTCGCTGCGGTCACCGCCGCAACCGCCTCGCGCGTCATGAATTCCCGGAAGCGCTGGTACTCGAACCCACCGGGACCGAGTTGGTCATCCGTTACGACCCCGGCTACTCCCTCCATATCGACGGAGATATAGACCTTGAGCTTTCTGGGTTGTTGCGCTGAACTGAGACAGGCTGCAAGAGATAGGATCAACAGAACAACCACGAAACGTTGCGCGTGCATCGGGCCTCCTTTTTCAAGAGTCGAACGATTGGGTTCTGGGGATCTTATGGTTGCTGTACCCTCCTGGCTGTATGCTCCACTTCCGACCAAACCCGCAGAAGATTGCCGGAACAAATCTTCTCGATATCTCTATCGGAATATCCGCGCTTGAGGAGTTCTTCGATCACATTCGGGTAGTGTGATACATCCTTCAGGCCGATCGGGAGGGTATCTCCGACGCCGTCAAAGTCGGAGCCGAAACCGACATGATTGACACCGACCAGCTTCACGACATGGTCGATGTGATTCACAACATCCGAGACATTCGGGAAGGGGAGCGGGTTGTTCTTTGTGTAGGCCCGGGCTTCTTCCGCGGCGTTGGGACTGTTCCAGGTAATCCCTTTTGCCCCAAGGGAAGCCCACATTTTCGGTTCAGCCTGCCGAAACTCCTCCGTCACGAACGACGAACCGAAGTTGATCATGATAACGCCGCCGTTTTTTGCAAGCGCTTTAATCATGTCGTCCGACATATTCCTTTCCCAGCCCGGAGTGAAATATCGGCAGGAGGAGTGGGATGCGATCGCCGGAGCGGCGGTAACATTCATAACTTCCCAGAAGGCGTCATCGGATACGTGCGAGATATCGACGATGATGCCGGTACGGTTCATTTCTTTCACCACCTTCCGGCCGAAGGGGCTGAGTCCCTTCCACGTGTGGGTGGTGTCGTACGACGAATCAGAGATGTGGTTATCTTTGCCGTGGGTGAGTGTGATGTACCGGATCCCGCGGTCTGCAAAATATTCTACGTTGGCAAGGTTCTTCTCGATGGGGGAGCCGTTCTCCATGCCCATCGGAAGGGAGATCAGTCCACGGCGGAATTGCGCTCGTACATCGGCCACCGATTTGGCGACGGCAAATTTCGAAGGATGGGATTTTGCCAGATCGTACACCATATCGATCAGGGTATCGGCGAGAGCTTTCGCTCCTCCTTTTTGTTCATACTCGCTGGGGGTGTAGATGGACATGAAGGGTGCATCGATCCCGCCGGCTTTCGCGCGCACGTAGTCAAAGTCCCCGGTCTCGGTACGTTTGGAGATATCCTCCCACTTGTGCCGGAGCCGGTAAGGGATATCGACATGGCCATCTGCCAAAATAAACTGGTGAGCAAGCTTTTGTGCCTTGGCCTTGCGGTGAGCATCGGACAGTTGTTGCTGGGCCGGGGCCAGGGTGAGAATAAGAAGAAGAGGAGAAAGCCTA
>DKJQ01000359.1:14739-15510 GCA_002454845.1 Ignavibacteria bacterium UBA6688
GAGTGGACCTCACCGGGTTTGTTGTAACAGTGAAAAAAGTATGGGAAGAGAATAGGGGATAAGGTAGTAAGAAGCAAGATGCCTGGTAGAAACAAAAACCGGCACGTCCAGGGTTGAACGTGCCGATTCCCAAAGTACGACAATACAGCAGCGATCAGATTTACGAGCACCCGCTGGTCGAACCGCACTGCAGGCACTTGTAACAGCTTCCGCTCCGGATCATAATGCTTCCGCACTCGTGGCACGGGGGTGCATCAGATTGGGTGTCAAAGACCACCTTCTCGTTTCTCTCGATGGCAGAGATTTTCGAAGCGGCCTCGGCTTTGGCCTTCACCCGTGCAGCGGGAGACGACACCTCGTTCGCCGGGGGAGCGGTCGAAGGGGCGTCTTCTTTGGGCAGGAACTTGAGTCCAAGCCACCTAAAGATATAGTCGCTAATAGACTTAGCGATGGGGATCTCAGGATTATTCGAGAAACCGGAGGGCTCGTACCGGGCATGGCTGAACTTATCCACCAAAACCTTCAACGGCACGCCGTATTGCAGCGCTATCGAGATCGAAGTGGCGAAGGAGTCCATAAGTCCGGAAATTGTGGACCCTTCCTTGGACATCGTAATAAAGACCTCACCCGGCATACCGTCTAGGAACATCCCGACCGTGATATACCCCTCGTGTCCGGCGATGCTGAACTTGTGGGTAATGGACTGGCGCTCGTCAGGCAGGCGTCGGCGTGGGGGCAGAACCTTCCGCTCCTCTTTCTTCTCGGAGTCCA
>DKJQ01000359.1:15557-16018 GCA_002454845.1 Ignavibacteria bacterium UBA6688
GGAGGTGCTGAGGGGTTGTGTGCGCTTGCATCCGTCACGGTAGACTGCGATGGCTTTGAGGCCGAGTTTCCATCCCTCGACATAGGCCTGCTCGATATCCTCGACCGTTACGTTGGTCGGCATATTGACTGTCTTGGAGATTGCGCCTGAGAGAAAGGGTTGGACAGCCGACATCATCTTGATGTGTCCCATATATTGGATGGAGCGTTCGCCCTTGGCCGGCTTGAAGGCGCAATCGAACACGGAGATGTGCTCTTCCTTCAGGTGCGGCGCCCCTTCGATTGTATCGTTCTTGTCGATGTAGGCGACGATATGCTCGACTTGCTCGTCGTCGTAGCCTAATTTCTCCAGGGCTTCGGGGACGGTCTGGTTGACGATCTTCATCAACCCGCCGCCGACGAGTTTTTTGTACTTCACCAGGGCGATATCAGGCTCGACCCCCGTCGTGTCGCAATCCATCA
>DKJQ01000343.1 GCA_002454845.1 Ignavibacteria bacterium UBA6688
CCCGGATGGAGGCCACTTCCATCAAGAAAGCGCGCACCCAGGCGAACACTGGAATTTAATAACTCGCCCCCGAAGCCGGACATGCCGTTATACCACCGGCTGGCGGAGGGGGTCACTGTTCCCGTTTTACCTTGAAGAAGCGTCGGAGCAACCACCTTGATCATCATGCCATCCACGATCGGGTAAACTTCGTCTCCCGTTTGGTTCGTCTGGCCTGTGAGCTTGACGGTATTCTTTGTTTTGTTTGTCAATTTCCAGGTGGTATTTCCCGGTGTTCCTTCAAAAGACACCTCGTACGAGTCACCCGTACTGAGCGAGGGATCGACGACAAGTGGCTGTACGACTCCCTCGCTCTTTCCGGTATGTGTCGCCTGGATCGTGTCGCCGTAGACAGAGAGAAGGACTTTGCCAAATGGAACACGAGGCCGAACGGACAGAATAATGGGATCAGACTCTATGGACGCGGGTACATATCCGGGAATCTTGGAATGGCTGTAAGCCGTCACCGCAACATAATACTCCTGGCCATTGTACACCTTGTCAATATCGCGCACATAGTCCCGGCGGAACTCAAAGACACGTTTAATACCGCTATTGGTGCCAAACTGGACCGGCACACTCAGGATTTGCCCCGAGGTATTGTCGAATCGCTCATCGAGAATCACCGTCGGATCCGGCAGGACATCATATGTTGCGAGCCGCCTGGCATCCGCGAGCGTGGAGGAACGACTGGGGAACTGGTAGACATTGTATCCTTCAAACTGGTACGCGCCCGGATTGTTTTCCCGTCCCTCTGTGTTGGCGATCCTGTCGAGATCGCTTCCCCATTCCAACACAATCCTTTCATCCAGCTCTGCCACGTTGACGGTTGGCGGCGTAGGGGCATTGGGGACCTGGAAGAGCGCATCATACGTGTTTTGGACGAACCGATCGTTGAACTTCATGACGGCGACGCTCGAAAGACGATCGGCACCGAGTCCGCCTACGTATGCCACGACAAGCTCCTGTGTATCTCCGGGAGCCAGCGTGAACGGTCCGCTGGCAAACACGATGCGCCGATCACCGGGCGCGAAGGAATACTGTGTCCCGAGGCCGTCGACGAAGCCGCTTCCCGTAACAGGATCACCAGAGAGTGGGAATTTATTGGGCGTCAGGCCCGGGGGGAAGGGATAAAACCGGTCCGCCGCGGTGGAAGGGTCGGGAACGAACCCGCGGAACATTTTCTTGAACCGCAGTGCCCCTTCATACGTTGTTGCGGGAGGATCTGCAATTGCGCTGCCGGAGGAGAAGAAGGCAAACGAGGTCACGGGAAGATTCTTCCACCCATGGATGCGTTTAATATTGAACACCGCGGAATCGCCGGGTGCAGGAACACGAGGCCCCTGAAGAAAATCGAAACCAAGCGCCGGAGGAGGAATTCCGAAAGAAGCATATTGACGATCCCGCGCAAACGCATTATAGATGTACGCCAGGCTCGCCGTTGTATCGACCCCGATCAGATCCTCCGTAAAGTCCCCAAGGTCGGGATCTGACTCGGACGCGATGTAGACGCTGTCAAGATACAGAGCTGCCTTTTGTCCACCGCCGATATCCACCCCTCCCTTGTTGATGATCTTCACGCGACGGAACAGAGCCTGTCCCAGAGCCCCCGTTCGTTTATACGCCCAGAGTGTGTGTTGTGCTTCGCAGCCATCCGATTGTGTCGCGAAAAGATCGGAATTGGGACTCAGGTTGTTATTCACCGTCCAGATCACCTGGTCGGCCGGGGAATTCGGATCCACCCCCGCTATCCCCGGCTCATCATAATTGCCGGAGTTGAGGCTGTCCACGGTAAACGTATCGCTGAACGCGGGCGGTTTGTCATAAACGCCGTTCTTGTTTCGATCGATATAGGGGGCGCCCATTTGGACCGGCCATTCGTTCCAGTCACGCTCATATTGATCCAGAACCGCCTGCATCTGCACATTCGTAGCAAGGCTGAGCCCCACCTGGTTCACCTGGGCCGCTTCAAGCCGGAGTTCAGATTCTGCGAGCCTTCGGTAATCGCGTCGAATACGATAAATGCGGATATCGGCATCGGCAGGATTCCTGGCCACCGCGGATGCACCGAACCCGTCGATGGGTCCTGCCTGGAACGATACCTGGCCGCGGAACTGCCCCCCCATACGAAACAACTGTCCGGGCGCAGGCTGCGTGTGGGCTGCATCGAGATAGGCATTCCCTCCCCAGATGACTCCATCCGACGCACAAGCCGTGCTGGTCCCCTCAGGGAAAATGATATGCTGTGTTCCATTGGGAGAGTACCGCGAATGACCATCCGCGCGATACCAGTAGCCCATGTTGTTGATATTCATTCGTGCGTGCGTGGGTTTTGTCTGGGCCCGGGCCACCTCCGCCGAGCACAAGACCAAGCCGAGCACCACGATGGAAAATTTCAGTCTGTTTGTTTTCATGCGACTCTTCTCCCATACTTGTAATGAGGCCATGACGACGTCTGTGGTGAGACGCCCCGGTCGAAGAAACTCAGTATTCAAGCTTCACTCCTACTCTGACCTGTCTCGGAGCTCCATAGAGATCGCGCCCGAACTGGTTCATATAGGCCCACCGGTTGTCGAGATTGATTGCCCGGTAAAACTCTTCATAGCGGGGGATGTTCGAAAACGAGGCGGAGAGAGGACTCGTCAACCATCCGTCATCCTGCGCCGAGCCTGTTGTCTCATACAGATTAACGATCTGCTTGGAGTCAAAGAGGTTGAGGACATTGGCATACAGTTCCAGATTGAAACCCTCCATGAAGAAGACCTTGCTGAAGTTCAGGTCGACGTTAAAAACCCATGGTGTGGTGGAGTTGTTGATGGCCTCAACGGGAGTTCTCCGAGACGGTGTCCGTATGGCAACCCGCCACGCGTCGGTCTGTCCGAGTTCAGAAAGCTCCTTGATCTTTGTGAACGGGTGGCCGCTGTTGAAGGAGAGTATCAAGTTCATCCCCATCCCCTCCAGGACAGCACCCCCATCTCCCTTCCCAAAGCGGTAATCGAGAATCAGGTTGCCCCGGTGTGCCTGGTTGAAGGCCAGCGGGTTGGTATAGACGGGAAAGCGTGAGAGGATTGTCACATCAGAAACGGCAACCGAAAAGTCCGTTGGATCCGACCCAGTACCCACCGCATCGGTCAGGGTATAACTGACATTGGCTGCGAGGCGGTTCGTGCGACGAAGCTCAAATGTCAATTCCAATCCCTTCAACGTGGAAAAGTCCTCGTTCTTAAACGTGCGGAACAGAGGGTTTTCCATTGTTGGATACTTGTTGTGCTGCAGCAGGTCCTTGACGTGCTTGTAGAAGCCGCTCAGCGTGAAAGCGAAGTTATCGGAAAGAATCTGACGGATGCCGATCTCGAACTGTGTGGTTCGTTCGGGCAAAGCCAGGAATGCCGTTGAACCTCCAATGGCGGAACGGGTGATCGGGCTGATGCTCGTGCTGAGAGGACCATTCCCAACGTAGATCCGGTCGAGGTTCGGGAGCTGGACATACCTTCCATACTGGGCATAGAAAACCGTATTATCCGTTGCCGGGAAGGAGAAGCTCAGGCGCGGCAGGAAGTAGAAGAACGGATCGGTCTCGATAAGGGCCGATTCATCGATCGCATCCAGTGTTGTATTAAAGGCCGGGGTGGCGGGGTCCTCGGGCCTGAGGTTTTTTGTATCATAGTATTCCACCCGCAACCCCAGGTTGAGGATCAGGTCCTGGAATTCAAACTTGCTCTGGATGTATGCCGAGGCAAACAACGGCTCGCGCGGTGCGTCGAATCCCTCATCGGACTCGTTCCCGTCAACATCGTAACCGAAATTGTCGATGGCACCCTGTCGCCGCAGGAGGATCCGTCGCTCTTCCGCGTTGGCGAAGGTTCGGAGTTGTTTTCCGTCAATTCCGTACTGGTATTCGAGAAGCCGCGAGATGTCCCCGACATTGAAGTCACGCACCGTCCAGCTCTCGATGCGGCCTCCGGCTTTTACCTCGAAGTTCGTATTGATCTGGGAGGTCAGGTCGATGGAGCCGGAAATCGATGTTTGCCTGTCCCTGGAGTACGAGTTTGTCGGTGTGCCGGGATAGTCGAATCGAAAACCGTTGATCGTGCTTAATTGAATCGGCGCGGTAAACCGGCGGCTGAACTCCGCATATCCTTTCGATGCGTTGGCAATGCTGTCCCGATACAGCCACCAATCGTCTCCAAACGTGGGGTCATACGTTCTATTTGCGCGATCCGAATAGGCAATTCCGATTTCGTAGAACGTCTCAGGGCCCAGGACATGTGTCATCCGGAAATTCCCGAAGCCGGTTGACGTCTCCACCATACGGTTCCTTGCCTGGTTGAAATATTGGGCCAAGGCGGTAGGCCATTGCCCCCCGGTCGGTCGTTCGGTCCCGATGTAGCTCCCAGTAAACCGGAACTTGAACGGATTCATATCGTACACAAGTGTTCCCTGCAGGGTGTTATTCTCCCTCCAGTTGTTGTACAAATAATTCCTCTTGAACTCGACGACGCCATTATTTGGGAGCAGTTCCCCTTCCGGACGTCCGCCGAACCCGTCTGTAACGAGTCCTTCAAACCGAAAAGGTTCAAGGAACATCTGTTGCCGGTTCCGCACATAGTTGTGCTGCCCCGCCACAAAGAACCTGACCTGCTCAAAGAAAGGCAAAGGTCCGCTGACGGTCAGGACGGCATTCCGAAATCCAAAGGAAGATGTGCCGAGAAACTGTTCGCCCGGTTTCGCGAAATCGTCCGTCTGGTAATCAAGGGTCGTCTTGAGCTTGCTCCCCCCCGTCCGTACCGTGGTTCGTACAACGCCCGACGTGGATCCGCCAAACTCCGCCGTAAATCCGCCTGACTGTAACTGGAGTTCCTCGATCGCCTCCTGGATGACGCTCACATTCTCCGCGTTCAGGAAAGGATTGGTCACGTTCGCCCCGTCCACGTAGAACCCGATTTCACCAGCCCGACCGCCTCGGACGTAGAGAACGCCATCCTGTTGTACAACCCCGGCCTGCATGGCCAGGATATTATCGATCCCGCGGAACGGGAGGTTCTGGATATTCTCCTGCGTCGCCATGCGGACGGTGTTGGTCGTGTTCCGTTGCACGAGCGGGCGATCGGCGAACACTTCCACCGCCTGAACCTGGATGGCTGTGCTGGAGAGTTGGAAATCCTGAGTGGTAGTCAGGTTCGAGTTCACCCGCACATTGGCCACCGTCATCGCCGAATAGCCGATGAACGAAACCTTGACGGTATACACTCCGGGTGGGATTCCGAGGATGACGTATTCTCCATCAAGATCGGTTGATGCTCCCAGCGACGTCCCCTCGATGATCACGTTCGCGCCTACCAACTCTTCACGCGTCTCCCTATCCACAACCCTGCCCCTGATTTTGCCGTCCTGGGCAATCAGCGGAAAGGCCGTCAAGCAAAGTAGTGCTGTACCAAGTAGCCATGAACGCATCGGCCTGCCTCCTTTGATGTGTATGATGGAAAAAAATCGATTCGCGAGGATGTGCAACATCAGGTGCCGACTCAAGCCATGATCAAGGCGCGCGCCCTGTGGTTGAGGGGATCGCCGCCGGCTTTACCTACTGAGTCGATAACCGTGTGAGAGCAACATCAATTCAGGGCGATGAAGCTTGCCCTTGATCAGGAATTCGGGTGTTCGTTCAAAGACGGGTAATTGCTTTCTAGAGGAAGAACTTTCTCATGTGTGAGAACATCGAGAGTTTAAAGAAATGTCGGGGAGAGCACAATCGGGGAAAACCTGATTTTGCGCGGGGAAATTCCCAAGAGGGAAAGGAGAGATCGTATCAGGGACGAAGGGGCGGCGTGCAGAAAGTCGGCAGGAACGAACCGCTGGTAGAAATCAACCGGAAATGTCTTCAAAACTATGCGGTATCATTGACCTTTTGGTGGCAGAAAGGTCACACACGCGACCCTCTCAGTCTTCAAGCCTGGTGAGTCCTTCGCGAATAGCATATTTTGTCAATTGGGCGATGCTATGCATATCCAGTTTTTCCATGATCTGGGTCCGGTGGGTTTCCACTGTTTTCACGCTGATAATCAGATGAGCCGCGATGTCCTTGGTGGAAAGCCCTTCCGCAAGAAGTTGAATCACTTCGCGCTCACGCGGGGTCAGGAAGTGCCCTTCTGACTGGTCGCTGGTATTGATCCGGCGGACGTAATCCTTGATCACCTGGCTCGTAATACCCGGACTGAGATACGTTTGGCCGTCGATGACAGTCCGAATGGCCCTGCTCAGCTCTTCAAATGCGCAATCTTTGAGCAGGTAGCCGGAAGCCCCGACGCTGAGCATTTGGGCAACAAAGCGGGAATCGGATTGCATGGAGAGAGCGAGTATTTTGATGAGCGGGTACTGCCCCTTGATCTGCCGCGTTGCATCGATGCCGTTGAGCTCGGGCATGCCGATATCGAGAATAATAACATCCGGCTGCAATTCGCCCGCAAGACGCACCACATCCCGCCCGTTGCTGGCTTCCCCCACGACCCGCATCGACGGCTGCTTTTCAATCAACGATTTCAGTCCATCGCGGACAATCTGGTGATCGTCCGCAAGAAGGATTTCCGTGTTCATGAAGCGCTCCTGAATTCCTGCTTCAGCGGGGCATGGATGTGAACGACGGTTCCCTTGTCCGCCATGGAGGATATTTCAACCGACGCTCCCAAATGGCGCAACCGCTCCCGCACATTAAAAAGGCCGAAGCTGTTGTTCGGCGTTTTATGCCGGTACAAGGTGGAAGTATCGAAGCCCTTGCCATCGTCCTCGACGGTCAGCAGTAATTCATGGTCGCTATGCCCGATAACGATCCGGACATTCCGTGCGTGGGCATGTTTCGCGACGTTGAGGAGAAGTTCCCGCACAGCCTGGAACAGCACCACTCTGATATCGTTGCTGAGGGGTTTAGCCGATTTATCGTCCTGAACGACAACGTTCAGGGAGTGCTTCTCGCCAGTCCTATCGGCAAGCCATTCCACTGCGGCCTCAAATCCCAAATCATAGAGGATTGGAGGGCTGAGGTCGAGCGTCAGGGACCGGGTCTCCTGGATAGCCGTTTCCGTCAATTCAAGGATCCGTTCAATCGAGTTCGTGACGGACTCTTGTTCCATGACCTCCTTCAGTTCCTGGAGTTTCATTTTGAGGACGGCGAGGGCTTGACCGATGTTGTCATGGAGATAGGTTGCCATCCGGCGGCGTTCCTGTTCCTGGACGAGGGCGAGCTCAGACGCCAGGGATTGCAACTGTTCCTGGTAGGCCAGCAGGGTCTCCTCCGTCCGTTTTCTTTCCGTAATGTCGCGCAGAACCACCAGCCGGGCATCCAGTCCGAGGTACACGATGGGAGCGGAGGAGGCTTCGATCACTCTTCCCTCCCCTCCTTCTCCTTCCAGTGTGGCCTGAACCAAGCTATCCGGTTCACACCGTTCGATCCTCTCGATGACACTCCGTGCGTGATCGGGATTCTCCGATGGAAACAGGCTGGCGATCGGCTTCTCGAGTAGTTCGTTGGGGTGAACAGCTCCGACGAACTCCGCCCCCGCATTGTTGACAAACAGGATCACTCCTTCACGGTACACGGCGATGATCTCGGGAGAAAGCTCCACAAGCGTCCGGTAGCGCAACTCACTGTCCCGCAGTTCCCTTTCCGCCCGTGCGTGTTCGATAATCTCCGTGCGAAGCTCATCATTCGCGTGGGCAAGTTCCGCGGTGCGCTCCCGGACTCTCTGCTCCATTTCCGCATTGGCTCGCTGCAGGGCCTCTTCCGCGCGTTTCCGGCGCGTAATATCGATCGTGGTCCCCTCATAATACAGCTCCCCTCCCTTCTCATCCCTCACCACCCTGGCGCTTTGGGAGACCCAGATCCGGGTCCTGTCTTTCCGATAGGCCTCGTACTCAAAATCCCTCACCTCTCCCCGCTCCTTTACAAGGCGTTTGAACTCCAGGCGCCTGTTTGCGTCGACGTAGATCTGGGACTCGATATTGGTCACTGCTGAGATCAAATGGGTGGGAGAATCATACCCATAGATGCGTGCGAGCGCCGGGTTCACGTCGATGTAATGACCATCCGGTGACGTTT
>DKJQ01000228.1:0-1364 GCA_002454845.1 Ignavibacteria bacterium UBA6688
GGCAATGCACTGCCGAGCGACTTTGTGTGGAGCTTTACCACCAGCTCCACCGCGGACGTCGGACTCCCGACCGTGACATCGACGGATCCTCTCAACAACGCAGTGGAAGTGCCCATTGATCAGATCGTCGTTGCAAACTTCAGTGAGGCAATGGATGCGTGGACACTCACCGCCCCCGGAACCTTCACCCTCATGCAGGGGGCAACACCTGTCACAGGTGTGGTAGGTTACTCAGGCTTGGCTGCGACCTTTACACCGGAAAGCGATCTTGCAGAGAACACTCTCTACACTGCCACGATTACGACCTACGCGAAGGACCTGGCGGGGAATGCGCTGGCGAGTGACTACGTATGGAGCTTCACGACCATCGTCGGTGCACCGCCTCCGCCCCCGGGTCAATTACCGGTCGAACTTGGAACAGCAGCGCGCTTTGCGATTCTGTCCCACTCGTCGATCACCAATGTTCCGGGGTCGTCAATTCTGGGAGATGTTGGTCTCTATCCCGGCACTGCATGCGGCCTCACACCTCCCGAGGTTACCGGAACGATCTTCATATCCACTGACGCAGATCCTGTTCCTGCGATGCTGATTGCGGCGAAACAGGATGCGCTCGAAGCGTATCAAGACGCCGTAGCTGCAACACGTGGAACCCCGACATCGATCTCGGGAAATCTCAACGGACTGACACTCTATCCCGGTCTCTATGAGTCAGGAACTTCCATCGAGATATCTCCGGGTGGCTTCCTGTACCTGGATGGACAGGGTGATGTCAATGCCGTCTTCGTCATTCGTGCGGCAGAGACGATCACAACCGAGTCCTCAAGCGAAGTTGTCCTTACAAATGGCACGAAGGCGGCGAATGTTTTCTGGGCGGCCGGAACTGCGGTCACTCTTGGTACGACTTCCAAGTTCAAGGGAACAGTCATCGCCAGCAGCAGCATCTCACTTTTGACAGGTGCAAACCTGGTCGGCAGGGCGATCATACAAGGTCCGGCAGCCGGATCGGTTGTTTTGCAGTCAGCCACAATCATTCGACCGGATCTCGAGTAAGAGTCACAGTCGAGGAACTTGCCCGCCGGGATTTCATCCGGCGGGCAGGGTTCCGAGATCGAGACTTGCAACAGAATACTGCTGAGCAAGGATGTGCCGTCATAGCAGCCATCGTTCAAGGAAGAGCAGCACACGAAGGGGGGTCGGCAATCAGAATGGTGAGTTTGGCGGGTGGGGCCTACCCCCCACGTGCTGCGAGAACAGAGTCAGAGATTCCAACAGTCGTTCCAATCATAAACTTGGTCATCAACGTGCCTCGGTCGTTACGATTGGGTGTGAAGAGCGGGGCAACTTCATGCAGAAACAACAACAGC
>DKJQ01000228.1:1484-12051 GCA_002454845.1 Ignavibacteria bacterium UBA6688
TCGATGGCGTTTGCGCTGCTGCTTCTCGCGGCCTGCGAGGTCAACCCCCCATCCGGACTGGGCGAACCAAACGCGCTCGCCGGCCCGCAGGGTTTCAGTGGGTCGCTTTCGTTGGCAACGACTGTTGATTTGGGCTCAGCTTCGACCTTCGCCGTCCTGGGTGGGACGACTGTCACCAATGCCGGTCCATCACTCATCACCGGAGATCTGGGTGTATTCCCGGGTACCGCAATCACCGGCTTCGACCTCGCGTCAAACACAATCATGGGTCCAGGGACAGTGACAGCAGGGCTTGGGATAGTGACCGGGACGATCTATGCGGGAGGTCCTGTCGCAGAAGCGGCTCATAATGACGCCACCATCGCGTACAATGAACTCGTAGCCCAGACGCCTGATAGTATCTACTCGGGTGATGGTTATCAGCTCAATGGAATGACCTTCACGCCCGGCGTTTATAAGTTTGACCCGTCTGCCAACCTGCAGGTCAATGGTACGGTCTACCTTGACTTCCAGGGTAACAGCGACGCCGTCTTTATTTTCCAGATGGGTACCACGCTTGTCACGATGCATGATTCAAAAGTCATCGCGATCAACACCGGCAATCCGACTTGCCTTGGTTCAAATGTGTATTGGGCTGTTGGTTCCTCAGCGACGATTGATGGGGCCGAGTTCATTGGAACCGTAATTGCCTACACGACCATTACCATGACTTCCGCCGCGAACTTGTCCGGTCCTACAAGCGTGTCCGGTAGAATGTTGGCTTTGGGTGGTGAAGTAACCATGGTTACCCAAAACATCTCGGTCTGCGGCACCTCCGACGGCGGCTCTGTTCCGCCCAAGAATTGCAGAGACTTCGTGACTGGTGGAGGATGGATTGGCGACAAGGCGACCTTTGGCGTCAGCGGCGGCATGAAAAATGGCAAGTTCTGGGGCCAGCTCTCCTTCAATGACCACGATGGGATGAAGGTCAAGAGTACGGAAGTTACGGCGTACATCTACATCGATGCCGTGACACGTCAGATCGAGGGTATTGCCAAAATCAACGGTAAGGGTTCCTTCCCGTACACAGTTGTTGTATCGGACAACGGCGAGCCCGGCCGCGACGACAGCTTCAGTCTGGAAATCTCGGATTACACTGCCTCGGGCACTCTGATCGGCGGCGGCAACATCCAGCTTCACAAGGCATGTGGAGAGTCCGATAAGAATGATAAAGAGAAGTACGATGATGCAAACGAAAAGAAATATTCACATTGACGGCGATACCGATCGCAGCAGAAATCGAGAAACCTCACAAGGGTACGCCCCGGTTCAAAGCCCGAGGCGTACCCGTAAGAGGAATCGCTGAGTTCCATCCCAGGTCGGACAGGTTCTCGCATTGACGGGCGATGAAGATGAGAGACATGAGGGCCAATCATCAGTATCTCCATATCGTGAGTTCACCATGAACAACAATCCTACTCTTACTATCCATGAGGTTCTTATGTATCGATCTCGCAGGTTCGTCATGAGCGAGAGGCTGATGAGCCTTTGGCTCAAAAAACTAATCTTCAGCTCTTTGATCCTGGTCTGTGCCATCACAACGATGGTTGCACAGCAGGATGTTCAAAGGGCACAACCGGTATGGTGGTATGGCGCATCCGGCGCGTTGAACTTCAATTTCTACTACGGAACAACGCAGATGTTGAACGCCGCGATCACATCCCCGGGGCCCTTCCATAAAGGGGAGGGAAGGGGATTCAATGCCGCACTTCTTCTGGAGTATCGCCCGGACCCCGTGTGGGGCGGCATCCTGCAGGTGGGATATGATGATCGGCGTGGATCGTTCGACGGTATCATAAGCCCATGCAACGATTGTCCGGAAGCGCTGTCCACAAGCCCCACCTATATCACCGTCGAACCGAGCTTGCGGATCGGAACGGTTTCATCCGGGTTCTACCTCTTTGTCGGTCCGACTTTCAGTTTCAATGTTGGGAAGGACTTTACATACACCCACCAGGGAAATCCTGGTTTCCAGAGCACGGACACGTGGAGTGATATGCGCGCGATGGTGTTTTCGGCACAGGCCGGAATCGGGTTAGACATTCCGCTCTCTTCTGAAAACGCCGAAACACAGGTCAATTTCTCACCGTTTATTTCATTCTCACCGGACTTTCACGGACCACGCTCCGTGGAAAGTTGGAAGGTGAATGTCTTCCGGGCAGGCGCTTCCCTGAAGTTTGGAAGCGGGGATATCATCCCGCGTGCGGTCGTTCCCCGTCCGGTCGTCCCAGAGGGTGATGTTCAGTTTTCGATCCGGGCCCCAAAGGCCGTACCGGTTCAGCGCAAAGTACGGGAGACCTTCCCGCTGCGGAATTACGTCTTTTTTGATAAAGGATCGAGCGAGGTACCGAACCGCTATGTCGCGCTGACGACAGACCAGGCGTCAAGGTTTAGAGAAGATCAATTGCAACTGGTAGAGCCGGCCAGTATGACCGGTCGGTCGCAACGACAATTGGTGCTGTATTATAACATCCTGAACATCCTGGGTGATCGGCTGAGGAGCAGTCCGAGAGCGAGCATCACGTTAACGGGCTCGTCAGCGAATGGTCCGGCGGAAGGTCAGGCGTTTGCAGAATCGATCAAACGGTATCTTGTGACAATCTTTGGCATTGACGGGTCCCGAATCGTCACGGCAGGCCAGGACAAACCCCGCGTTCCATCGGAGCAACCGGGCGGCATACGAGAGCTCACGCTCCTGCGGGCCGAAGATCGTCGGGTTGATATCGAGAGTCATTCGCCAGAGATGCTGTTGCAGGTCGGGGGTCCGTTCGACGCGCTGAAACCGACACAAATCGTTGTTGTGCACGAAGATCCGCTCGACAGCCACGTCCTGTTCAATGTCGCAGGAGCAAGAGACGTTCTCTCGTCGTGGTCTTTGGAAGTGCGCGACGAACGCGGGTCCGTTCAACGTTACGGGCCGTTCACGCGGGACCGGGAGAGCGTACCAGGAAGAACCATCCTGGGAACTCGAGCCGAAGGGGATTACAAGGTCGTGATGCTCGGACAAACGAAGCGCGGACGTTCCGTCAGAAAAGAGGGTTCCGTGCACCTCGTCCGCCGGGAAGAGGTGAAAGAAGAGGGTCTGCGGTTCAGCATTCTGTTTGAATTCGGCACATCCGCAACCGTCGAAAAATATTCGACGTTCCTGACCGACATGGTGGCGCCGCTGATTCCTGAAGGCGGAACGGTCATCATCCACGGTCATACCGATATTATCGGAGACGATGAATTCAATCAGACATTGTCGTATGAGAGGGCTGCCGAGGCCCAGGCCATCCTTGAACGAGCGATCGCGACGAGAGGAAAGAGCGGGGTCACATTTGAAACGTACGGGTTCGGCGAGGATTTCCGCTATACCGTGTTTGAAAACAATACTCCCGAAGAGCGCTGTTACAATAGAAACGTCATCATCGATATCGTCGTGCCGGCAAAGTAAGATGTCCGTTTGTGGATACAAACCATATGGGGCAACAGGGGCCTCCGGTCCCTTTTGAAAGAACGGAATGAACGTGCTATGAAAGAATCAGGCATCAACAAGAACGTACTCACCATGATGTTCGGCGTCCTCTTCATAGGAGGGGCAGCAGCAATTTTCGGGATCGTTCGGGCGACAAAGCATTCCGAACACCAGGCCGGGTTTCTTCTGGAAGAACCGGATGGAAATATCTTCGTCTGCGGAGCGCACGCCTGAGGAACGCCATCGGACATGCGCTTCTGACAGATTGTTAGAGAAAAAAGCAAGAAAGAAACATCAAGGATGTGACACGTCGCAGTGGTTGAAGAGGGCATGTCCGCGTGCCGGACGGTGGAGGGTTGGGTGAAACTGTATTATTACTCAAGGGAATCACAAACGTTCGTTGAAGCGAAGTGGGCCGGAGCAAAGTTCGCTCTTATGGGAATCGTTCTCGGGACTATCCTACTCTTCGGTTTCGCGAAACTGAATCAGTCCTTTGCCAGCACTCTCGGGTCCCGCGAGACGCATACTCTCTCTGCAGAGAACGAGATTCTTCGGCAGCAATTGAGCCTGATGTCCCCCCGGGTGGACGAACTGGAGATGCAGACGAAGCAATTGGTCGAGCATGCCAACAGACTCCATAAGCTTCTCAGCTTCAGCAAGGTCACGGGAGACACGGTTCGAAGCAATGGTGTTCGTACCAAAGGCATGGAGATCCAGTCCGTCGGTGCTGCGTCGGCAAGTTTCCGCCCTTGAATTCAACCGAGGGTCATCAGCAATCAACTGAGAATTCATGGAAAGGGATGAAGATGAACCTACTATACGTTATTGCGGTCGTGCTCGTGATATTGTGGCTTGTGGGGTTTCTGACCGCGACCCTGGGAGGACTCATTCACATCCTGTTGGTGCTTGCCATTATAGCTGTACTGCTGAGGGTTATTCGCGGTCGAAAAGCCCTTGGCTAACCATTGATCATGCTCTATATGTAACAGAGTTCACAAAATCCACCAAACCAATCAAGGAGGCGTCATCATGAAACGTTTTATCCTATGCACTCTCCTGGTCGCAGCGTTCGGTTTCCAGAACCACCTCCAGGCACAATTTATGGATTCCAAGCTCGCGTGGGGCCTGGAAGCGGGCGGCGCCCACGGGGGGAATCATGACGCGGACAAATGGGGGATGCAGTATCGCGGGTTCCTCCAGTTTGACCTCCTCTCCCCCAACCTTATTGGCCAACTGGGAATGGGTTATACCAAACTCGTATCTCCCAATGTGTATTCTGCAGAAACCGGCCTTGCGGAAATACGCCTGCTCCTCAGTCCGTTTGCCCTGCCGGATTTGTTTCCGTATCTCTACGCCGGGTTCGCTGGTTCGAAACAGTTGAATGTCAGCGGCACCGACCTTTTAATGATGGTTCCTTTCGGCGCCGGTATCCAAACCAGACTTTCCAGGTCCGTGTTCCTGTCCATCAACGGAGGGTATAATCTGTCACTCTCCGACAAACTCGATGGACGCGCCCGTACGGATACCGATCTCAATGATATTACCAACTCGAAACATGATGGTTTTTACGGTTTCTCCGCCGGACTTGCTTTTTCGCTGGGAAGCAGCTACCAGGAGGCAAGGGACAAAGAGAAGGCGCTTGCCGACGCGGAAACAGCCCGGTTGAAGCAGCAGGCCGATGCCGCAGCAGAGGCGAGACGGGTCAAAGAAGCGAGCGATGCAGAGGCGCGGCGGGTGAGAGAATTAGCCGATGCTGAAGCCCGAAGAGTGAAGCAGGCGGCCGATGCCGCCGCTGAGGCACAGCGTGTCAAGGGAGCAACGGATGCAGAGTCACTGCGTATCAGAGCAGCCGCCGATGCCGAGGCGAGGAGAGTGAAGGACCTGGCTGATGCCGAAGCGCGTCGGTTGGCCGACCTGAAAAAGGCCGGCGATATGATCATTATTCTGGAAAAAGGCAAGAAGGTCGTTCTCACGGGCGTCACGTTTGAGTTCAACAAGGCGACTCTCACGTACGCTTCCGAGAGGATCCTCACCATTGCTTACAACGCGCTTGTCGCGAATCCTGATGTCTCGGTAGAAATCAGCGGGCATACGGATAATGTGGGGAGCCAGCAATATAATCAGAGTCTGTCGTTGCAGCGAGCTCAGTCCGTGAAGAACTGGCTCGTCCAAAAAGGCATCCCCTCGAATAGGATGAAAACAGTCGGAAAAGGCATGAACGAACCCGTCGCTTCGAACGTTACCGATTCAGGCCGGGCGGAAAATCGACGCATTGAATTCTACGTCGAGCAGTAGCCCATAAGGGGAATACGGTAGAACCATGAGCCGTACTCTTTCAGTGTCAATTCTGAAATACCATGGTGAGCGGAAGGAAGCCCTTCGATAGTGCTCAGGGGAGGGGCTCCAACGCAGCCGTGGTCTGGTACAATAGAAAACCGCCGCCGGGAAGACCGGCGGCGGTTTTCATTTTCCTCCATCCACAACCTCCCGGCGTTCGGCTATCCTGCCTTCTTCAACGCCTCCGCCCCGCTGACGATCTCGAGCAGTTCTTTGGTAATCGACGCCTGGCGGGCATTGTTGAACTGCAGGGTGAGGCTGCGGATCATATCTTTTGCGTTCTCGGTCGCATTGTCCATGGCGGACATCCGCGCTCCCTGCTCGGCGGCGTTCGACTCGAGCAGCACGCGCCACATCAGAAAGTGCAGATGCTTCGGAATGAGGGCATTCACAATCTCATCCTTCGAAGGCTCATAGATATACTCGACCTGCGAGTGCATCATATGCGCGGCATCCTGAGCAACTTCCTCGGGGGGAACCGGAAGTACCTGCTCCACCACGATCCGCTGCTGGACCACTGATTTGAACTCGTTGTAGATCACCTCGACCTTGTCGAACTCCCCTTTCAGGTACCCCTCCGTCAGCTCTCGGATAATCGAGCGGGCCTCGCGGAAATCAAGCGATTGGAAAATGCCCACATGCTTCGCATACAGTTCGTACTCCCGCTTGTTGAAGTAATCGAACCCCTTCTTCCCCACCGTGATCAACCGCAGGTCTCCGGATTCAAGCAGGGAAGCATAGTTGTTCCGGGCATGCTGTGCTGCAGCCTTGGTAATATTGCTGTTGAACGCACCGCAAAGACCACGGTCGGCCGTCACCACAACAAGAATCACCTTCTTCACCTCGCGGGTCACGAGCAACGGATTGACTCCGGGGTCGACCTGCGGGACGAGGTGCCGCAGGAGCGCAGCCAGCTTGCGGGCGTACGGCCGCGTCGCGATGATCCCCTCCTGGGCGCGGCGGAGTTTGGCTGCCGCCACCATCTTCATCGCCTTGGTGATCTTCTGGGTGTTCCTGACGCCGGTGATGCGCCGGCGTATTTCACGGAGTGTTGCCATGGACCTGCTTGAATGAACCCGTTCTATGCCACTAAGTCACAAAGGCACCAAGAACTTATCCAACCATTCTTAAGAAAGCTTTGCGTCTTCCCCGCCCGAACGACTGCTTGCCCGACCATGCCGTTAGGGCGGGTCGTTCAGTCGGGCGGGGTGTCTTTTCCCGAAGGGATCCCTTTGGGAGTGGCAACGATTCTCTTTTACATGTCACGTGGAAGTAACTTTGAACTTTCCGGCGAACTCCTTCACCGCCGCATGGACCTTATCGGTCAATTCATCGCTCAGGGATTTTGTTTCGGCAATGGCGGTGAAAATATCCGGATATTTCATCTCGATGAATTCGTGGAGCTGGCGTTCGTAGCCGTCGACATCCTCCAACGGGATCTCATCGAGGTAGCCATTGGTGCCGACGAACATGCTGACCACCTGCTTTTCGATCGGCATGGGGACGTATTGTCCCTGTTTCAGGAGCTGGACCAGCCTGGAACCGCGGCGCAATTGCTGCTTCGTCGCCTTGTCGAGGTCTGAGCCGAATTTGGCGAACGCTTCGAGCTCGCGGTACTGCGCGAGCTCCAGGCGCAAGCGTCCCGCCACTTTTTTCATCGCCTTGATCTGGGCATTTCCGCCGACGCGGGAGACCGAGATACCGACGTTGATGGCCGGCCGGACACCGGAGTTGAACAGGTTGGGCTCGAGGTAAATCTGCCCGTCGGTGATGGAAATAACGTTCGTTGGGATGTACGCGGCGACGTCGCCGGCCTGCGTCTCGATCACCGGCAGCGCCGTCAGGCTCCCACCGCCGAGATCGTCGCTCAATTTTGATGCCCGTTCGAGTAGGCGCGAGTGGAGATAGAACACGTCGCCGGGGTATGCTTCCCGGCCGGGGGGTCGCCGCAACAGAAGCGACATTTGCCGGTAGGCCTGGGCATGCTTTGAAAGATCGTCGTACACCACCAGGGCATGACGGCCGCTGTCACGGAAAAACTCGCCGAGCGTGGCGCCGGCGTAGGGGGCAATGAACTGGAGCGGCGCCGGATCGCTTGCCGTCGCCTGGATCACCGTCGTGTATTCCATCGCACCATGCTCATGCAGCTTCGCAACAACCTGGGCGAGGGTTGACCCCTTCTGGCCGATGGCAACATACACGCAATACACCGGCTTCACCCCTTCCTTCTTCGCCCTCTCGGAGTGAGTGTACTTCTGATTGATAATGGCATCCAGCGCCACTGCGGTCTTCCCGGTCTGTCGGTCGCCGATGATGAGCTCACGCTGGCCGCGGCCGATGGGGATCATCGCGTCGACGGCCTTGAGCCCCGTCTGCAGGGGCTCCTTCACCGGCTGGCGTTGAATCACCCCCAGGGCTTTCCTCTCCAGAGGAAGAAACTTCTCGGTCTTGACCGGTCCCTTCCCGTCCAAAGGTTTGCCGAGCGGGTCGATGACCCGTCCCAGCATCTGTTCGCCGACCGGCATGGAGGCAAGCCTGTTGGTGCGCTTGACGGTATCCCCTTCCTTGATCAACGAACTTTCACCGAAGAGCACACACCCGATATTATCTTCCTCGATATTGAGAGCCAGGGCGTACACGTCGTGCGGGAACTCCACGAGCTCACCCGACATTACCTTGGTGAGACCGTAGACACGGGCAATGCCGTCGCCGACCTGCAGGACGGTTCCGACGTCATAGACATCGACTTCTTTTTCAAATCCGGAGAGTTGCTTCCGCAGTATTGCGGAGACTTCATCGGGTCGTACTTCTGCCATAATTGCTTCCTTTACGATACTTGCCTATGAGCAAGATGCTGAAAAACACTTTTAACTATTTACACCAAAGAGCCGAAGGCAGCTGGAAGCCCATTATTGAAGCACGCGCAAACGTGCGACTGTTGGGATATGCGCCAATTCAGCATTGGCTTGGGTCCAAGCAGTAGCCTGCTACGCAGGCTTCATCAGTACGCCTCCGGCGGATGAGGTAGCATCCTGCTCATTGGATCTGTGCTTATTCAAACGAGGTTTCACAGTCAGCAAAATCTGAAGGATGCGTAGTTGTCGTATCCCCGGTCGACTAATCCTCAATTCCAAACAGTGGATCGCTTACGCGATCCTCAGTTGTGGGCCTCCGGCTGTGTTCTTCGCGGATAATACTTCTCTTGCATCAGCTTACAGTTTTGCCGCGTCAGTTCCGGATCAGCTCATCGGTGAAACGTTCGCGGAGCAGCTCGAGCTGCCGGCGCACGCTGCCATCATACACCGTGTCGCCAATCCGCGCGATGAATCCCCCCTTCAATTGTTTGTCAAGGGAGAACGAGATCCGGACCTTCTTGCTCGTGATGGATTCGAAACGCTTCGCGATCCCGCGGTGGTGATCGTCCGAGAGCTCAACGGCCGCACGGACATCAACGTTCACAATCCCCATACGTTCGTCGCGCAGGTTGAAAAACTCCTCGATGATTTGCCCCAGTACGTCCTCCCGTTTCTTCTCTGTGATGAGGTCCAGGAACCCCAGCATGGAGTCACTCAGTCTCGCCTGAAACATCCCGCGGAGGACGGTTTTTTTCTTTTCTGTGCCGATGACGGGACTCTTCAGAAAAGCCCGGAATTCCCGCGACTCCTGGAGCGCCCGCCGAAGCAGGGTAAAATCCTCCGCAAGGCGGTCGAGCGTTTTCTGTTCCGCTCCCAGGTCCATGACGGCCTGGGCATACCGACGGGCGACGCGAATGTTGCGCATAGGCTGATGACTCATTCACCGGCAATCGGTGGATCGGAGGTCCGGCGGTTTGGGTCCAACGAAAACGGGACCGGCCCCTGCACTCCGTCACCGACGACGCCGTGTTAATTCTTTGGTAACTGGTTTAAGACGTTGTCGACAAGCTTTCTCTGTTTCGCGGCATCAAGATTCTCGTCAAGGATTTTTTCGGCAGCTTTGATGGCCAGATCAGCCACCTCGTTGCGAAGCTGTTGTTTCGCCGCTTCGATGTCCCGCTGAATCTCCTCTTTGGCGTGCTGGAGTTCCTGTTGGGCCTGCTGGCGCGCCTTGGTCATAATCTCTTCCTTCAACTTCTCCCCCAGAGCCTTTGCTTCCCGCATGGCCTTCTGGTACTCCTCGTCCGCTTTCGCCATATTCTTCTCGTTCTGCTTCAGCAGCTCGGCCGCCTCGGCGCGCGCTTTTTCGGACTGATCCAGCGCATCGCGGATGGCATCCTCGCGGTCGTGCAGCGACTTCAGAAGCGGCTTCCATGCATACTTACCGAGCACGAAGGCCAACAGGACAAACGTAACGATCGTCCAAACCGTCAACCCGGGATTGATATCGAACATGGGTTCCGGCCCTTCTTACTTGGTGGCGAGAATGATACAGATCGCGAGGGCGAAGAAGGTCGCTCCTTCGATCAGCGCGGCCGCGATCAACATCGAGGTGCGGACCTGTCCAGCTACTTCAGGCTGGCGACCGCTTGCTTCCATCGCTGCGGCGGCAAGCTTACCGATACCATACGCGGCACCGAGAATGACGAGCCCCGCTCCGAACCCGGCCGCAAGGTATCCCCATTGAACCGCAGCTTGCTTTGCAACTTCAATTGAACTTTCCATGATGCAATTCCTCCTGAGTTAAGAAATGTGTGATGGTATGACGGTGTTCCTTTTACGAGCGTGACGTTCCAAACGATCCTTCCAGAACTCCTCC
>DKJQ01000097.1:0-5491 GCA_002454845.1 Ignavibacteria bacterium UBA6688
GAGGTTTCCTGCCTGGTGTGTCGGGCAACGTACTTGAGACCTTTACTTTCTTCCCTTCTTCGTGTTTTCTGCCACTCTGAACTTGACTATTTGCTTGATGAGCTCTCTCGGTAAAGGGTCTTCCATAGGAAATTGAACTGAACCCTTTGCATTCTTATACTTCGCCAGTTTGCTCTTAAATGCCGTTATCCCGCTTGGAGTCGGATAGAAACCGATATGGTGTGCATAGGCTGCGAAATGTACGAGGTTGCCATTCAGGAAGAATGTGGGCATCTGATAGCTTATCTTCTCTTGAGCTTCAGGAGCTTGTTCTCTGATGATTTCCCTCAGCTCTGATAACTTCTTCTGACTCTGTGCAGGAAAAGAGCGAATGTATTCACCGATAGATCTGTATTGCTTTCTTGGTTTTTCCACAGTCTCATCTCTCTGAAGAAGTCTTTCTTGAAAACAGATGAATCGTGAATGGTGCTGATGAGTAAGTCTCTAGCGGCCCGATTTGTGTTTTTCCACCTGAGCCTTGACGGTCGGGTTGTCGGCTGCCTTCTGGACGTCGGGTGGAAATTCCTCCATCTCAAACACCTGCCGTACCTCGATCACGTCCCTCTCTTGCGCGGGAACACGGCTGGCCCAATCGAGCGCCTCTTGCTTGGACTTCACGTTGATCATCCAATATCCTCCGAGGACCTCTTTCGATTCGGCAAAAGGGCCGTCGGTGACTTTCGCCTTTCCCCCCGGGAACGAAACGCGGGCACCCGCGGCGGGGGCGTGGAGTCCGTCGAGGGAAATAAGTGCTCCGGACTTCGCGAGTTCTTCGTTATATTTCATCATTTTCTCGACCATATCGACAGGCGGAGTGAAATCCGCACCGGCCTTTTTGCCTTCGGCTCCCTGGTAGACGCCAGGGATCATCAGCATCATGAATCGCATAAGAGTATCTCCTTCTTGATTGAAAGCCTGACCGGCAGCATGGAATTACTGTTCCGCACCAGCCAGGCTTTGTGGTGAATGGCGGGTTCAAATAATAGTCGTTTGGAGGGGGTGGAATTCGACAGGGGCTAAATTATTTTGTTTAACCCAATTCTCTCAGCCGCCCCTCGAGAAACTGCCTCTCGGGCTCCAGCCGTGTCAGGGTCAGGGCCCGTTCATACGAAGTGCGTGCTTCCGCCCTCTTCCCCAAACGGAGGCAAAGCGCCCCCCGGGCCGAGTGTGCCAGATGATATTCGGCCAGGTCGCCCCGTCCGAAGATGGCATTGATCAGGTCCAGGCCAGCCTGGGGCCCGTCATGCATAGCCACCGCGACGGCGCGGTTCAATTCGATCACCGGTGATGGCTCCACCCGGAGCAACACGTCGTAGAGCCCGACGATTTGTGCCCAGTCCGTTGTGCCGGGGCTGGAAGCCTCCGCATGCACCGCCGCGATTGCCGCCTGAATTGAATAGGGACCAAAGCGTCCCGAAGCCAGCGCCTGCTCGACCAACGCAATTCCTTCCTCGATTTGTTCCCGGTTCCACAGCGAACGATCCTGATCTTCCAGCAGGACGAGCTCACCCGAGGGGGAGGTGCGGGCGGTGCGGCGCGACTCTTGCAGCAACATCAGCGCCAGCAGCCCTCTCGCCTCTGGCTCCGGCAGCAGCTGCGTCAGCAAGCGTCCGAGACGGATCGCTTCACCCGAGAGGTCTGCCCGTGTGAGCGATTCCCCCGACGAGGCGGAGTATCCTTCGTTGAAGACGAGATAGACGACTTGGAGGACGCCGTCGAGACGGTTGGGCAGGTCGGTTGGGGACGGCACCTGGTATGGTATGCGGGCATCACGGATCTTCGCCTTTGCGCGGACGATTCGCTGTGCGAGTGTGGAAGGGGCGGTGAGGAACGCCCGGGCGATTTCCTCGGTGGTGAGCCCGCAGACCTCCCGCAGGGTGAGTGCAACGCGGGCATCCGGGGCAAGAGCAGGGTGACAACACGTAAAGATGAGGCGCAAGCGGTCGTCCTCAACTCCTTCATCGAGCTTTTCCGCCGGATCAACGGAGTCGGATTCGATCTGCTCCATGATGTCGGGATTCGAAGCATCAAAGCGCGCGTTTCGGCGCATCGCGTCGATTGCCTTGAAGCGCCCCGTTGAAACAAGCCATGCCCGCGGGTTTGCCGGAAGGCCATGGGTTGGCCACTGTTCCATCGCTGCCGCAAAAGCATCATGCAATGCCTCTTCCGCCAGATCGAAATCGCCGAGGAGGCGAATCAACGTGGCCAGGATGCGACGCGATTCGGTACGGTACATCCGGTCGAGGAGGTCGCGGATATGGTGGGAGGAGCTCGCGGTCACTCTTCCCCCCGAAACCGCCGCACTTGCCTCCACACGAGATCGGGGAGAGAGCCGTTGAGGTTGTATTGCTCGCGCATCCACCGGGCCTCGTTCCCATCCCGCACGATCGCGGCGATTGCCGCCAGGGCTTTCGCTTCACCGTTGTCCTTCGTGTGGGGGGCCAGCAGATCGAGCGTAGCGAGGATATCCTCGCCGATAGGGCGGCGCGTTTCCATCAGCACATCGACCAGTTCCCCCTCCATCCCGAACCGGCAGGCTTGGAACCGATTGAAGCTGTATGCGAGATAAATATCTTCCGTGAGCCTGTAGGGGCGCGTCTCCAGGAGCCACCGGGACAGGGATTGAACATAGAGTGCCAGCGCGGCAGCCCGTTCCACGGTGAGCGGCGTGTCGCAGATCCGGATTTCCATCGTCCCGTATTCAGGCTTTGGCCGGATATCCCAGTAAAAATCCTTCATGCTTTCGACAATCCCCGCCTTGCGCATCCGGTCGAAATAATGATTGAACTCGTCCCATTTTAGGAGAAACGGTGCGCGCCCGGAAAGAGGAAACGCGAACACTGCGTTGAGCCGCGAGGACTCGAACGCTGTATCTACTCCCTGATAAAAGGGTGAGCATGCGGAGAGGGCGATCAGTTGCGGGATATAGCGCGCCCAGGCATGCAAGAGATAGAGTGCATCGTCTCCGCCCGCGCAACCGACATGGATGTGTTGGCCGAATACGGTGAACTGCTTCGCGAGGTATCCATACAAGCCGGAGACGTGCCGGAACCGCGGTCGGTCGAAAATGCGACGCTCAGTCCATCGCTGGAACGGGTGTGCGCCCCCCCCGGCGACGCCGATGTTCAGTGTCTTGGCTGCCGCCACAAGCGTATCCCGGATCGAACGAAGCTCCCGAACCAGTGGATCATACGTGGCGTGGACCCCGGTACTCACCTCGATCATACTCTCGGTAATCTCTGGTTTGATCTCTCCGGTATAGGATCGATTCCTCAGAAAGCTCAACAGGTCGGAGGCGGCCCGCGTCAGGTCGTGGTCCCGCGTGTTCACGAGTTGCAACTCAAGTTCGACTCCGATACTCAACGGCGAAGACTGTTTAAATTCCAGATCATTCATGGTCAGGTCTGCCCTTCCTCAAATGCTTCCCCTGACTTGCGGAGCGCATAGGCGGCGAGGGGGGGTCCGATCAGCTCGAGGATGACGATGGCCGATACCATGACGGTGGCCAGTGCCGGGCCAAACTGCGGGTACATGGCATTGACTTCATGGACGAGAACGATCGTCACACCGGCTTTTGGAAGGAGGCCGATGGAGAGGTACCATGCCTTCTGATTCGTAAGTCCCGACTGGCGCGCGAGCGCGAAGACCCCCAGGGATTTTCCTACGAACCGGGCGAGGACAAGCGCGAGGCCTCCCAGAGCTCCTGCGCCCAGGAGCCGCAGATCAAGGCTCGCCGCGGTCAGCACGAAGAGGAGGATGAGAAAAATGCGTCCCACCCGCCCGAAGTTGAGCGAGACGAAATGACGTTGCGCGTCGAAGGTCCGCATCATCGTGCCGTATCCCATCAGAGCGAGGGCGACGGAGAGCTGCAGGGCTGTTGCCCCCCAAACGGCAACCGCTACCAGGCCGATGACGCAGATGAATTGGGATTCCTGGCGGTGACCCAGGAGGTGCAGTAGCCTGAGGGTCATCGAGGCGAACACGGCGGCGAACAGGAGTGAACCGAGGATCAAATAGGAGGGATGTCCGAGAATGGATATCCAGTCACCCCGGTACTCGTGGGCCAGCGAAGCGAGAAGAACACTCACCGTGATGAATGTGTAAATGCTGCTGAGGGCCGTGAACAGGAGCATGCGCTCCGTGACCTGCCCCTGGGAGCGCATGTCACGCACCAGTGCCAGAACGACCGCTGGCGCGGTGGTGACTCCCAGGGCCGCCGCGATGGCGGCGACAAGAGGGGGGGTATCCAAAAGGCGGAGGACGAAGAACATGGCCGCGAACGAGAGCCCGCTCTCGAGAATGCTGGTCCCCAACAACCACGGGTTCCGGCGAAGCCAGGAAAGGTCAACCCGCTGCCCGAGCTCAAACAGGACGATGCCTATTGCGACGTTCAGCACGACGCTCAGCGATGCCAGCCTCTCCTGGTCCAGCGCTCCCGTCACGTATGGGCCGACAATGAGGCCGACAATGATCCAACCGATCAGCCGGGGGAGCCGGAGCCAACGATGGACCGCAATGCCGGTAATTTCCCCGGCCAGCAACAACGCTCCGTACCAAAGCAAGTCGCCGACAACGGGGGGCCAGGATGGGAGAAAGAAAAGATCGTGCAAAACTGTCCTCCAAAATGGTGGGGGTAACAGCTTGGGGGGCAGGCTACGGCTTACATTCTAAACAGAGTAGGCAAAAAAAGGGGCATGTTCAAGCGGGTTTTTCATTCAGGGGTGTGGTCGGCCGGGAGCCAACCGAGCGCGGGGAGTCGGTCTCGAAGTCTTCGGGGTTGTCCAACCTGTAGGTCGGGTCTCCCCGCCAGACTGCCTGACGCAGTCAGGCGGGCTGGCAGACCCGACCGCCTTGTCGTTGGTCGTCTCGCCGAAAGATTGGCAGACTACCTCTTCTTAATGAACGTATCGTTCTGAAGATCCGCGAGCGCCTGATGCAATTCTTCCTGCGTGTTCATCACGATCGGACCGTACCATGCGACTGGCTCTTTGATTGGTTTGCCCGAGACGAGCAGAAACCGGATCCCTTCGTCGCCTGCCTGAACCGTGATCTCGTCGCCGCTGTCGAACAGGACCAGCGATCGGTTTCCTGTCATCTCGCGCACCGGTGTATCGTCCTCGATCCCCACCTGTTCCGTCAACACGCCGAACGGTTGGGAGGCGTCGCGGAAAGTGCCCGATCCTTCGAAGATGTAGGCAAACGCGTGGCGTGAAGATTCTACCGGGAGACGTTTGCGCTTGCCGGGGGGTACCCACACATCGAGGTAGCGTGGGTCGGCGGCGATACCTTCAACCGGGCCCCGCTTTCCCCAGAAACTTCCGCAGATGATCCGCACCCTCGTGCCGTCGTCGTCGGTCACATCCGGGATCTCGCCCCCGGGGATGTCCTGGTACCGAGGGTTGGTCATCTTGAGGGAGGAGGGGAGGTTAGCCCAGAGCTGGAAGCCGTGCAT
>DKJQ01000097.1:5552-6049 GCA_002454845.1 Ignavibacteria bacterium UBA6688
TGCCGCTGCCGGCGGTCATCCATTGTACGTCGCCGTCCCCCAAAGTGCCGGAGTTGCCAAGGCTGTCTTTATGGTTCACCGTCCCGGCCAGGACGTACGTAATGGTTTCGATCCCCCTGTGGGGATGCCACGGAAAGCCCTTGAGATAATCGAGGGGGTTCTCGTTGCGAAAATCGTCCAGCAGGAGGAACGGGTCGTACTCCCCCGTCTCGCCGAACCCAAAAGCCCGGCGCAATTTCACCCCCGCCCCTTCCATGGTTGGTTTTGCCTCGACAATCCGCTTAACAGCGCGAATGGACATGCTTGCTCCTTCGTCAATGGTTGAAGTACAGGTTTAAGAACACGGGAAAGGGGGAGGGGGTTCCACGGAGGTACGTTCCACCCCGGCATCATTGATGATTTATAAAGCCCGAAACCGCCAAGGGCTTTAGCCCTGAGGGACATTGTTGCGATAGGCTCTCGTCACGATACCCAGCCAACTTAGAAACCTCTCTGTA
>DKJQ01000054.1 GCA_002454845.1 Ignavibacteria bacterium UBA6688
CTTTTTTTTCATTGATCCTTTTCCACAACGATGAGCCGACTCTTACAATTTGCCCTGTTTTTCACCATTCTGCTGACCTTTTTTGGCGGGTTTCAGTATTATCTCTTTCATGCCTACCAACGGTGGGTCAGGGTGAGTTTCCCCGCGGATCGACACTCATTCTGGAAACGTGTGGCTGTCATAACGCTCGTGACCGGCAATCTCTTGTTTGTTCTTCAGTTTGTGGCCAGGTCGGTGGGATGGCATACCTCGCCCCCCGGTCAGGTTTTTATTGTTCTTCCCTCGGCATTCTATTTCGCTTCAGTTGTGGCAGGGTTTTTCCTGGTGCTTTTCAACGACCTCCGACGCGGCCTCGTGTTTGGTTTTACACACGCAATCGCCGTGCTGAAAGGGATCAGCCGGTCCGATTCCACATCGTACGCTCCATCACCTTCTGAAACGGTGAATGAAGGAAGACGAACGTTTCTCCGGGTTGGTGGTGCCGGGATCCTCGCGGCAGCCGTCGGAACTCCGCTGTCGGCATCGCTCGCAACGGCCCGGGACTATCAAATTGTCCGGTTCCCCCTCTTCTTTGAGAACCTCCCCACCTCCCTGCGCGGGTTGACTCTTGCCCATATCAGCGATCTCCACTCCGGACCATTCATGTCTGGTCGCGATATGTTTGAAATTTTTGAGATCGTGAACTCTCTCCATCCTCACGTGACATTCGTTACGGGAGATTTTGTCGACTCTTCCGATTCGGAGATTGAGCCGCTTGTAAAGGCCATCGGGAACCTGAAAGCCGAGTACGGTGTGCTGGGATGCCTGGGAAATCATGATCATTTTGCGACCGCGGAACGTGTTCACGCGGCCCTCCTCGGTCAGAACATCCGCGTTCTGAACAATACCCATCTCTCGCTTCCCATCAACGGTGAACAACTTGCCGTTGTCGGGATCGATGATGCGGGACGCGGGACCCGTAACTTTGCGCGCCTCGACCTCGCCACCCAGGACCTGCATCCGGACACGTTCAAAATTCTCCTCACACACCGCCCCGACTTCTTTACTCACGCCAAGGCTGCGGGAATGGACCTGACGCTGGCCGGCCATACCCACGGTGGACAGGTGGGGGGTGAGGTTCTGGGGTTGAGCTTCTACCCGGTGAACCTCGTGTTCAAGTACGCCATGGGGCATTATGTCGAAGACGAAAAGCAGTTGTACGTGAACGTTGGAGTCGGCATGGTCGGTGCCCCCATCCGGTTGGTGCGACCGGAGATTACTCTCTTGACGTTGAACAGCGCGTGAGCAACCGGGTCTCCCCGGGCAGGTTGTTGAAAAACTCTCTTTGTTTGCCACGAATGACACGAGTCCTTTTACAGAATGTGAATTCGTTTCGAAAGCCAAACACCAAAAATACGTTTCCTTGAAATTCGTCTCTCGTCTTTGTTTTTGCAAGAGCCTGCCGGAGTTCTTTTTATTGAAACTCTCCATACTTTTTCTTATCCTGCACACGCCCTTGCACCGGCATCAATCATCCTCATGACCTTGTCCACGACCCTGTTGCTGTTCGGCGGTGGTATCCTCACCGGTACTGTCGGTGCCATGCTGGGCCTTGGCGGCGGTGTGTTTCTCATCCCGTTTCTCGTGATCGTACTTGAGCTTCCCATGCATCAGGCGATTGCAACAAGCATCCTGGCCGTGATAGCAACCTCCAGCGCGGGGGCTGTTATGAATCTTGAGCGCGGGATGGTCAACATTCGCCTCGGCATGGTGCTTGAAACGGCCACGGTCGCCGGGGCAATGTTTGGTGGGATTACGGCAAATTATCTCAGCGCAGAGACGCTGCGACAGATTTTTGCCGTGTTATTGTTCGTTGTTTCGGGTGTCATGTTCTGGAAAATCCGGCAATCCCCCCGGGGCGATGTCGCACACGAAGGGACGCTAAGGGCTGAATATACCGACGATGCCACCGGGCAGATCGTTTCGTACGGTGTGCGCCGGATGCCCGTCATCATGGGGGTTTCTCTTGCAGCCGGAAATATCTCGGGGCTCCTCGGGGTGGGGGGAGGGATCTTCAAGGTGCCGGCAATGACATTGCTTGGCGGCATGCCCATGAAAGCAGCAACGGCTACAAGTAACTTTATGATCGGTGTCACCGCCGCTGCCAGTGCATTTATATACCTTGCCAATGGCCACATGAATCCCCTTGTGGCAGCCCCGACGGCACTGGGAGTTCTGTGCGGGTCGTTCCTGGGAATCCGTATCAGCCGAACGATCCAAAGCAAGGTGCTCACGGTGTTCTTTGCTCTTTTTTTGCTTTTCGTCGCGGTCCAGTTCATTTCCCGATGATGCCAGAACAGCCCGTACCGTCGCATCCCCCGCTGCCTGTAGAACTTCTTACCTCCCGCGCTCTCCGGACGGGAGTCTGGGGAAGCGTCACGTTATTCCTCGCTGGCTTGATCGGAACATGGTTTTTCCCATCTGCCACCGTGAGCCCATGGTTGTTGTCTGCGGGGGTCATTCTCCTGATCAGTACTCCGTTCCTGCGTGTGTTGTTTGCAATTGTAGGATTTTCGAGGGAGCGCGACCGGACATTTGTGATCGTCTCCCTGATGGTCTTTCTGATGCTTTTGGGTGAACTGGCGTATGTCCTGATGTTTCTGTGATACTCTTCAATTTTATAAAGGGATGGCATGATTCTCTCGGATAGAAAGATCCTCGAAGAAATGAAAAGTGGTTCCATCGTGATCAAACCGTTCCGCCGGTCGTTTCTTGGGTCAAACAGTTACGATGTCCACCTGGCCGAATGGTTCGCGATGTACGACGAGGAAATTCTCGACTGCAAAAAGCATAACAGGATACACTACTTCAAGATCCCCGGTGAGGGATTGATCCTTGTCCCGAGCAAGCTTTACCTTGGTGTGACGCAGGAATACACGGAGACCCATAAACACGTTCCGTTCCTTGAGGGGAAGAGCAGCATCGGCCGCCTCGGCATCGACATTCATGCCACGGCAGGCAAGGGAGATATCGGGTTCTGTAATACATGGACCCTTGAGATTTCCGTCCGGCAGCCCGTCCGCATCTACGCGGGCATGCCGATCGGCCAGCTTATCTATTTTGAGGTATCCGGGGAGGTGGAGGTGCTGTACAATAAGAAACGGGGCGCCAAATACAACAAGCGCACGGTGAAACCCGTGGAGTCGATGATGTGGAAAAACTTTAAATAACCGCGACAATCTTTTTTTTTAATTCGATTATGACATTTCAGAAAAAACTCACGACGGTTCAGCGAAAACATCGGTCCCTTCTCTGTGTCGGGTTGGATACCGATCGTCAACTGCTTCCATCACACCTCCCCCGGACGGCGGATGCCGTGCTCGAGTTCAACCGGGCCATCATCGAGGCAACGAGCGATCTGGCGTGCGCTTATAAACTCAACCTGGCCTTCTACGAAGCTCTGGGGAATGACGGATGGCGCGTGACCGATGAAACGCTCCGATCCATTCCCCCTTCCATCATTACCATCGGCGATGGAAAACGGGGAGATCTTGGCAACACCGCCGAACAGTACGCGCAAGCCCTTTACTATGAGTTTGGATTTGATGCTGTCACCGTTCATCCCTACATGGGGTTCGATTCGGTGGAACCCTTCATCCGCGATGCAGACCGGTGTGCTTTTGTTTTAGCCCTCACTTCGAACGAGGGATCCAAGGATTTCCAGCGGCTGACGGTGGGGGGAAGACCCTTGTATGAAAAGGTAGTCCAAACGGTAAAGAAGTGGAACAAAAAGAGGAACCTCGGCCTGGTCGTCGGTGCAACACACCCGGACGAACTGAAGCCGATTCGGGCTCTGGTGCCCGCCATGCCACTGCTGATCCCCGGTGTCGGGAAGCAGGGGGGCGACTTGAAATTGGCGGTGCGGTATGGGTGCGATAAAGACGGGGAACTTGCGGTGATCAATGCGAGCCGGAGCATCCTGTACGCATCAAGCACAAAAAATTATGCCACGGCCGCCCGGAAAGAAGCGGCCAAACTGCGCACTCTCATGCAACGCTATCAGGAGCAGTTCTTCAGTTAGTCCCGTAGAGCGGAAGAGCAGAACGATCGAGGAGGGGATTCCGTCATGCCAGCAGTTCGTTCATCAACCATCCAACCTTCAAAACGGGCCGGGAAGCGCTCCCTTAATATCCACGAGCGTTTCCTTCGCCATATCTGGAGCAACCTCTACCTTCATCGGTCGAAGCTCCGGACCGCCGATAACCGCCCGGTTCTCGTCCTCAACGTCGGATTGCTCAATCTCGACGGCGGTCCCGATTTTCTCAACGCAAAAATAAAAATCGGCCCGGTCACTTATTGCGGCGATGTCGAAATTCACCGGAACGCTTTCGAATGGCTGCAACACCGGCATCAGGATGACCCGCGCTACAACAAGGTCGTTTTGCACGTGGTCCTCGAAGCCGACCGGATGCAGGAACCGATCGTTGTGGAGAGCGGCCGGAGTATTCCGCTCCTCGTGCTCGAGCCGTTTCTTTCCCAATCGATCCGATTCCTGTGGCAGAAAACCATCCTCGACGAGCGCGCGAGAACGTCCGAAAAGATTCCGTGTCATGGGGTCAACGACGTGGTTACCGCTGAACTTCTCGCGGGGTGGTTACGCAGACTTTCCGTCGAGCGTCTTGAACTGAAGCTTCGCCGTTTCGAAGAACGGATCAAAGAGCTCGCACACGTACGCATGATTGCCGCCCGGGAGCCGGCCTGGTTCTATGCGGCATTGCCGACGCAGGGAAACCTTGAGGACATTCCACCTCCCGTTACCGAACCAACCCCCAAAGACCTTTCCGAGCGTCTGATCTGGGAGCAGACACTGTACGAAGGATTGATGGAAGCCCTGGGATTCAGCAAAAACCGGGATCCGTTCATCCGGCTCGCCAGAAGCGTGACACTGGCGGCAGCGAAAAACTTAAAAATTGAAAACGACCCGATTTCTCTTCAAGCGCTTCTCTATGGCGCCGCCGGTTTGCTCCCGAAAATCGGATCGTTGCGCGAGAAGGAGTCAAAAGAATTCGCACGGCTGCTGATCAGGAGGTGGAAGGAACTTCGTCCCGTGTTCCGCGGCCCGGTGTTCCATGCAGGCGATTGGCAGTTCTTCCCCACGCGTCCGACAAATTTTCCTACACTGCGGCTCGCAGCCGCGAGTGCGCTGCTGCAAAAGTTCCTCTCTGAAGATTTCTTCCGCAGGGTCATCCAATCGATCAAATCCTCGAACGACATGACCATCCTTCGCGAAACACTTCGGATCATGCTCGCGGTACAACCTCCTGTTTTCTGGTCGCACCACTACAACTTCCATGAGGCGAGCCGGATGCCGATCAAGCCGTTGGGATCGGAGCGCATCAGCGACATGATTGTCAACGCCGTGGTCCCCGTGGCGCTGCTCTATGCTCGAACGTTCAAAGACAAGACCGCGCGGGAACAGACGCTGCGATTGTATGAAACTTTCCCTCCGCTGACGGAAAACTCGCTGACACGACTTATGGAAAAGCAGTTGCTCAAAGGACGACTGAAACTGCAGGGGGTGGGGCTCCAGCAGGGAGTGATCCAGCTGTACAAGTTCTACTGCGTGGAAGAGCGGTGTTCGGAGTGCGATGTGGGGAAGAATGTGTTCCAATGACAACGGTGCCATGGAAGAATCACCCCGCGTGAGAAGGGGGAGAAAATCTGTCAGGTCTTTTGCTGTTTTTTCTTCGCGGCGGGGAAGAGCACGTTGTTCAGGATCAACCGGTACCCGGGTGAATTCTTGTGCAGGTTCAGGTCTGTCGGCGGATCGCCGACGGCATGCTGATAGTCCTCCGGATCATGCCCTCCATACCAGGTAAACGTCCCTCGCCCGAAGTTGCCATGAACGTATTTGACTTCCTCTGTCCCTTCGCGCTGCGCAAGGACCACGATCGTCCGCTTCAACAGGCTCTTGCGGAATGCCGTCGTTTGCCCCATGAATCCCTTGACGATGGAGACATGGTTCTGCGATAACATGGTGGGGACAGGATCGTACTTCGCGGAGAATTCAAAGAGCGTGAAATAGTCGGTGTTTTGATCCCGGATGGGCGGCGGATCGCTCTGGGGGATGTCGATATCCGAGTATTCATACCGCAGGGGGTTCATATCGAGCACGAAATTTTCGAAGGCAAGTGTCCTGCTGAAGTCGAGTTTCTTCTGTGCGTCCGGATCGGGTGGATCGCCGTCGAACATGACATCGCAGATATCGACCTCTTCCGCGGCAAGAGCAATATCGTAACTGTCCGTCGCCGAGCACATGGCAAACATAAACCCGCCGCTGCCGAGGTACTCCTTGATCGAACGGACAACCGATTTCTTCAGGTCGGAGACCTTCCTGAATCCCAGCCGCGCCGCCTCTTTTTCATACAACACCTGCTGCTCGATATACCATTGTGCATGGCGATAGTTGGCATAGAATTTTCCGTACTGTCCGGTAAAATCTTCATGGTGAAGGTGCAGCCAGTCATATTCCGAGAGCTTTCCGGAGACCACCTCTTCATCCCACACCTTGGTGTAAGGAATTTCTGCGTACTCCAGCGCCAGAGTGACCGCATCATCCCATGGCTTGAAGTTCGGTGGAACGTACACGGCGATCTTCGGCGTTTTCTCCAGTCGTACAACATCCATATTGGTTTCGTCGTTCTGCACTGAGGCAAAGATACCTGCGGCTTCAACACCGCTGAGCGTTTCAAAAGAAACGCCGCGGATTCGGCACTCCCGCGCGATCACCTCGCTGAAGTCGGCCATGAACGAGCCGCCACGGTAGTTCAGCAACCAGTCGACCTCCCCGTTGTGCTGCAGAACCCAGAACGCGACACCGTACGACTTTAAATGATCGCTCTGCTTGAGGTCCATCGGGATCAGAAGCTTCGATTGGCCCGAGGCACAGGCAGCCGCAACAAGGATCAAGAGAAAGAGGCGGCTTGCACGAAACCGCTTTCCAACCCCTCTCCCGTCGCGAGGCACTCCGGGTTTCCTGGTAGAGTCGGTGAACATTTTTCCCTTTTCTTAAATTGCATCCCCCCGCAGCAGGCGTATCCTCTTACGGGCTTCCTCGGCGTACAGCGATGTCGGGTACCGGGTCAAAATTTGCTCATAGGAGTCAATGGCGCGCTCCGGATCGTTGAGCCTGTACTCATACACCTCTCCGATCCTCAGTTGGGCTTTCTCGGACAAAATGCCGGGGTTCATCTCGTTCGTGATTTTTTGAAACGCTGCGATCGCATCTGGAAATCTGTGGAGAATGACATGGAGTTCGGCGATTTTCATCATCGCGTCATCCACAAGCAATGCGGACGGGAAAACCCGCAGAATTTCCTGCAACCGTTCTTGTGCCTCGGAATACTTGCGTTGGCGGGTCAGCAGATCGGCTTTTGCAAACTCTCCCAATGCGGCGGGGGCGGTTGCCCTGTTTTCCTGAATGAAATAGAGAAGCTGCAGTGCATCGTTGGCAAGATCGGTTGAAACGTTGGTGGTGATCCACCCGAGCCGCGCGAGAGCCGAATCGATGTTCCCATCAAAGTAATCGAGCTCTGCAAGCCGGAACAGCATTTGTTCCCGCTTTGGTCCCTCCGCCCCCGGAAGAAGCGAACTGTAGGCAATCCGTGCTTGCGGCAGGTTGTTGCGCGCGGTATGCACTTCTCCAAGGTGGGTGACGGCTTCGAAAACCAGGTTCGCGTTATACGGCATCGCGCGGACCTTCTCGAACGCCGTCACTGCTGCGTCGAGATCAAAAAAACGGTCGTATTGGATGACCCCAATTCTGAACAACGCCTGCATCCCGACCTCGGTTCGGGGGTAATCTTCCACCAAGGCCTCGAAAAGACCAAGCGCTCCTTCAAAGGACGGTCGCGTTTCAGAAACGGGACCGGGAGCAGGGGTCCGGAGTGTGGGAGCCCCTCCCGTATTCATGGACCATGAGATCGTTTCCAGGCTCATGCTCAACTCCTCAATTGCCCGCGCAAACCCAAGGCGTGCGTACGGCACGATAGACTGGGTTGGATGTTGGTCAATGACCTCCCGGAACGCTTTCGCGGATGCGTGGTAAGCGCGTTCCTGCATGGCGCGTTGACCGAACGCTAGCAACTCCGAGCCGTTCCCCTTGCTCAAGCGATCGATGATGCGGTACTCGTTCAAAGCCGACTCGAAATCCTTTCCGTCCATACAAAGCCATGCCAGGAGCGTATGGAAAGGGATTTCGTCGGGCGTTTGTTCCACTTCAGCCCGGACAACCTTCATGGCCGCTTTTCTCCCCTCCTCCTTCCCGCTGAACGAACTGATCCGCGCCTGCACGTACCCCAACTGCTGCGGTCTCGACCGGAGCATCCGGACATACTCCGTCGTCGCCGCTTCATACTGTTGCAAAGCGTTGAAGAGCATGGCAAGCTCTTCCATAAAGTGTTCCTGGTTCTGCGTTGCGCTGCGCGCGGCAAGATAGATGCGGATGGCCTTTTCGTACTGCCGGTGTTCGATCATTTGATTTGCAATCAACCGGTACCGGATCGGGTTTCCGGGTTCTCCCTCGATCACCAGTTGCCAGAGCGAATCTGCCTGATTTTGTTTGCCGGATTGGAAGTAGAGCCCGCCAAGAATTGCAAGGAGATTGATGTCCCCCTTCTGAACAACGAGCCGTTGCTGCACCAGGTTGATCGCTTTGTCATAGTGCTTCAATTGTGTATAAGCCCGACGCAAGCCGTCGAACAGGACGTAGTTCTGCGGATCGCCTGCAAGCAATTGCTCGTACAGGGAGACGGCCCGCTCCCATTCCCCGGACTGTTCAAATCCCTGCGCCAGTCTCAAACGCCCTGCGGTATCCCGATCCTGCGCGACGGCGGATGTCAAGCTTGTCGCAGCGAGGAGGACGGTCATCAACCATCGTGTTCTTGTTCCCATGTTCCTTTCGCAACCAAGTCAGGGGCAATATATTAAAAAACCGACTCGTATCAAATTATGATAGATTCTGCTATCACCAACATCATACACCGGCGCAACGGTTCCGGTAGTGTCTCAGTTTCCATGGCTAA